>JARKVD010000022.1 GCA_029851835.1 Clostridium sp. | reverse complement strand
TCTGATTTTAAAATTGTAGTTGCCAGACCACAACTTTATTATATCAGAAGGAGTTTTTTGTTGGGGACTCATCGCTGAAAGCTTTATTGAACCCCACGTCTAACGCGGGGTTTTCTAATACAAAAAGGAACAAAGCTCATTAGCTTCATTCCTCTTTATACCATTAACATCTAATATGGTTATCATAATTATAGTTAATATGATTATCGTTTCTTACTCATTATCCAAGGTTATTTTTTATTTACGGCGCTTATTTTTCTATTTAAATAAAACTTCATAGGAACTAATGCAAAAATATTGATTAATAAGCATACTCCAATGGCAGCTTCTAAAGAAATTTTTGATGCTGCTGAAATTATAATATTTATTACTGCAGCAGTTATATTTGCTATCATTGCATAAGCCGAAAGGATAGTAGCTCTATTTGATGTAGATACACTTTCATTCTTTATGGTTTCTGTGATTGGTTGAGTTAATGCAAAAGCTCCCTCTATGATAAAAATCAAAACAATAGTCAATAAAGCAATGCCACTTTTTATCAAGATTAAATTGCATGCAATAACTAAAAGTAAAGCTCCATTTAATAATTTTCTTTCTCCAATCTTTCTTTTAATTTTATGAGCTCTTACTGCTATAAATGTTGCTACCTGCATTAAAGCTGTAAGCATTCCAAACCAATTTAAACCTATGCCACTTCTGATGTATAGAGGCTGATTAAAAAAAACACATATGCTGTGGGTAGTTTCACTTAGAACTGCAACTGCAATGACAAAACCCACAATTTTTTTATTTGCTACTGCCAGTTTTAAGCTTTCTAAAATACTGTGTGCCTCTTCATGAATTTCATCCTTATATTTATGGTTATCCTTTAAAGCAAAGCTTAATAAAAATGCCAAGGTGTATGGTATTATAGTAGCTAAGGCTAATAAATCAATGGATATTTTAACGAGAATTCCACTTACAAGAGCTGATATTAAAAAGCCCGCAGTACTCATAGCCCCATAAATTCCAAATACCTTATCACTTTCAGATTTATCAATTGAGGAGTAAATTAATGCACTATCACATCCAGATATCCCTGAAATAGCTATGGCCGCTATTACTGATTCCATCAAGAATCCCATAAATGAATATGAACAGTAAAATATAATCTTAGATAACCAAAACATGCCATAAGCTATTACTAAAGTTTTCTTATATCCAATTTTATCCCCAATGATTCCCCATGGAACCTCAAATATTAACATAAGAATCACAAAAATACTTTCAAGGAGGAAAATCTGACTTAAACTAAGTCCTCTAGACTCCCTGAAAACTACTGAGAATGCTCCATAAAAAACTATCCCTTGTAAAAAAGAAATAGCATACAATATATATTTATTATTTTTCATAACCGTCCTCCTATTAATTACACGACAAATAAACCTATGAAAATAGGCTGTTTTAAAATATTAATTCTTTCGTCCTGTAATCAATGATGAGCTGCGGCCATAAAGGCATTCCCCTTTCTATTCTCTATTATTTATTCATCTATAATTATATCCTATATAAGATTATATGTAAAATTTACACATATAAACATATTCATGGTATCACTTCTCTTTCTGTAATTTCTATCACTCTTGTAACTCCTTAACACTAATCTATTAACATTTCTTTTGCTGTAAAATATTTTCATAGAAATTCCGCTATCATTGACATGAAACTTTTTATGAGTCAATCTTATTAAGTAAATTATTAATTCTTATTATTTAATATATTCCATATAAATTCAGCTATGTGTTTATTTCCTTTTTAGCTTAATTATTAAGTACCAGAAATATATGTATTTAATAAACTAATACTATAAGATTTAACTGTTATATGGGAGGTACTCTATGGCTCCTTTTAGAATTATTTCCTTTGATGGCGGCGGCATAAAAGGTGCTTTATCAACAAGGATTCTCAAAAGACTATGTGAAAAATATCCTGAACTTTTATCAAAAACAGATCTATTTGCTGGAACTTCAACTGGTGCACTAATATCTCTAGTTCTTGCCTATGGAAAAGATAGTGAATATATCGATAATCTTTACAATTATGAAACTATTAAATCTATTTTTACACCTGCACACTTTAATCCTTTCAAACCTAAATACAGCAATAAAAATCTAAAAAATATTCTAAGTACCGTTTTTCATGAAGACTTAACTATAGGTGACCTAAAAAAATATGTATTTATCCCCTCTTTCAATGTTAAAGGCTTTAACTCTAACAATTGGCAGCCAGTGTTTTTTAACAATTTATCCAAAGGCGAACTCTCTACTGCAAAAGTAATTGATGTAGCACTTTCTAGCTCTGCAGCCCCAACCTACTTTCCTTCACATAAAAACTTTATAGATGGCGGCGTTATAGATAACAGTCCTTCAGCCTCTTCCATGATTTCAACCATGAAAATACTTAAACCACGACATCAGCTCTCTGACTTTAGAGTACTATCTATAGGCACAGGCCAAACCCTTGATTCAATAAAAAATGATACCTCCAACTGGGGTGCCTTACAATGGGCTCTTTATCCAACCTCAAATATGAAGCTGCCTTTAGTGTCTATTCTTCTTATGTCAGATGCTCCTTTATCGGAAATGTATTGTCAGGAGCTTATAGGCCTAAACTATCACCGTATAAACCCTATATTAAATTATGAAATACCTTTAGATGACTATAAAAAAGTACCTCTTCTGAAGAAAGCTGTAGACAACTTAGACTTATCTGAGGCCTACAGGTATATTGAAAGATACTTTCTTAAATAGGCTTATGCGGATAATCAAAAGAATCACCTGACCCGTAAAATCCACGGATCAAGTGATTCTTTTTTCTATATATTTTAAGCCTTTGCCTCAAGCTCTAACTCTGAAAAATCTCTTGTTACATCCTTTACCCATTTTCCGCTAACTACTCTGAATATAGCTACAACAGATTTAAACATTTCATCTGCTTTTAGCACAAAGAACACAGGCACAATTGGAAGATTTAAAACAAAAGCTGCAAAAAAACCTCCTGGTATGGCAATAAGCCACATAAATATAATGTCGTTAATTAAAACGAACTTGGCATCTCCACCACCACGAAGAACCCCCATCATCATACAGTTTCCAACTGATTGAAAGATAAGAATAATTGCAGTTACACTCATTATCTCCATAGCAATAGCTTTTGTTTCTGCAGGTACATTGTACAAGCTTACAACAAATGGTCTTATAGTATAAATAATTAATCCTGCCATAATTCCAACTATGAAACTAAAAATAGCAATTGTAAAGGCATATTCCTTGGCTTTTTCTTTTCTACCTTCACCAATGGTATTACCAATAATAACAGATGTTGCATTAGATATCCCAAATATAAATACAGTAACTAATTGAAATGCTACGCTGTTAATAGTATTGGCAGCTACAATATCAGTTCCCATTCTTCCAACAACCACTGAGATCATTGATGAACCAGTAGACCATAATAATTCGTTAAATAGAACTGGTGCACAAGTTCCAACATAATCCTTTAATATAATCTTATCAACTTTTACTAAGTGCTTTGGTCTTAATCTTATTTTATCTTCTATAAATACCATGAATATCATTACAATAGTAAATTCAGTAATTCTAGCAATGGCAGTTGCAAGAGCTGCCCCTTGTACTCCCATGGCAGGTGCTCCTAAATTCCCAAATATAAATATCCAGTTAAAGAAAGCATTTACACAAAGTGAAACTGTATAAACTACAATTGAAATCTTAACTGTCTTAACAGAACGAAGCATCATTATTGTACAATTGGTTATTCCATAGAACATATATCCTATACAAACTATTCTTAAGTACTTAGCTCCCTCTGCAATTACTTCTGCATCGGTAGAAAAGATACTCATAAATTGATTTGGTAAAAATACTGCTATTCCAATAAAAACTAATATAATACCTATACAAACCCTATACATTATAGATAGAATCTTATGTATTGTCTTTACATCTTCTTTTCCCCAATATTGAGATATCATAATATTTGACCCACTTGCTAGTCCAAATATTAAGATCATTAAAACAAAGAATAGATTGTTTGCTATAGACACTGCTGATAATGGCACTTTACCTAAAGATCCAACCATTAAAGTATCAATCATACTCACAGCAAATGTAATTAAATTTTGCATAGCAATTGGTATTGATATACTAAATAAAAGCTTATAAAATTTTTTGTCTGAAGCTATCTTCATATTTATCCCCTCTTTCCCTCTTATTATCTTTACAGCAAAATAACCATACCTAACGAAAGTATGGTTATTAGATTCTTATATATAAATTGAACTTACTTATTAAATATACCTTAATTACCTATATTTTTCAATAATAATTCACCTTAAATTGTAACTTTAAATTGATATACATATTGAAATTCCTTAATCTTTAGGCTTAGTTCTTAATTCTTCGTTGAGCTTTTCTTTCATTTATTTTTTCTTTTGCTGCTCTTCTTACTTTCTCATTCTTTATTTCCCTCATTAGCTTTTCATAACTCTTAAATCTCTCAAGTGACAACTGTCCATTTCTAATGGCTTCCTTTATAGCACATCGTGGTTCAGCTCTATGGGTGCAATCCCTAAAATAACACTGCTGTGCTAAAGTTTCAATATCCCTAAAAGTTGCTTCCATATCCCCTTGACTTAGCTGAAGCTCTCTCATTCCAGGTGTATCAATGATTATTCCCCCATCATCCATTATGAATAATTCACGATTTGTAGTGGTATGTCTTCCCTTGTCATTAAAACCAATATCCTTAGTTATCTGAATATCCTCACCTAAAAGCTTATTGATAAGAGTAGATTTTCCCACTCCTGATGATCCAATAAACACAACAGTTTTTCCTTCACCAATTAAGCTTCTAATGATTTCAATCCCATCACCTGTAAGTGAACTAACTGATATTATATCTATTCCTAATGCTACCTCTTCAAGCTTCATTCGTTGCTCTTCAACATCCTCATACAAGTCAGATTTAGTTAGTATTATTACAGGAATTGCTCCACTGTCCCAAGCAATATTTATATATCTTTCCAATCTTCTCACGTTAAAATCTTGGTTTAAAGACATGGTAATAAAAACTTTATCAACATTAACAGCTAGAACCTGCTCCTCACTCTTTCCTCCTGCTACCTTTCTACATATCACTGTTTTTCTTTGTAAAATCTCATGAATGACACTATTGCCACTTTGCACCTGTTCTGTTGCAACCCAGTCACCTACTGCTGGAAAATCCCTTTTATACATGAGTTCATATTGTAGTTTTCCTGAAACGACCCCAGTAGTCTCACCTGCTTCAGTTATTATTTTATATAAATTTCTATATTGTGCAGTTACTCTTCCTAAGGAATACTTCCTAAAGCTTTCACTCCACTGATTTACTATTTCTTCATTTAACCCTAGTTTATATAGTTTTTCAAATTGATTTAAATTATTAATAGCACCCACGCCTTTCCATTTCTTTTTCTTCTTTTACCCTCTATTACATTTTTTACTAAAACACTCTTCATCATAAAACATCACTCCTTCAAAAAAATAATATAAGCTTAGATAATATTGGAGTTTTTCTTATTCAAAATAAAATTATAAAAATCTAGATCTCATCAATCCACCATTTGTAATTTTATATTTGAACGCAAAAAAACCTCGGCATAGCTAACTACTCCAAGGTCAAATTCCTCTTACTATTATCTAAGCTTAACTCTTAATAGAAACTCCTTCTCATATTCATTAAAAGGAGTACTCTTACAGAGTAAATTCGAATAACTAAATCTAAGATTTAGATTTTCACTTAACTTCGACTAACCAAATCAAAGATTTGGAGTCTCACTTAAAGAATTAAAATACTAATTAATCTATAGATCCGCTAATACCTATAGTTGGAGCAGTTATATAATTATTTGATTTCAGATTCATTATTTTTTTCATATAAAACAACTCCTTTCAAATTAGTACAATAATTTTACTACTATTACATTATATACCTAAATTATTGTTTTGTTAATAGTCAATATTATTTTACACGTATATTTTTTATATATTAACTCTATTTATAAAAAACTGGACCTCCATGATCCAAAAATTTGAAAATACCCCGTATAAATAAATTTTTATTGCAAATAATCATAATATAAATAAATCTTCTTGAAATTCTTTTTTAACAGTTATATAATTAATTCAAACAAAATATAATTAGCGTTGATAAAAACTACGATTTATTGATTACTTTAGAGAGCTGATGGATGGTGAAAATCAGTGTAATTGTAAGTCTTTCCACTTTTGGAGCTATCAGTTAAAAGCTGAAGGTTAGTAACCTTTATATTACTGTCGAGTGGCTAATTTTATTCAAATTAGCAATTTGGGTGGCAACACGGATTTCTTTCGTCCCATAGTAGGATAAAGAAGTCTTTTTTTGTTTATAAAAATAAAACATATTACAAATGGAGGATGAAAAATGTTAGATTTAAGATTTGTTAGAGAAAACCCTGAAGTAGTTAAAGAAAATATCAAAAAGAAATTCCAAGACAATAAGTTAGAATTAGTTGATGAAGTTATTGCCTTAGATGTTGAAAACAGAACACTTAAAGTTGAAGTTGAAAACTTAAGAGCAGATAGAAACAGACTTTCAAAGGAAATTGGAAGCTTAATGAAGCAAGGTAAAAGAGAAGAAGCTGAGGCTGTAAAGGTTAAAGTTGCAGAAGGAGCTGACAGAATAGCTGAGCTTGATAAAAAAGAAGTTGAAATTGAAGAAAGAATTAAAACAATAATGATGACACTTCCAAACATTATTGACCCTTCAGTTCCAGTAGGAAAAGATGATAGCGAAAACGTTGAAGTTGAAAAATTTGGTGAACCAGTAGTTCCTGAATTTGAAATTCCATATCACACTGATATAATGAGCAAACTTAACGGTATTGACTTAGACAGCGCTAGAAAGGTTGCTGGAAGTGGCTTCTACTACTTCATGGGAGATATCGCAAGAGTTCACTCTGCAGTTATTTCTTACGCTAGAGATTTCATGATAGATAAAGGTTTCACTTATTGTATACCTCCATTCATGATTCGTAGCGAAGTTGTTACTGGAGTAATGAGCTTTGCTGAAATGGATGCTATGATGTACAAAATTGAAGGAGAAGATTTATACCTAATTGGAACTAGTGAGCACTCAATGATAGGTAAATTCATTGATACTATTCTTCCTGAAGCTTCTCTTCCTCAAACTTTAACTTCTTACTCTCCATGCTTCAGAAAAGAAAAAGGAGCTCACGGTTTAGAAGAAAGAGGAGTATATAGAATTCACCAATTCGAAAAACAAGAAATGATAGTTGTATGTAAACCTGAAGAAAGCAAAGAGTGGTTTGAAAAACTTTGGCAGTACACTGTTGAGTTATTCCGTACCCTTGACATTCCAGTAAGAACTATCGAGTGCTGCTCTGGTGACTTAGCTGACTTAAAAGTTAAATCTATAGACGTTGAAGCTTGGTCTCCAAGACAAAAGAAATACTTCGAAGTAGGTAGCTGCTCAAACTTAGGAGATGCTCAAGCTAGAAGATTAAAAATCCGTGTTAATGGTGAGAACGGTAAATACTTTGCTCACACATTAAACAACACAGTTGTAGCTCCTCCAAGAATGTTAATTGCCTTCCTTGAAAACAACTTAAATGAAGACGGAACAATTAACATTCCTAAAGCATTACAACCATACATGGGTGGAAAAACTATAATAAAATAATAAATTACTTAAAAGGACTATAAAGGAAAACTCTTCCTGTATAGTCCTATATTTTATCTTTTAATCACCTATAAATATCAGCCGCTAAAGCTCTTAATTTCTTTTCATCTATTACTAGGAAGCAGCCTTTCTGTTTCTTCAAAAGCCTCTCATCCACTAACTTATTTAAAGTTCTTAAAAGATGTCTGTAGCTAGTACCCAGAAGTTCAGCTAAAGTAGTTAAATTCTCATTAAATTGAAATAGCTCATTATCTTCAATCTTTACCTTTTCCATGGTTGCAATAATATAGCTTGCCACCCTGTTTTCTAATGGATATAGAAGATTAATTGTACCATTTTTTGATGCTCTCTCCAGCTTATCACCCAAAGATTCACAGACATACCCCATCAACTTTGAATCCTTTAACAATTCATCCCTAACTTTATTCAGTGGAAGTGCTATGCAGTGGACTTCATCAATTACCACAGTATTGGTGGTTGCCATCTTCTGACTTACTAATTCTAAATCACCAAACAACATAAATGGATAGTAAAAACAAAGTAGTAACGCCTTTCCGTTCTCCAAATTTATGTAAACCTTGGCCTTCCCCTTAACAAAGAAAAGCAAATGCTCTATAGGATCTCCCTCTCTACTAAGATAATCTCCCTTTTCAAATACTATTAACTCCATATATTCCTCTAAATTACTAGAAAACATCTCATTTATTCTATATTTATTTATATACTTCTTTAATAAGCTCTTACTATTTATCCTTCTCATCATATAAACCCCATTAATTTAAGTTTCAACTATATTATCTTATTTATATTAAACCATTTAATATGACATATGTCATATTTCAAATTAAATCATTTATGATAAATTTATAAAAAAGAATAAAGGAGTACAATTATATGAATAATCTTCTTTCCATATTTATCGGTGGATTAATTTCCATAATGCTCAGCTTTAACAGCATCCTAGCTCAGCATACTGGAACCTACATCTCCACAGTTATTATCCACCTAGTTGGTTTAGTTACAATTTTAATTATTATTCTTATAAAGAAATATAAAATTAACTTTACTAAGGGTTTTCCCCTTTTACTATACAGCGGTGGTGCCATCGGAATTATCACAGTAGTTTGCAATAATATTAGCATGGGAACCATCGGTGCAACCCTCACCATCTCCATAGGCCTTTTAGGTCAGGTTATTTCCTCCATATTAATTGACCACTACGGACTTTTGGAAGTAACTAATGTTAAGTTTAATAAAAAGAAATTCTTTGGACTCTCACTTATGATTCTTGGAATTATAATAATGACAATTTATTAGGAGGTACATCCATGATATATTCATTAATTTTAGCCTTTATAGCTGGTGTGTCCATAGTTGTGGCTAGAATAATCAATGCAAACCTTGGACATAAAATCGGAGTTTTCTCTAGTACATTTTTTAACTACGTAACAGGTTTATTTTTCTCCTTTATAATTCTTCTTTTTACAAAGGAAATCACAGCTATTTCAAGTCTACCATTATCTAAAGTTCCCTTTACAGGATATTTAGGAGGCTTTCTTGGCGTTATGGTAGTTTCACTATCCTCCTATGCAGCTCCCAGAATCTCTACATTTTACATGACTTTATTTTGCTTCATAGGTCAGCTCTTTGTTGGCATAATCATTGACTATATCAACCTTAGAACTCTATCACTAGGTAAAATAATTGGTGGTATCCTGGTGCTTTTAGGACTTATCTATAATCTGATAATTGATAAAAAAACTGCTTTAAACCTAGTTGAAGAAAATACTGCTATTAATTAAGCACACCCCTGAATGCTGTTTAATTATATATATCCAAAAACTACAGTGGTTTATAACCTCTGTAGTTTTCTTATTCCTATAAACCTTTAATCCTATTTTTCTCTTATTTATTGTAATACTATATAATTGCAAACATTTATACATAAAATACAAACTATGTAATACAAACACACTTCATGTTATACTTATACCATAGTACTTTTCAGGGGGTGATTTAATTTGTCATCTACTTATTTTCCCATTATAATACTGTTATTTATTATATTATGGAATTCTAGAAATGATAAACAAGAGCTACAGAGATTAATTATAAAAAGGATAAGTAAAAAGAAAGTGGGGATTACAGAAATGAACGAAATCATTAAAGAATTTATAGGAAAAGAATGTATAATTTACACCTTTCAAACTCAAATAATAGGAGTTATCGAGCGAATTCAAGATAATTGGATTTACGTAAAATCAGATAATAATGTGGAAATAATTAATTTAGAATATATAAGTAGAATTCGTGAATATCCAAGAAAGAAAAACGGAAAGAAAAAAGCTATATTTACATAAAAACATCCTGTTAAGCATGATTGATTAAGTTTAAATTCTAGACTTAAAAATGATAGTAACTTTTTACGAAAAAAGCAGCTATATTAGATACAAAAATAGAGCAGATTAATTTTTATTTTACACAAATTAATCTGCTCCCCTAATAATAAAACTCATAAAACACTACAAATGCTCAATTCTATATCCAATTTCTCTATTAGCCAGTCTGTACCCTTCTTCAATTAGCTCTTGCTCCGTCTTATCATTCCCTAAGAGAGCATCAATGGTCATTTGCTCCCTATCCTTAAAATACTTCTCTAATAAAGCTTGCTCCATATCTTCTTGAGAAGCTAGGGAATAGTCATCTAAAATATGCCTTACAGTAAATCCATTATCCCTAAGTGCTCTTCCTACTAAAATGCTTCGATGACACCTGTTTGGATCCTGCATAGCTCCCATAAGAGCAATTCTGTATCCCTTTTTAACTCCATCCCTAAGCCTATCTATACCTTTTTTAAAATCTTCCTCAAGAACGACCCTTTCAAAATCTGAATAGCCTTCATCGTAATAAGATATTTTATTTTCTCTCTTTGCCGCTAACTCCTTTGCCATATAAATATATATAAATCCTGCCTTAGTTAAAGTCTCTTTAATAGTTTCCTTATCAAACTGAATATTATATTTAGAATAGGGTGTCCCTCTTATATCAACCACACAATCAATATGATAATACCTAAGCATATCAATAAGCCTTTCAACGGTATAATTAGAATGGCCAATAGTATAAATTTCCATAAACCTATCCCCTTTCATTGCTCACTTTCATAAATCACTTCTCTATCACAACTAAATCTATATTTCATATTATAGTATTATCATTTAATAAACGAAAGCGGAAGTGATTTTATGACTGCACAAATATTATATTGTTTAGCCTCTCTCTTATTAATAATTTCATTCTTTAAAGACAGAGCTAAAACCATTAAAGCACTAAAGATCTCTTTAAAATCATTCGAAGGTATAATGCCTCAATTTCTTGGAATTATAGTCATCATAGGAATTGTACTTGCAATAGTTAACCCTCAAGCTATATCAAATCTTATTGGTGAAAACTCTGGATTTTTAGGGATACTTATTTCATCTATAATCGGATCTATAACAATAATGCCAACCTTCGTAGCATTTTCAACAGGACAAACCCTTCTTCAGAGTGGAGCTGGCTATCCACAAGTTGGTGCTCTAATTGCAACCTTAACCATGGTTGGTATTATAACCTTTACACTTGAAGCTAAATATATCGGTAAAAAAGCTGCCTTCCTCAGAAATCTATTGGCATTTTTATTTTCCTTTGTTATCGCCCTCTTAATTGAAAGGGTGGTGAATTTATTATGATGGAAAAAGTAACTTACTTAGTAAAACGATATGCCTTCTTTTTAATATCTTTAGAAGTTCTTTTAGCAATCTACTTGTTCCATCCTAGCATAGCAATTAGAACTGTAGAAAGTGCTTCCTCTAACTTCATTCAGATGCTATCAGTTCTACCACCAATAATGATTCTCTTAGGACTTATGGATGTATGGGTTCCTAGAGAAACCCTAATTAAATACATGGGAAATGATTCTGGGATTGTGGGAATCATTCTTGCCATGGCCATTGGCTCTATTGCTGCAGGTCCTATGTATGCTGCTTTTCCTTTTACAGCAGTACTTATTAAAAAAGGTGTTAGATTTAGCAATGTAATCATCTTTATGAACGCTTGGTGCGTAACTAAAATATCAACTCTTCTTTTTGAAGTATCTGCCCTAGGATACAAATTTACCATTGCCAGACTTATAATTGATATTCCAGGTGTAATCATAATGGGATACCTAGTTTACCGCCTAATGGGAAAAAGTGAACTTAATAAACTTTATGATTCCTATGAAGATAATATAATTTAAAAGAGCTGTCCCGATAAAATTCGGGCAGCTCTTAAATTTAAATATTTATTTTTCTCTATATTTCCTATCTCCGGAAATCAATAATACAATCAATGTAATTATCAACACTATATCTAAAACTACAAGTTCCATAGCTCTATTAAGCATACCAGTTACAATAGACAGTATTATAATAACTAATCCTATAATTAATTCACTTTTTCCAATCCAATTTGTATACCCTAATTCATCCTTGATATTTTTTATTTTATAATCATTTATAAGCCCGGTTTTTCTCTTGAACTTTATTTGATATCCAAATATCACCAATAAAATCCCTATTAAAGCACTTATACTATATAGAATAAATTTCACAAATATCATCCCCCTATTAAATCATTTATCAGCTTTACTTCTGAAATCTATTTCCAGTATTCATATAAATTATTGAACCAATAACTACAACTATAAAAGCTACATTACTTCCCCAAAAAACAGCATTAAAACTTCCGATATTTAAAACATCCGATAATGGCACCGCTAACATAATAATTCCCAAAACAAAACATAACTTTGCCATATACTTTGATAAAGCTTTTCCATCATATTTTTCTTGTTCTTCCTTAGATGAGGTGTTATAACCTGCAATTAGGAAGTTTGCTTTTCCTGTAGATAGTATGATTGCTAAAGCCCATAAAATTATTGTTCCTAAAAACTTTAAAATAATCACTACACATACCTCACTTATTTACTAACAATCATACTTACAACAATATTGATAACTATAAATATGATTAATCCACCCATGGCAATCCAAGACTTTGGATTAGCAAAATTAACTGTCCAACCGACTCCAGTTCTCTTTTCCACCATCCAAGCTGGGTCATTTTTATTATAGTAAAAGCCGCCAAGAATCCATTTGTCGTCATCATCCTTATAAAGCTCATCCTTTTCTTCTAGCTTTTGAAGATTTCTACCACCTTGTCCCATTCTTATAAACATAATCATGAATGTAATCATAGTTAAAAATAATGCAATTATAAATACATAGTTTATTATTGTAATATCAAAGCTCCAAAGAATTGAGCTTTGAATAATTGAGAACATAAGCATCATTTGAAGAGCGGTAACAAACATCATCATTGATCCTAATCTTCTAAACCTCTTCTTGCGAAGCACTGTACCTTCAATGGAGCCACTATTTAAATCTACCCTGGATTTATTTATCATTAAGCTTGTGCCATACATCAAAATTCCCATGATAAATTGAGTTAAAGGAAATTGAAATATGATTAATTTTCCTCTTAGAGTATGGGTTTCAACTACTCCAAAAGTGGAATTCGGAATCTCCATAACTGACGGAAGTTGATTAAATTTAACTAAAGTAAAAATACCCATTATTATAGGAAAGACTAGTAATACTAAAAACACTCTTGAATCTATAGGCTTATACTTCTCATCTCTTTTAGGCTTTCTAAGGGTTGTGTCTGTAACCACAACATTTCTTCTTTTATATGTCCAGCCCTTTTCTCTTTTTAGCTTCTTAGTTTTAAAATGATATACAATAAATATTCCATTAGATATTAACATATAGATAATTGCCATTGAACCAATTATCCATTCCATAGCCTCATCATTTAACACATCCACTTTAAAGCTAACAGTATTCAATATGATAAATAACGCTACATATATAATGAAAATTATTCTTTTATAAGCTTTATCTAAATCTAGCAGCTCCTGCTCTCCAAAATACTCCATTGGAAATCTCACTCCAAAGAATATTCCATTATTAGATAACCTATTTAAAAAATAAGATACCAAAAATAAAACAATAATAAATGAGTTAACTGTAACCAGTCCTATAACCCTGTCCATACTAGTCATCTCCCTCTTCAAACTGCTTGAAGATACTATCAATCCTCTTTTTTAACAGTTCTTTATCTATACCTCTATTATAACATTCCGCCATATAATGGCATAAATTGTAATTCAATTCCTCTTTAAACTTTTCCTCTGACAATTTTAAATCTAGAGAAATAAAGGCTCCTCTTCTTCTGTCTATCTTTAAATATCCATCATCCTTAAGGAGTGAATATGCCTTATTAACCGTATGCATATTAACTCCAATATCCTCTGCAAGTCCCCTTACTGAAGGAAGTTCCTCACCATCCTCAATCTGTCCCTTTGCTATTCCTTCTATGACTTGATTCTTGATTTGAAGATATATTGGTATCTCCGAGTCAAAATCTATCTTTAAAATCAATTCCTCATCCCCTATCTAACAACTAAGTTTGTTAAATAAATTTTCCCCTTTTGTTTTTAACATGATAACTGATACCACATCTAAAATTACTAATAATACTGTTATACCAGTTAGGTAAACATAAATATTGGTAATCTGAAGGTACTTAATAGAAAGATAACATATTCCAATTACTATTGCCACTAAAATTACCCCCATAAACATGCTTACCATGGAACTTAAGCTCTGCTTAACAACTTGAGTTTCATTCTTCCAATCCATTTTAGGGAAATATAGATTTATTGTTACTCCAGACACTGCAACTAAAATTGCAAGTAGTGTTGGAATTAATAATGTCCACATTGCATTTACAAGGGTTAAGTCAAAACCTATCCAGAATAAAATTGTACATAATATTATTGCTGGTACTGTAAGTGCTAAATTCACTGCAATCTTCCCCTTAAAAATATCAAAGGCTTTTACTGGAGATGACTTTAAAATCCAAAGATTTTTCCCCTCTAAAGAAATTGATGAACCTGTGGTACAACTCATTCCAACTCCAAAACATATAATTATTAACGGCATAAATTGAAGCATATCCTTCATAGCATTAATTGCCATTGTAATATCAGCATCTCCAGACTCCATCATTAGCTTTATAAATCCTTCTGCTCCAACAAAAGCCGCTACTGCTGCCGCTAAAAGCACTAGAATCATTCCTACTGAAGTATTCATCACGTAAATTGAAGATGATAAATACCTTCTAAGTTCTTTTTTAAATAAGGCTACTGTAGGTGAAGAAGTTTTTAGCGAAGTCATTTTATAGTTTGATTTCTTAAAGGTCTCCCCTAATCTTAAGTTAATTGATTTAAAACTTCTTGCAAATATTCCTACAAAAATGATAAATGGTACTACAGACCAAACCACTAACATTCCTAAAGATGAAACACTTAAATTTGCTAAAGCATCAGCATAATAATATGCTGGTGGGAACACTTTAGTCATAGCGGTCGCTATAGAACCGCTATTTACCATTACATAGTTCATTATGTCATTTAACTTAAAAGATGCAGCCATAAATCCAACTAAAAATACAATACTTAAAACCGTTAAGATTGTGTTTTTGTGTTTTGTTTTTGAGGACACATAGCTTAAGCCAAAAGCACAAACTGAAGCCACAACTATTGGTAGTAGTGGAATAAATAAAATTGATATTAGCATAAACATAAAGAACATAGGGCTTACACTAGCATTTCTAAAATAAACTACTGATGTTGGAATTAAAACTAATGCTGTAAACAAGTAATTTAATAGCAATAATTCTAACATCTTGCTTGTTAAAACAACGCTTGGCTTTATTGGAAGACTCATTAAATTCTCAAAATCCTTTGAACCAAATAAAACCCCTTGTGCCTTATAAATAGATGTAAAGAGAACAAATAACACACTCATTATTACTGAACTGATTAATATCAAATCCAGCATTCCAAATTGATTAAGCATCATTGCAAGACCAGAGGCATAGATAACAACTACAGCTCCAATGGCTATAATTCCTATCAAAAGGCTTGCTCCAGCAAAAGCATTCCTCGTTCCACTTCCCTTTGCATTTTTAATATTATTTATTCCTAATGAATTTATTATATTGGCTTTTAATAAAATTCCAAGTTTACTCATTATCAATCAACTCCATAAATAATTCTTCAAGGCTTCCATCACCCTTAACTTCTTCAGTGGTTCCTGAAGCCACAAGCTTACCACCTTTAATAATTGCAACTTTATCGCAAAGTTTCTCAGCAACCTCTAACACGTGAGTTGAGAAAAATATGGCTCCACCCTCATCACATAAATCTCTCATAAAGCCCTTTAATAAATGAGCTGCCTTTGGATCTAATCCAACAAAAGGCTCATCTAGCACTAAAAGCTTTGGTTTATGAATTAATGCAGAAATTAAAGCCAGCTTTTGCTTCATTCCATGTGAATAAGAAGAAATTACATCCCCTAGAGCCTTAGTAATTTCAAAAGCATCGCTATACTTCTTTATAAGATTTTCTCTTTCAGCTTTTGGAACTTCAAAAATATCTCCAATGAAGTTTAAATACTGAATTCCAGTTAATGAATTATATAAATCAGGATTGTCCGGAATATATGCTATATCCTTTTTACATTTTAAAGGTTCTTTCTTTATGTCATTTCCATTGATTAAAATAGTACCTTCCTCAAAATCTAAAATACCAACAACAGCTTTTATTGTGGTAGTCTTTCCTGCACCATTGTGACCGATGAACCCAAAAATCTCACCTGGCTGCACTTCTATAGAAACGTTGTCTACAACTTTCTTTCCTTTACTATAGGATTTTGAATAATTTTTTATTGATAACATTAAACCCACATCCTTATACTTTGTTATATCTGTTATATATATAGTATAACAACTATAACAAAACTTCAATAGGTTTGATGATATATTTTTAACAATATTTTCGACATAAAAACTCCAGTAATAAATTTAATTATTACTGGAGTATCTTACTATTTCATAACTTTAATATAGCTCCTACTAATCTCCCTAGGATTTGCTGACATGTCAAATCCTAACGTATTAAAAGATATATATGCATTATCAATATAATCTTCATCAACTGCATAAGCTAAATGAATTTCATAGGTTTCTTTTGCTTTAAAATCAACAAAATAGTAATGAGTTCCTTGATAATCACCCTTATCAAAATAGAATGGTCTAGCCTCATACTGAAGCTCATGATTAGAAGGATATATTCCCTCTTCGTCATGCTCAAGTTTTTCAATTATATATGTCATACGCGGTGAAAAAGATGTATCAATTATATCTTCCTCCGAAGTGTTAGTTACTTCTAAGGTTACATATACAAATTTCATTCCAACTACTTTAGTCTGTCTATTCATTTTATTGTTAGCCCAGTACTCTCTCTCAAGTCTTTCATATTCTTTTAGAGTTCCATCATCATTTAAATATTGAAGATAATTATCATATTTGTCAACGACATTTTCTATTCTTGCAAAATACTCTTGCTTTAGGTCTGGTGCTTCATCCATCACCTCAATATTTTTAACTGTATAGCTTAAATCAGCTTTTTCTATAGCTATAAAATCCTTTCTTTCCTCATTGATTCCAAAGAATTCTCTCTCTACAGGTTCTTGAATTGTATTTTCAACTACCTCATCTTTGTTATTAACATATCCTGAAGAGTATGCTGGAATATCAACGAAGGAACCTGGTATTTCGTTATATGTTATATTTTCAGCAACTTTAATAAGTTCCTCTAAAGGCACGGTTTCATGTCCATATAACTTAACAATTTGACCATCATTTTCATATAAAAGATAGATAATATGTCTAAAATCAATTCCATCTCTAGTAAGAACCTTCGCTTTTACTCCACCTATAGTTTTATCCTCAACACTACTTACATATATATCTTTAAAGTCATATGGACTATATACTGGTAATATTGTAATTCCACCTGTGCTACCACTTCCACTAAGATGATATTTTCCTGGTGTGTCTTTAACCTCTACATATCCTTCCGGTAAATATTGCGGAACAACTTTAATTTCTGGCACCTTATCATTTTTAAATATTGGCTTAACATCTAACGTAAAGGTTCCTGTTTCTTCATTTCTATTAGCTTTAACCTCATATCTTGTTGCAATTCCAAGGGCTGTTATAGAAATAGCTAACATAGCAATGATTGCAACGGATAATATTACAAACCTCTTGCTTCTACTCTTTCTGCCTACAGCGCTTGTTGATAAATCCGCATCTATGGTTTCTCCATTAGAACCTTTATACTCATTGATTAATTCTAACTTTCTCCTCTCATACTCCTCTGAAAACTTATGTTTTCTTGCTTGATGATTTAACTGATCGATAGACTTTTCCTCCCCTAAGAGATACATTAATTTATCAAATTCATCTTTTTTATTCATATATATCATCTCCTATGAATTTTTTCACCATAGTCTTTGCTCTCTCGTACCGCTTAGCTGCTGTATCTTCACTAATATTTAAAATTATTGAGATTTCTTTATAGCTAAGTTCATAAAAGCAACGATATTGAATTATTTCTTTATACTTCTCTGGTATTGATGAAAGTATCTGTGTTACTAAATGTCTATCTTCAACAGATTTTACTGATGGTATTGTATTTTTACTTTCACTTAATTGCCTATCCTCACTCCCTTCTGTGAAAAGCTGACTCTCTTTACGATTCCTACGATATCTATCAATTGCAATATTCTTCACTGTGTACATTACTAATCTCTTAGTTTTAAAGCTCTCTATCCTGTTTATGCTTTCTAAATGCGGAATAAGTTTTATAATGGCATCTTGAACCGTATCCTCTGCCTGCTCCACATTATTTAAAATTGAATAGGCTATGCCATACATTTTATTTTCATATACATCGTAAAGCAATTCTAACTTATTCTTTGGTTTTTCATCCTTAATTTGAGCTTCCACTAAATCACCTCATATCCTTTAAGAGTACTCTTATTTAATATAACGATTATAGACTTACAATTCTGACAAATATATTTACACTATTTTAATTTCATATTTAAAATCCACTATTTAGTACACATAAAAAAAGTAGCCTCCATAATAAATTGAATAGCTACTATTTTATAAATATATATAGTGATACCAGTTTCATAAACAACTAATATGATGCTCCAACACTCTACTTTTTATATGCTCATATTAATATTATATCAAATAAAATTTAAAGATAAACCGTATTAATTCAAGTCCTCAAGCCTTTCAAAAAATTTATCTACTTACTAAAAATAGATAACTTCACATCCATTACTTGAATATTTTCTACCACACCATCATCACGAAGCTGTAAAAGTTCATTTATCGGCATTCTAACTACTACTCCAAAGGTTTTGACTCCATTTCGCTCTATATATCCTAAAGCTTCTTTATAATCAAACTGGCTATTTATCGCAGTATTGAATTCTTCAGCATCTGCCATATATTTTAGCATACTTTTCAAATGAATTTCCTTTTGTTCTGGAGTAATTTCAGTACCTTGTACATTGGCTAGTTCTAAAAGAGGATATTTTTCACCATCATAAGTTTTTTCATCAAAAACTACACCTGTTCCAGTAGGCTCAAATCCAATATATCCCCCTATTTGACGACTGTCATTAGTAACCTTTACTGGTACATAAGTAATGAAAAACTCTTTATACCTTCCCTGCAATTCTTGCAATTCCGCTAAGTCTAAATCCTTAGGGAAAGATACTGCCGCTTCAACAACTGTAGTATCAGGTAACTTTCTTAATTCTTCTAAAGCATACTCATCATTAGGCTCAAAATAATTATGTGCTGTACCCCTTGTAAAAGAGTTTCCAAACAAATTATCCTTAAGCATACCATTAAAATCACCTACAAACTTACCTCTGTCCATGGTAACATAAAAATCTTCTATTTCTCCTTGAAATTGATATCCAACCTTTAAACTATATTTCCCGTACCCCTCTGAACTTATATTGGTATAATTAAACCATCTATTAGCACAATGTAACTCTGTATATACTGCTAGTGGTAAATCTATAGCCTGTGAATATGACCCTAGCTTTTCACTTGGATTGTAATATATTCTATCCATTATTGGCGATAAGCCAAACATTATAAATAATACTATAGCTAAAACTGAAGATCCAACTAGAATTCCATACCTTCTTAATTTCTTATTTATCGCCTTCTGAACTAAATCCTTCAGCTCCTCTTCTTTATTTGTAATTTCTACATTCTCTTCTAACCTATCATCCTCATCAAATAATTTTTCATCTAATTCTTCATCTAAATAACCACTAATAACCTTGATTTTTTCGATATCTTCTTCAACTTCTCTAGCCTTATCTTCCCCTAATGAACCATCTAAATAAGCTTTAAATTTATCCTTATATGACATATCTAATCCTCCTCCATAATCTTTAACAACCTTCTTTTAATTCTAGATAATGCTGTTCTTACTGCCCCATGGGTAAGCCCCAACTGCTTAGCAATCTCTTCTTGCTTTAATTCTCCAAAATAATAGAGGGTTATTAATTCTCTTTCCTTTATAGAGAGCTGCTGAATAGCAACATATAACCTTCTATTTTTCTCCTTTACGATAAGCTCTTTTAAAATATCAGTGTCGTCAGATATAGTTTTTATATCAAATTCATCCTCTAACACCAAATTCTTATTTTTCCTCAAGGTATCAATGAAAAGATTTTTAGCTACCTTATAAAGCCATTGAGCTACCCCATCAGTAACCTCCTCTAAAGACATAAAGGCTTTTATAAAAGTTTCCTGCATTAAATCCTCTGCTAACTGATTATTATGGCAAAGAGATAAAAGGTATAAATAAAGTCTTTTGCTATACTTTTCATATATAATTGTTAATGCATTATTTTCTATCCCCTTCACCACCCTTCAAAGATATAACGTATGATTATAAAAAATGTTACAAAAATACCTAACAATTTTATTAATTGTTAGGTATTACACAATTAAGTCTACTTTTATTTATTTCCCACTGGTATAAAAACTCCTTCATTGCTAACTGCACTTCTTGCTGCAATTCTCCCAAAAGTAACCGTATCAGGAATTGATAAAGAACCCAACCTATTTCCTCCATGGATTCCACCTGTAACTTCACCAGCTGCATAAAGACCTTCAATTACATTGCCGTCTTCATTCAATACTTGAGCTAAAGAATCAATTTCCACTCCACCCATAGTATGATGAACAGATACTACACTGGCAAACATTATATATGGTCCTTCTTCTATTTTTCTCAAGTCCTTCGTCCTATTAAAGTCAAGATCAACTCCAGCCTCAACAAAATTATTATATCTTTCAACAGTGTCCTTTACCTGTTCTGACGGTATATCAAAAAAATTGCTGCATTCTTCTAAAGTTCCTTTAAATATAACCCCTTGGTCATATCCTCTTAAAAGCTCATCCTTATATTTCCCCTCTAGATCCATTTCTTCTATAACTTTGTAATCTATTAACTCATAAGAAGTTGCATTAGGTTGAAAAATAGTGGCCTTTGCTATATTATCACGTGTTTCTTTCTCGTCAACAAAGCGTTTTCCCTCCTTATTAATAAGTAAAGCATTAGACATAAGTCTTGCATAGTCCATAAAATAATAATTTCCTGTGGCTGGATTATTTACTGGATAAAGCTGAATCGCACCCATCCCAACTAAATTTGCTCCAATATTGTCTGCCATAACAATTCCATCTCCAATAATAGCTGGAGAATTAGTTGTTGGAATCGATTCATCCAACTTGCCCCACTGCGTATCATATTCCATCCTCATATCAACATTGGCTCCAAAACCACCTGTTGCAAGAATAACTCCTTTATTTCCATAAAACCTTTTTTCTACTCCATTATTCTTTGCAATAACTCCTATTACTCTTCCCTCTTCGTTTTGGATAAACTGCTCTGCTCTAGTGTTGTATTCTATATTAACACCCATATCCAATGCCTTCCTAATAAGTGTATCTATATACTTTGGACCATCGCCTTCAGGCCATAGAGTTCTTGCTACCGTATGTCCACCATACCAAGATTGCTCATCTCTATATTTAACACCCACGAAATCTCTTAGCCACAAAGCATTATCTAAAGCACTTTCTGCTAATATTCTAATCAGTTCTGGCTTCCCCTGTCTGTATCCACCTTCATATATGTCCTCATAAAATAACTCTACACTGTCATTTGTAATACCTTCTGCAACTTGTACCCAGTTACCAGGAGCAGCAAATTCTCCTCCTGACATTCTAGTATTTCCACCTCCAAAAGGCATTTTTTCAATTATAGTAACGCTAGAAGCTCCCATTGACATTGCTTCAATAGCTGCTGTAAAGCCAGCTCCACCTCCACCTATAATCAGAACTTCACTTTGATAATCGTCTGTCTCTATATCGTTACCTTCAACAATTTCTTCTAACCCTTCCTGTAAATCATATTTACTAAGTGCATTATTAACAGCTGAAATAAACCCTTTACTAGTAATCGTTGAACCCGAAATAATATCCACATCAACGGAATTCTTAGCCACAATTTCATCACTTAGTTGAACCATTGACTTATCAAATCCAGGTGTTTCATTGTGCTCAATTATCTCTATATGCTTTATTTTATTACTCTTAATAACTACTTCAACTAAAATATCTCCGCTTTTTCCCTTTCCAACACCTTCCAATATAAAAGTATCCTTTGAGCCGTCTTCAACTTCTAGTGACTTTATATGTATAATTTTCACTACTAAAATTGTTGTCAAAAGTAACAACAAAAAACATATGATTTTTTTATTCATCCTCACTATTAACACCCTTTTTTATAGAATTTCTATACTCCTTTGGTGAGCATCCTATATGTTTTTTAAAAGCTCTGCTAAAATAATACTGATCTGCATAACCAACACTTTTAGCAATTTCACATACCGTTATATCCTCGTTATTTTCTAAAAGATTAATAGCATTTCTCATTCTCAGCATAGTAATATACTCAACGAGACTCTTGTCTGTTGCATTCTTCATTATCTTGAATAAGGTTGAACGACTTAACCCAAATTGCTTTTCAATCTCTTCTGAAGAAATATCTTTTCTTGTATAATTTTCATTTATATATTTAATAACATTAGTTTTTGTATCATTTTGCACTGGTGCAAACTTTTTTAATATGGTTTGTTCCCCAATACGCTTATTATAATCACATATAGCCTGTTTCAAAACATCATATAGTTCCATATCATCCACGGGCTTAAGAAGATAAAAATCTACATTCTGTCTAATTGCTTCCTGAGCAAATTTAAAGCTATCATAACCAGATACAATAATAATGATGCACGCTGAATTCTCTTTTCTTATCTCTCTGATACACTCAAGACCATTCATAAGAGGCATATTTATATCTATAACAATTATATCTGGTGAAAATTTATCATTTAATTCTAATACTTGATTTCCATTTTCAGCTTTAGCTACCACATGTATCCCTAAATCAAATTCTTCGATCTGCTCTGACATCCCCTCTAATATATTAATTTCATCATCTGCTACTAATGCTCTATACATCCGTCTTCCCCCTGCTTTGGTATAAGTATGGTTACTCTCGTTCCGGCTCCTAATTTACTTTCTATATTTAAACATGCTCTATCACCATAGGCATATTTTAACCTTTGAAGTATATTTTTCATTCCATAATGTCCTGAATCTGTCGCCTTAAGTAAACTATCTTTAAGTTTCTTTAAGCAACTTTCATCCATTCCAATACCATCATCTTCAACAATAATTTTGATAAACTCGCCTTCTACTTTTGCCCTAACAAATATATTTCCATTAGACTCCTTAGTTTTAATCCCATGGTAAATTGAATTTTCAACTATAGGCTGAATTAGAATTTTAATAATTGATACATCCTCTATTTCTTTTTCTATATTCATAACATAGTTTAGCTTCTCACCACATCTTGTTTTCTGAATATCCAAATAAGATCTGGTATGCCTAAACTCTTGCTTTAAGGTGATTTTTTCATTACCATTATTCAAAAACACTCTGAAAAAATTAGATAAATCCGTAATAGTTTTTGCTACATCATTTGCTCCTTGCTTTTTTGCCATCCACTTAATATTATCCAAAGTGTTATACAGAAAATGTGGCTTTATCTGTTCTTGTAAAGTTCGAAGTTCTGCTATCCTTCGCTCAGACTGTTCCTCATAAATCTTATCAATAAGATGAGTAATTTCATCAAGCATCTTATTGTAAGAAACCCCAAGATAATATATTTCATCCTTAGCAGTGCTTGTATTATAATAAGCATCTAACTGTCCTGATTCAACCCTGCTCATACAGCTCTGAAGCCTTTTTATTGGATTTAAAACAGACTTAGTAACATAAGCCGCAATAAAAATTATAAGTAAGATAAGAAAAGTAAATAATATTAAGTATCCAATAATCATTTCGTTAATTGAATGGTTTATTTCGCTATCGGTAGTTAATGTACATAATACCCAGTCAGAATATGCTGTTACGGGGGAAACAAATAATGTAGAATCCCCCTTTAAAGACTCCAAAGATATCATGTCTGAGCTGACAATACTTTTAAAATCAATGTTTTTTAGTACATCTTCCTCTATATAATTATTATAAAAATACTCCAAATCTGTAGTTATAATTTGTCCCTGTCTATTCATTATCCAAGTCTTACTTCCATATAACTGAACAGTATTAACGATTTCTTTTAATCTTACTAAGGGAACTGCTGAACAAATCAAAGATTCTTTTTTCCCAGTATACCCCTCTACAGGGTAATAAAACAAAATTACCTCTCGATTATTATCATTAAGAACAGGTTGTCCAATAATAAACTCCTTTTCTTCATTATATGCCAGCATGTAATCTTCATATTTAATTAGATTTTCAGTAGCCTCACTGTTAATCCAACAAAAACCATTCTTACCTATAAAGGAAAAGGTCTCCATAGTCTCATCATCATTTTTGTGAGAATTGGTTACACTCTCTATTATTGGTGTAATCTCTCTAACATCCATGGACTTTACTGCAGGAGTAGTTGATAAAGTTCTGTATTCAACCACTCTTTTTTCAATCCACATACTAACTTCTGAGGCTTTTGTTTCTACATTTTGACTTATTAAAAACTTAATGTTTTCCTCATTTCTAGGCTTTATATTAAAATTTACATATACAAGTAAAGAACTAAAAACCAAAATAATTGTAATAGAAAAGAACATTATAATCTTTGATTTAATACTTAAATTTTTTATATCTATCCTTCGTTTTCTCATAAACTTACATATCCCCGCACAAGATTGTCTATTTTTTCACTATATTCTCATTATACTGACTAAAACACAAAAGTACAAATTGTTACACAAAACTCTAAACAATAGTCCAAATTTCTAAATCATAAGTCCATTTATAGCCCTTTCAAGGTCTGTTAAAATATAAACAAAGTATGATTTAAATTTTGGAGGTAAATTATGAAAAGAGTTATGGCGCTTGTCCTTGTTGCTTCTATGCTTATCACAGGCTGCAGCAGCACAGCTGGCAAAGGCGGATCTGATAGTAAATATAAAGCCGGAACATATACTGGAGTTGCAGAGGGATTCGGTGGAGATTTAAATGTTAAAGTTACCCTTTCTGAAGATAGTATAACTGCTGTAGAAGTAGTATCCCATGGAGAAACTGAAGGAATCGGAACAAAAGCTATAGAATCATTACCAGATGCTATAGTTAAAGCAAATTCAACTGAAGTAGATACTGTTACTGGAGCAACGGTTTCCTCTAAAGCTATAATTGCAGCAGTTAATGATGCAATAAAAGAATTCACAGGTTCAAAATCAACTGGAAAGATAAAAGATGGTGTTTACACATCTGAAGTATCTGGCTTCCAAGGTCCACTTAAAGTAGAAGTTTCAATAAAAGATTCTAAAATAGCTGAAGTAAAAGTTCTAGAAAACGTTGAAACTAACGGTATCGGAACAAAAGCTCTTGATGCTCTTCCAGCAAAAATAGTTGAACATCAATCTGTTGGTGTAGATGTTTTAACTGGTGCTACAGTATCAAGTAAAGCTCTTTTATCTGCAGTCACTGAAGCTTTAGAACAAGCCGGTGCTGACATGAGCAAATTCTCTGTTAAACCAGAAGTTGTTAAGGGTGAAGATCAAACAATAACTGCTGATGTTGTAATTGTTGGTGGTGGCGGAGCTGGGTTAACAGCTGCTATCGAAGCTAAAACTCTTGGTGCAGAAAATGTTGTAGTTATAGAAAAAATGGACATTACAGGTGGTAATACAAGACTATCTGGTGGAGAATATGCAGCTCCAGGAAACTGGGTTCAAGTTGCAGAAGGAATTACTGATGACAGTACTGAGCAATTCTTTAACGATATCTATGAAGGTGGTTACAAAAAAGGAGACAAATCACTTATCCAAGTTATTGCTGAAAATGCACTTCCAAATGCTGAATGGTTAAGAGATTTCGTTGGAGTTAAATTTAAAGATGAACAATCTTGGTATGGTGGTCACAAAGTTGCACGTACACTATGGCCTGAAGGTGATGGTCCTGTTTATGTAGATACTCTTCAAGCTAAAGCAGAAGAATTAGGTGTTGAAATCTATCTTCAAACAGAAGCTGAAACCCTTATTAAAAATGAATCTGGAAAAGTAGTTGGAGTTGAAGCAACTCATAAAACTGGTGCAAAATACACTTTCAATGCTAATAATGGAGTAATTTTAGCAACTGGTGGATTCGGTTCTAATGTAGAAATGCGTGAAAAGTATAATGAATTATGGCCAACCTTAGACTCAAGCATACCTACAACAAACAGCCCTGCTATAACTGGTGACGGTATCGAAATGGGGCAAGAAGCTGGTGCTGATGTAACAGATATGGGATTAATTCAATTATATCCAGTAAATAACCCTGCTACAGGTAATTACTACTACATAGACTATGCACGTCTTAATTCAACTGCACTACTTCTAAACAAAGAAGGAAAGCGTTTTGTAAATGAAAAAGGTACAAGAGACGTTATCTCAGAGGCAACTTTAAATCAAACAGACAGTATGGTATATGAACTTATCGATGCTTCTGTAGTTGAAGAACAAAAATTATATGAAAAATATCAAACTGAAATAGATAAATGTTTAAAACAAGGTGTATTAGCAATTGGAACAATCGAAGAAGTCTCTCAGCACTTTGGACTTCCTGCCGATGAAGTTAAAGCATCTATTGAAAGATATAACTCTTTAGTTGATTCAGGAACAGATACTGACTTCGGACGTACAGACAACTTTAATAAAATTGGTGAAGGCCCATACTTCATGTTCTCAAGCGTTGTTTCTGTTCACCATACAATGGGTGGACTAGAAATCGATGCTGATGCAAGGGTAAAAGATACTAATGGTAATGTTATACCAGGACTATATGCCGCTGGTGAAGTTACTGGAGGTATTCACGGTGGTAACCGTCTTGGTTCTGTTGCAGTGGCTGATACTGTAGTATTTGGACGTGTTGCAGCAAAAAGCTGTGTAGAAGGCAAATAATTTTATAAAATTATTATATAAAAACAACCCAAACAAAAAAACAACTTGCAAGAACTTCTTGTAAGTTGTTTTTCATATTGTACTGATTTCACTTTCTTTGTTGCCTCAGAGTCTACATCCGTTAAATGTTTATAATAACCCCATCCAGACACCACTAATATAATTACTAAAACTAAAATACCAATTAATTTATAAATAAACTTATTCTTCATTAGTAAAATTACATTCTCTCACTAATCCTCAACACTTTGAACTACAGGTTTTATAGTCTTTATTTTAAATATAAAATAATAAAGTTTAAAAACTATTACCATTATTAGTACTACTTTCATAGCCATAACATCTACTAAAAATAAAGGAATGGCTATCATAGTATCAGCAAAAGCCAATATACATATTTTTTGTTTTAAAGTCATAGCTCTCTCATTTACAAAACTTTCTAAGTGTTTTTTATAAAGCTTCGTACCTTTAAACCAATTATTAAATTTATCTGACCCTCTAGCAAAACAAAAGGATGCTAATAATAAAAATGGAGTCGTTGGTAAAATTGGAATTATTACTCCTATTGATCCTAATAAAAAGGCTATTAACCCTATGGTTATATAAATATATTTCTTAACTTTGCTCATACTACTTTCCCTCCATTTATATTTTAATAAAACATATGTCTTATTAACTCTATCGGATTGTATATAATTAATCTTGGTCCTGAAAATCTCATGACCTCTTTCACTTTAAGCTTCATATCCTTTTTATAACAGTGTATAGGACATTTTGAACAAGTTGTCTTCTTGTCCCCAAACTTACAAAGAGTTAATCTTTTATGGGCATATTCTAAAAGTTCCTTACATTCATCACATAACCCATCCCGTGAATTATGCTTTTTTCTGCAATAGATATTTATCATTAACGCTATAACTTTCTTTTCCTTTTCAACTCTTCCTAATTTAGCCATATTCACACCTCACTTGATAATCATTATCAATACATTTTCTAAATAAAGAGCTTGTTATTCAAGCCCTTTATTACTCATTTAGATTATCTTTTTATTTTCTAATTTATATGTTCTATTGCAAATTGATGTAGTTGACTTTCTATGAGAAATTAGAATAATCGTCTTGCTCTCACAATTTTCCTTAATTGCTTTTAGAATTTCACCTTCATTTAAGGTATCTAAATTACTTGTAGGTTCATCTAAAATAAGGATATCTCCATCCCTTAAGAAAGCTCTTGCAAGACCTATTCTCTGCTTTTCTCCTGAAGAAAGATTTCCACCAAGTTCTCCAACCTTAGTTTTATATCCCTTTGGAAGAGTTTCAATGAAGTTATGGATAGAAGCCTTTTTAGCTGCTTCAATAACCTGTTCCATCGTTGCATTTAGATTACCAATTTTAATGTTTTCTTCAATTGTATCATCAAACAGATAAGTTTCCTGACTTACTAAGGTCTGTGTTTTTCTAATGGATTCTGTATTAACATCTTTAATATCCTTATTATCTAATTTAATAGTTCCTTTATTGGCATCCCAGAATCTCATAATAAGCTTAATAAAGGTACTCTTTCCTATTCCACTCTCACCAATTAAAGCAATTTTATCGCCCTTTTGTATATCTATTGAAGCCTCATTAAAGATCTTCTCTTTTCTATTTGGATAACTAAAGGTTACCTTATCATATTCAACTACTTCACCATCTACTGACACACCATCTGTAACCTCCTCAACCTGTGGCACCTCATCTAAAAGGGCAAAGATTCTCTCTGCACAAGCAAAGGTTTGAAGTAGTGTATTGGAAAGATTGCTTAGAGCAACTACTGGTCCAAAGGAGGAAGCTATAATTACTATTCCAACTAGCATCCACGTAAAGGATAAGTTTCCTACTGAATACTCAACGAAGCCTACTCCAACAAAGGTTAAAATAGCAATCATTATTGTTAAATCTGTGATAGCTCTAATAATACCTTCATGCTCTTTAATTTTATCTAAACTCTCATTTAATCTTTTAGAATTATTATTTATTTGATTTAATCTTTCTTCTCCATTTTTGAATAGAAGTACTTCTCTTAAACCTCTTAAGGCATCAAGAATATAAGAGTTACTTTCTCCAAAAATATTTCTATATTGTACTCCAGCATCTTTAGCTAAAGCTGAAGATGCATATGGGATTACAAATCCTACTATTAAGAAAAATACTACGGATAAAATACCAAACCATGGATTTATCATAAATAAAACAGCTGCTATTATAGTGTTAGTTCCAATAGCTATGGCAATTGGTGCTATAGTATGAGCATAAAATACTTCTAAAAGCTCTATGTCAGAGGTAATAAGAGAAATTAAATTTCCCTTTTCTTTTCCATCAAGCTTTGCTGGTGCTAATCTTCTTAGCACTGTAAACATCTTATCCCTTAGGATATATAATATTTTAAAAGCAATATAGTGACCTGATAACTGCTCTCCATATCTTAAAAAACCTCTAAGTAAAGCACATACTGCCATTACAATCATTGCACCTTTAAAAGTTATAAATGTAACATCTCCTATAGATGCTCCAATAGCAATTGCTCCAAAGCTAGCTATAGAAATTGATGCTAAAAATCCTATTATCCCTAAGGTTATTGTAATTAACATTATAGGAGCTAATGGCTTAAGCTCAACTATTAATCTCTTCATTATTTGGAAGCCTGATCGTCTCTTCATCTTAACAAACCTCCCTTACTTCTTCTAATGCATTTTGATTTTTTACCATTGATGAGTAATATCCATTTAACTTATATAACTCCTCATGGGTTCCTTTTTCAGCAAGATTTCCTTTATTCATAACATATATCTCTTTTGCTTCTTTAACATTAGCTAATCTATGAGATATAACTAATATAGTCTTTTCCTTTGAAAGCTCATATATAGCTTCCCAAATGCTCTCTTCACTTTCTACATCAATGTTAGAAGTTGCTTCATCAAAGATAATCATTCTTCTATCTGCAAGTACCGCTCTAGCCAAGGCTAGTCTCTGTTTTTGTCCTCCAGATAAAGCATTTCCACCTTCACCAACATTAGTTGAAAGTCCGTCCTTTAAAGATTGAACAAAATCATATAGTCTAGCAGTTTTTAAAGCTTCTTCTATCTGTTTTTTAGACGCATCTTTATTTCCCATAAGTAGATTATCTAATATTGTTCCATTAAATATGTAGCTGTTTGTACTTACTAACGCTATATTTTCATAAATACACTCTGAAGCTATATTTTCAACATTGGTATCATTAATTAATATTTCTCCATCTGTTACACTATGACTATTTAATATTAAAGATGCTATGGTACTTTTTCCTGAACCACTTTCACCTACTATGGCTACTAATCCCTTTGGTGAAATCTCCATATTAATATTATTTAAAACTTTTCTTTCACCATCATAGCTAAAAGATACATTCTTTACTGCTACAGTAATCTCATCAAACTTTGTACCTTCTTGTATCTTTACATTCTTACTCTTTTCTTCCGCATCTAAAATTCCAAACATTCTATCTGAAGCAGCCATCCCATTCATAGCTATATGGAAGTAGGAGCCTAATAATCTTAATGGTATAAAGAATTCAGAGGAAAGCAGAATTATAATTAGAAGACTTCCAATTAATATTTCTCCTCTGCTAAATTGAATTAAAGCTACAATTGTTCCTGCTGCTGAACCACCAAAGGCAACTAAATCCATTATGGTTATAGAATTAAGCTGCATGCTTAGCACCTTCATTGTTATTTTTCTAAAGCCTTCAGCCTCTTCATTCATTCTTGCATGTTTTTCTTCATCGATATTAAATACCTTTAAGGTAGTTAAACCTTGTAAATTCTCAAGGAAAGTTCCCCCAAGATTTGAATAGCTCTTCCAATAGTTCTTTAATATTCTCTTAGCAATCTTCATGATGGCTACTATTGATAATGGAATTAAAGGCACACATAGTATAAATACTAATGCAGCTTTAATTGATATAAAGCTCATAAAAATAAACAAAGTAACTGGCACTAGGAGTGCATATATAAATTGTGATAAATACTTTCCAAAGTATATTTCTAACTGCTCTATTCCCTCAACCATTACTTGTACCACTGCTGAAGTGCTTTCGACAGAGCTGTACCCTGTACCAAGAGTTAACAGCTTTTTATAAATCAGCTCTCTTAACTGTACCCTTGCCGTTGATGATGCTAGATTAGAAAACTTAGCATATAAGATATTACATACAACTCTTGTAATCAATAAAACTATGATAATACCCAATGCCACTGCTAAAGATATATTTCCCATAACCTTAAAATCTATGGTTGCCGAAACTAAGCCTTTCTCTGCAATTTTTAGGGTCTCTCCTAAATATATCTTATTTATAAAATTCCCAATAAAAAATACTATTATAATGTTACATAATACCGCTATCCAATTAACTAAAACAGTTAATCCAATATATTTTTTTGAATCTCCACAAAGGTTTATCAACCTTTTATTAATCATCATAATTTAATCCTCCCAAACTTAATATTTATGCATAATCGATTTCATCCATCAATTGATAATTATTATCACTCTTGTTATGATACACCAATTGATAAGCATTTTCAATAGTTTTTTATTATCATTTGTTTTTATAAAAAAAACAGTACTGAGTCTTAAATTCAGTACTGTTTTACACTTATTTTATTTTATTTTATTTTGCTTATTGCATAGTTCAGAGCAGAATCTAAATTATTATTATTTTTTCCTCCGCCTTGAGCTTGAAGTGGACTACCGCCACCTTTTCCATCTATTAGTGTTATTGCATCTCTTAAAAGATCACTCATTGAAATCCCTTTAAAATCCTTAGAGGCAGCAAAAATCAGATTAGCTTTCTCCCCTGCTGTAACAGCCACTAATGCTAAAGTGTTAGGATTATCAATGATTTTTGAAACTACTTTGTTAACCTGCTTAACATCCTGGTTTTCAAAAACCTTTTTAACTACAGTTACAGTTCCGATTTTTTCGCCTAATTCAACCATCTCTTTAACTTGATATTCAGCAACTTCTTCACTTAATTTTTTATTTTGTGCTAAAGCCTCCTTCAGTCTATCATTTAAATTCTTTATGCCATTAAGTGCTTCATCCTCATTTCCATTTAAAAATCTACAAATAGAAGTAGTGAATCTATCCTTCTTGAAGGCATCCTCTATAGCTCTTTTTCCTGCCACATATTCTATTCTTGTAGCTCCCTTATGCTTTTCCCAGCGTCTTATCTTTATCATTCTAAGCTCTATGGTTGAACTTGGATGAATTCCACAACAAGCATTGATATCTAAATCCCCTATTTTTACAACTCTGATTTGCTCCTTTGTATTTGGAAGTGCTCTTCGTAAGCCTAATTTCTTTAACTCTCTCTTGTCAGGCAATAAAAATTCTACTTGTAAATTCTCACCAATAACTTCATTAGCAGCTCTTTCAGCTTCTCTTATAACCTTCTCTTCTAAATAACCTTCAATATCTACTGTGCAGATTTCTCTTCCCATATGGAAAGCTACTGTATTTGCATTAAAAAGCTTATAGAAGCACCCTGATAAAACATGCTGTCCTAGATGCTGGTCCATCCCATCTTTTCTTCTTTCCCAGTCAATAGAACACTTTAATTTATGAAGCTTTATTGGCTTTTTATTTAAAACATGATATATAACTCCATCTTCTTCATAAACCTCTGTTACTGGTTCATTTTCGATAACTCCAAGGTCACAAAACTGACCGCCTCCACCTGGAAAGAAGGCAGTTTTGTCAAGAACCACATGGAACTTTCCATCTTTTTCTTCAACTCTTTCAAGCTCCGCAGTAAAGTCCTTTATATATTGACTTTCATAAAATAACTTTTCCATACTCTCTCCTTAACTTCTCTTGTTTATTTACTTGATTTACTTTTATATCCTGTAGAGAAATCTACTAAATTTCTCATGTCTTCACCATTTGCATAGGCCTTTAAATTATCAATTGCAATCCTAACTATACGGTTATGAGTTTCTTTAAGATGGTAATCTCCAGAAACATGAGGAGTTATTATTGCATTTTTAATTGTCCATAATCTGTGGTCACTTGGAAGTGGTTCTGGGTCTGTTACATCAAGCCCAGCTCCCATAAGCTTTCCACTTTCTAAGGCATCACAAAGAGCTTCAGTATCAATGCAGGTACCTCTTCCCACATTAAGTAAAACAGCGTTATCTTTCATTTTAGCAATTCTCTTTGCATCAAACATTTTATAAGTTTCCTTTGTATTCGGAAGGCTTAATGCTACCACATCTGCCTTTGGAAGAAGTTCATCTATTTTATCCATTAGATATAATTCATCTAAATAATCAGGCTTATTGGCATCTGTCCTTCTGACTCCAATAGTATACCCACCTAATGCCTTAAATCTTTTTGCGAACTCGCCGCCAATATCTCCTAGTCCAATAATTAAAGCAGTTGAACCATGTATAGATTTAACTTCTCCTTCATCCTTCCATTGACTGCTCATTTGATTATCTCTATAAAGGTGAAGCTTCTTAAATATAGATAGGAGTACTCCTATCATATGCTCAGATATAGCTAAGCCATAAGCCCCCGTAGAATTAGTTAGTATTGTACCTGGCTTTAGAACTCCTTCTTTTACATAAACGTCTGCTCCAGCACTATTTAGCTGAAGCCAGTGCAGATTTTTAGCTGCATGGAGTCTAAAAGGCTCTATATTTCCGATAATTACCTGTGCATCTGCAAGAGTTGCATTACTTATCTCCTGTGCAGAAGCAAAAATAAAGTTCCCACATGGCATTGCTTTCATAAGTTCACACTTTTGGTCAGCATCCATTGGCATTAAAACAACTACATTAATTTCATCATACATATTCTAGTCCCCTCCAAAATGATTTATGTTAAACAATGCATATATCCTTCAGCTTCATCCCAAGGAACAGAAAATCCAACTCCCTTGGCACAAAATATCGAAGATGAAGTATACTCTGGATCTGCATCTTTTTTGTACCCTATTTTTTCAATAACTTCTTCAGCATTATGACACTGTTCATAACCGCTAAATACCATGCTTAATGTTCCCTTTCCCTTAGTAAAGGCTTGAAACTCAAGTGAATAATTCATGAATTCCGCTACTGGACCCTTGCCTTCAACTACAACTCGGTGACCAAAAGTTTCAGGTTCCTCAAAAGTTCCACTCATTTTTTGAATATCACTCATGACTCTTCCTAAAAGACTTAAATCAACATCCATTCTAAATTTGTAGTAAGGCTCCAAAAGTACCTTTTCAGCCTTTTCTAATCCCTGCCTTATTGCTCTTTTAGTTGCCTCTCTAAAATCTCCACCTTCAGTATGCTTATTATGAGCCCTACCTGTAACTAAAGTTATTTTTATATCTGTTATACTTGAACCTGTTAATATTCCCTTATGTTCTCTCTCAAACACATGGGTTCTAATTAAATTTTGATTTCCTGGAGTTAAAAAATCGTTATGGCACTTATTTTCAAACTTAATTCCCGAACCTCTTGGACCTTCTTCCAGCTTTAATTGAACCTCTGCATAATGACGCAATGGTTCAAAATGCCCAAAGCCTTCAACCTGTCCCCTCATGGTTTCCTTATACAGTATCTCGGGTGTTCCAAATTCAACCTTAATACTAAATCTATCCAATAAAATTTCCTTTAATACTTCTAGCTGAATTTTTCCCATGATACTTATGTATATTTCTTGGAATTCTTCACTCCAGGTAACATTAAGGCTAGCCTCTTCACTTTCAAGGACTTTAAAACACTTTAAAACCTCTCTTGGATTTAAACCTTCCTCAAATATTACCTTAGCTCTAAGGGTTGGAATCATATGGTAGCTTTCGTCCTTAACTCCAATTCCCATACCGGCTTTTAATTCTGTTAAGCCTACCACTCCTACAATTTCGCCCGCTATAGCAGCATCACAAACCTGGTACCTGATTCCATTATACCTTCTTATTTCATTTATTTTCTCTTGAAGCTTTTCTTCACCAACTTCATAGGAAATTTCATCTTTTACCTTTAAACTGCCACTCAAAAGTTTAAAAAAAGTAACCCTATTTCCTTTATCATCATACTTAATCTTAAATACCCTAGCAGTAAAGTTATCATCAATATCATACTCGGTTTCAGTAAGCTCATGGAATATTTCCATAAACTCTAGTACTCCTTCATCCTCAAGGGCTGACCCCATTGTGCCAATAAATACTTTTCCTTCTCTTATAAGTGTTATTAAAGCTTTTTTCCAAATCTCTGGCTTATATCCACTTCCAAAGTAAAACTCCATTAGCTCCTCATGGCGTTCTGCTATAAACTCAGCCTCTTCTTCACTTAATTCATTAATATTTGATGACTTAAGCAACAATATATCCTCACATAAGCTTCGATTTAATTCCAAAAGTACTTCATCAACCCTTGCTCCAATTCTATCCATCTTATTTATAAAAATGAAGGTTGGAACATTATATTTTCTAAGGAGTTTCCACACAGTTTCTGTATGTCCTTGAACTCCTTCAACAGCACTTACAATTACTATGGCATAATCTAATACACTAATAGCCCTTTCCATCTCTGGAGAAAAATCTATATGTCCAGGAGTATCAATCATATAATAAACTGAATCTTTATAATTAAAAGTTCCAATATCTGAAAATACTGTGATACCTCTTTCCTTTTCAATCTTATGACTATCTAAAAATGCTTCTTTATGATCTACCCTACCTCTAGTTCTAATACTATTAGTATGAAAAAGTAGCTGCTCAGAAAATGTAGTTTTTCCAGCATCCACATGGGCAAAAATTCCTATGGACTTATTCATGGCACTCCTCCTCTCCACTATACTCATTAGGTTTATTTTACCACAAAGGAAGAGCTACATAGTAATCTGATTTAACAAAATTACTATGTAGCCCTTTTATCCATATTTTTAACATTTATTTGCAAATGTAACTACATGAATGTTAGAATAATTATACTATTTCGAAATCACCACTATAACTTCTTTAACTTTAGGGGGAAACAATAAATGTCAAAGGAAAAATCAACTGAAAAAACAAAACGCAAGCTAAAAAACAAACTAGAATCTCTTTTAAATTCGATCTATATGAATTTTACCCTTATTAAGGATTTACATGAAGCAGCCTATGCAATGAATCCTGAATATAAAAAGTTTTGGAATAATCATCCTGAAAAAACTAAGAGAGAATTATTAGCTGCCCAAAGGAACATTGAAATACCTGCCTGCTCAAGCAAATACAGTGAAATAGTCTTTGGAATTAATAAAGTAGGCTTCTTCTATGGGATAAAACGATTATTTACCCATGAAAAACTCTCATCGAAAGAAAAAATAAAAATAGCAGTAACTGCTGACAAATTCACTAACACTATAAAAAGCGTTAATAATAGTTTATGGGTAAAGTAATTAACTTTGCCCATAAACTATTTTAATTAAGTATATCTCTAATCTTCTCTTCTCCTCTCTTCTCTAAAGATTTTCATCACAAATATGCATGTAATCACTATTAAAACTATGTAAATAACTAAAAATAAATATTTAAGCACATACATTGCATTTAGTTGCATAACTTAAAATACTTTACAAACAAATTACTTCTACGAACAATAACTTCCTTCTCAATCTCATTGTTTGAATTTCCTTTATATGTTAATATAATCTTATAAAATTTGAAAGTAGGTGGAATAATTATGAGAAAAAATATTAAAGTTTTATTATCAGTGGCTCTTGTATCTGCCCTATTAACTGGATGTGGGACAAACCTATCAAGTGAAGAAAGTGACTCTAGTAGCTCACCAAAGATTGAAGAAAATCAAACTGAAGCCAACAACAAACCAGAGTCTGTTTATACTGAAAACGTAATAACAATAAAAAACACTGATTATGAAATACCTGCAATAATTACCCTTCCTACAGGTATTGAAGAGAAAAAGGTACCTTTAGTTATAATGTGCCACGGAACTGCCTCAAATAAGGATGAAGCTGGTGATGGATATAAGATGTATGCTTCAAGACTTGCTGAAGCTGGAATTGCTTCAATCCGATTTGACTTTATCGGAACTGGTGACAGCAAAGTTGACTATTCAAAATATAACTTTACAACTGCTCTTAATGATGTGAATAAAGTAATTGAGTACGCAAAGGAGCTTGACTCTGTAGATTCTGAAAATATCGGAATACTGGGTTGGAGCCAGGGTGGAAGTATCGCAATGCTGGCTGCTGGCGAGAATCCAGATGTTAAATCTGTAGTGACCTGGGCTGGTGCTGAAAATGACTGCTTATTAGCTCTGGGAGATTATGAAGCTGCAAAGGCTAATGGTTATGCTATAGTTGAGTTTGATTGGAGAGACAGCCTAAATTTTGGCTTGCAATGGCATGAGGACGTAAGGAATATTGACATTTTAGAAACCTTGAAAAAATCAAAAGCTCCTATTCTCGCACTAAATGGAAGCAATGATGATGTAGTTCCTCCAGAAACTACAGATTTAATTATAGAAACTTCAACTAATGAATTATCCAAGAAATCTATAATAGATGGTGCTGATCATACCTTCAATATCTTTACTGGAGATCTAACAAAATATAACGAGCTATGTGATCAAACAACTCAATGGTTCCTTGATACATTAAAATAATAGTACTTATTTTTAAAGCTGATCCGTCAAATTACGGATCAGCTTTTATTGAATATATTCTCCTTAAGCTAACATCCAAATCCTTGATTTGGTTAATATGAAGTTAAGTGAGCATCTAAAAGTGATGCTCCAAATATTTGATTTTACAAGCAGAACTTCCACAGCGTGCATCTTTCATTTAGATACTCTTACTTAGTAGAGCACTCCTTCGAATGGATGTGAGAAGGAGTTTCCTTTAAAAGAAACTAATCTGCTCTTGCTGATAATTTCTCCTATAAGCTTCAATTATATCTTCCATCTTGTATAAGATGCCATACTTTTCACATTCACTTTTAAACAAATACCATAGTGCTCTTCCTTTTTGTGAAGAATTTTCATATCTCTCTCCATAGGTTCTCATATATGCACCTACCAAGTTTTGTTGAGGAAATAACTCCCTTATTTGCTCATAATAATAATCTCTTTGATTCCCTCTTAAAGTCATTCCCATACCATAAGCATAAATAAACTTTGCTCCTGATTCATAGGCACCTCTAACTATAGATTTTATATTATCCTCTGTATCATTTATAAAAGGTAAAATTGGCATCAAAAGAATTCCTGTGAAAATTCCATTATGGCTTAACTCCCTAATAGCTCTAAACCTTTCACTAGATGGCTGAACATGGGGTTCTATTTTTTTGCACAGCTCATCATTGAAAGTTGTAACTGTGATTTTTATTAATACTGGTGAATGAGTGCTTATTCTCCTTAATATGTCAATATCCCTTGTGATTAAAGGGCTCTTTGTAGCTATTGATATTCCAAAATTATATTTATCAACTAGATCTAAAGCCTTTCTTGTAAGCTCATACTTTTTTTCAAAAGGATTATAGGGGTCACTCATTGCCCCTGTACCTATTACACCTTTTTTACGCTTACTTCTTAAATCTCTTTCTATAATTTCTGTAGAATTTTCCTTAGCTCTAACAGTATCAAAATTTTCTATTTGATAACATTCACTTCTAGAATCACAGTAGATACAACCATGATTGCATCCCTTATATATATTCATATTATAATTAAGGCCAAACCATGAGCTATTTGGTACGTAATTCGATACTATAGTTTTTGCTTTAATAAATTCCATGATTTAACCTCCAAAATTCTTAAATTATAAAACCATTCACATTCACCACATGAAAATTTTTAACCTTCAATTGCAGGTTGAAGAATTATAGTCTTTAATCTGCTTTCTTCCACTCTTCTTGGGTCACTTATATAAATTTCCATGTGATTTTCATGAAGCTTATATCCATTATTAATTATTGTATCATGAAGATTCTTTACAGTCTCTGCTTCATCTCTATAGGCTCCTATATAGAGAGTTGCAAAAACTAACCTTTCATCCATCTCTATAGAATATAGCCTATTTAGATATTGTCCAACCTCTTCATCCTGAAACTTCTTTCTGAAGAATTCAATGTCATTTTCCTCAATATAATCAGGAATTTGAATCATCATCGTCCACTTCCATTTATCCTTTGTTCCTTCTTTAAATGAATTCATATCTTCAGCCCACCACTGACCAGCTAATGGCATAACAACAAAATCCAAGCCTCTTCTCTTATACTCCATCTTTATGGAATAAGCCATCTTGTAAAGAGCACCTACTATATTTTGATAGTCAGGATTGTTATTAGGATCACCTTCTCCATCAATGGCAATATATTTAGCCTTTGGACATAAAACCTTTTTATATTCTTTTTCTTTAACTTTAAATAATTCCTTTTGTACTTTCTTTAAATCTAATTTTTCTTGAACCATATTTAACTACCTCCATTTCTTTATATTTATTATAAAGAAACAAATAGGACATCATAGTGTCCTATTTGTTTAAGTTATCTTAAATATTTAATTTCATCGTTAACTTCACCATCAGAATTTAAAAACTCTACTTTTAAATCCTCAGACTCTTGTTGCTGAAAGATATTAAATACCTCTGTATCTTCCATTAAACACTTCCTTAAGAACTCCTAACTCTAAGTAATCCCTTTCATCTTTTAAGGAAAGCTTATATTTATCAAAATTTTTAAAGGCTACAAAATCCCCCATTTTACTTTTCTCCAATCAATTTTTAGCTTGCGGTCTCATAAGGTGTATTTCTCCATTTAAATACATTAGAAATTATACTCACTGAAAGTATATTAATCACTAGGCTGCTTCCACCATAGCTTATAAAAGGCATACTCACTGAGAATATCGGTAATACATTAAGATTAGCAAAAATAGCTAAAATAAATTGAGTTGATATTAATGCACAAAATCCACATACAATCAACTTTCCATATTTCTCTTTAATCTCACTTCCAACAAATCCAATTCTAACAATAAATGCACAAATTAAAATAATTAATATTATTCCAGCTATCCACCCAAAACAATACACTATAAATGTAAATACAAAATCCGTATGAATTTCTGGTAATATATTCTTTGAAAGTTCTGCTCCCTTTCCAAATAATCCTGCATCGTTACTAAGCTCTGCAATTTTCATATAAATCCATCCATATCCCATGGTATCTCTTTCTGGATTAAACATAGTTACAAATCTTTCAATTCTATAAGGTTCAATTAGAATAAATGTACCTATTACAGCTACCATTCCACTAAATGCATAAATTATATGCTTTACTTTCATGCCTGCAACAATAATAACTGTTATTGCCCCAATAAAATATATTACAAAATTTACAGAGGAACGAGCTACCAAAAATAATACTCCAGGTAACATGGCTAAAGCTAAACTACCTATAACCTGTTTTTTGCTACTCCAATCCACCCTTTCCAATATTCCACTTAGTCCAATTATTATTATGTACGGCGAAATCACTAAAGTATTAATAGATATATTTCCTATCCTTATCCATCCCATAGCACCATTTATAGCTTTTCCAAATAAAAAAGTAGACATAAGCAATATAACTCCACCAGCATATATATACTTTGAATGTTTTTTCAAAGCTCTATAGTCTATTCTAAATACTACTGCTGCTAATAAAATGCCGCCAATGAGGTATATGATTGTGTTCTTAAAGTAATTAGTATAAAAAAACTCATTAGAAATAATATTGTTTTTCTGAATGAACCACAAAACGAAAACCCCAATTGAAATAAATACACTTGCTAATCCTAGTGTTATCCAATCTGGAACAGCCTTGTGAACCTTATTCAAATCTCTACCAACCACATCAGCAGGTCCCATTTGCTCTATAGCTTTTTTTACAGCCTCTTCCTCTGATAATCCAACATCTAGGTAATCCTGCATTAATTCTTCAATGTGATTAGTAATTTCCTCTTTAATACTATTATGAACTCTTCTATTTCTTATAAGTCCACAGATTTCATCAATATACTTTTCAATTTCCCCCCTAATTATTGAAGACATATAAATTTCCCCCCTAACACCTCATTGACAGTATTACTAAATAACTTCCATTCCTTTTCTTTCTCTTCAAGAATTCCTTTACCTGATTCTGTTATTCTATAATACTTCCTCCTGCGTTTACCTTCACCTAAATCCCAATAAGATTCGATAAAGTTCTCATGCTCAAGCCCATGAAGTATTGGATAAAGAGTTCCTTCCTTAAATGAAAAAACCCCCTTTGACCTATCTTCAATTTCCTTTATCATTTCGTATCCATACATATCCTTACGATTAAGAATACTCAAAATTAGTATTGTGGTGCTTCCCTTTAAAAGCTCTTTGTTAATTTTCATCTTCTCACTCCTTACCTCGGATTACTATACATAGTATATCTATGTATTATTATATATTAACAATATTAACCTGTAAAGTATTACTTATACAGGTTAATCATTTTTTCTAATTTTTCTTTAATACTATTTCTTAAAAACTCCGGCTCAATAACCTCCACAGTATACCCAAAACTTAAAATCATTCCTTCAACCCAGTTACTATAAGGTATTTTGATTACAGCTGTAATAAGTCCTTTTTCTTTCTGGAGCTCTTGGTAATCCTCAAAACTCTCCATAATCATCCCCTTAAAGTTATCTTTAAACCTTAAGGTAATTTCAGTTTTTTCATAGTGATTTTCTTTAAAAATATTTTCATCAACAATCTCTTTAACATCAAAATGCTCCTCATGAACCTGAATATCTTTCATTCTGTTTACCTTGAAAATTCTCATTTCATTTTTTAAGGTGCAAAAGCCATAAACATACCAGCTTAATGATTTAAAGATTATCTTATAGGGCTCTACTGTCCTTATAGTACATTCTCCATTACCGTTAACATATTGAAAATTTATTGGATTTCTATTTAAAATTGCTTTGTCTATTGTATTGATAATTTTGTTTAAACTTTCCCCTCTTCCCCATTTAGAAAAATCTATGATCAACCTATCTTCACAGCTATTCTCATAAGGCTTTATGCTTTCAAGCTTATTAATTAAAGCTATAGTTTCAATATTTTCATAGGATTCATTTATCCCCTTTAAAAGTTTATTAAGCAGAGCTGCCTCTTCCTTTGTCATTGAAGATTTGTTTACTTTAAACTCTTCAATAATGCCATAACCGCCGCCATTTCCTTTAAAAGATATAATAGGGATTCCAGCCCTTTCTATAATTTCTATATCTCGTTGTATAGTTTTCGTCGAAACATGAAATTTTTCTGAAAGTTCCTTCGCTGTAATCCTTTCTCGATTATTTAAAAGCATTATAATTGCTACTAATCTATCTAACTTCATTTCTTAACTCCAAAATCTATCTCACAATTTTTTTATCAATAAGTTTTCCATCTGCATATATATCTAATAACTCAATGGCATAATCCATGTATTTTCCTAATTCATCTTCACCATCAAAGGAGATTATATTCATTAATATACGTTTAGTTTCTTCAGTAATCATAGCTCTTTCTGAATCTGAAGTACTACTTCCAAACTTTCCAAGATCATCCTCAAACACTGGTAACTTTTCTAGATTTATTGGACCACGACCTATACCATTATAGGTTTCACCAGCCTTACCTATAACAAAAGCTATTTCACCCTGTACCTTATTCAAATCATAGGTTCCCACAGAATAACCACTGATTAATGATATTAAATTATTTATATCAACTACATTATTTACCCTATATAAACCTAATCCTTTAACAACTCTTTTTAAAAGTGATTCTGATGAAAGCCTATATCTACTTGGATCTTTCCCAATAGCTTTATACGCTTTTCTTGAAGCACTTATGTTTGGAACCTTTAATATTTCTTCTTGATTCAAGTTATCTTGTATTTCACTGTACTTTGCATTAATAATTTCCCAAAGCTTCCTTGAACCTTCCTTCACCTGAACTTCAGCTTCGATACAACCAAGTGCTATCCCCGGACATTTATTCTTTAATTCATCTGCTATATTTATGTTAATCATTTTAAATATTACCTCCACTTTTAGTTTTCTCCTAAATCTTTGACTCAATATCTTTATTTTATCATGTAACCCCCTGTCTTTTTATCTCCCAGTTTGAATTTTCAAAAATATAAGTTATAATTTAAATTGAAGTTTCAATTACCAAACCAAAGATTTGGATTGCCACTTCTGGATACTTTATTAAGGAAACTCCACCTCACATTCCTTCGGTGGAGTAAGTTCGTATTAGCCAAATCATAGATTTGGATACTCACTTAAGGAGATGAGATTAATGAGCAGTATAATTCTTGAAGGAGGAACTTTTAGACCAGTATTTAGCTCTGGTGTAATGGATGCCCTTCTAGACAATGATATTATGTTTCCATACTGCATTGGTGTTTCTGCAGGAATTACTAATGGATTTTCTTATATTTCAAAACAAAAAGAACGAAGCTATAGAATTCTGAAAAACTATAGACATGATAAGCGATATATTGGAGCGATGAACTTTTTAAAATGTAGAAGTATTTTTGGTTTAGATTTTGCCTTTGATGAGGTACCTAATAAATTAGATCCTTTTGATTTTGAAACCTTCAATAAATATGATGGAAAAATCCTGGTTGGTGTTACTAATGCTGAAACTGGTAAATCAGAATATATAAATGGTAAAGACTTGGATGAAAAATGCACTATGATTCGTGCAACCTGCGCCATCCCTCTTTTCTTTCCTCCAATAAAAATAAATAATACAGATTATTTTGATGGAGGCCTATGTGACCCTATTCCTATAAGAAAAGCAATTGCAGATGGTAATGAAAAACATCTAATAATATTAACTAGACCTAAAGGATATGTTAAAACTTTAAGCAAAGGTAATGTTGTAGCTTCAAAAATTCTAAATAAAAAATATCCAAAACTTAAAGATACTTTTCTTAAAAGACATCTTCAATACAACGAAACAGTTAAGTTTTGTGAAGAGCTTGAGGCTGATGGTAAAGCTATAATTCTTCGCCCTACTGTAGAAGATGGTATAGATAGCTTTGAAAAAGACATCAATAAAATTACCCATGCCTATGAACATGGATATAAAATGGCCATAGAGCGAATTGATGAAATTCGCAGCCTTTTAACCTAAAATATTCTGAAAAAGATGAAAAGATTATTTAAATAATCTTTTCATCTTTTTTAAGTTTGTTGCATATGCAACATTTTTATGATAAGCTATATTTCGTTGCATGCGCAACAACATAAGAAGAAAGGATGAATTTTATGTCTTTAAAAAACACTCAAGATAATCTTGGAACGGAAAGTATTACTAAGCTCTTAATTAAATTTTCTATTCCTGCCATTGTAGGAATGGTTGTAAATATGCTTTATAACGTTATAGACAGAATCTATATAGGTAATATTCCTAATGTAGGAGGTCTTGCTATAACTGGAGTTGGTATCACAATGCCCGTAACACAAATTATTACAGCCTTCGGTATGCTAGTTGGTATAGGTACATGTGCAAGCATCTCTATAGCCTTTGGTAAAAAAAGAAAAGATGAAGCTGAAAACTACTTAGGTAATGGATTAACCTTAATTCTAATCATTAGCGCAGCTATTGCTGTTCTTGGAAATGTCTTCGCAGAACAAATCCTTACTCTATTTGGTGCCAGCGAAAATACTCTGCCCTATGCCCTTGCATATATTAGACCTCTATTCTGGGGTACAATCTGCAATTTATTTGCCTTTGGATTAAACAACTCTGTTCGTTCAGATGGAAATCCTAAAATAAGTATGTATACCATGATGATTGGTGCCATAATCAACATAATTTTAGACCCAATCTTTATATTTAGTCTTAATCTTGGTATTCAGGGTGCTGCCTATGCTACAGTTATCTCTCAATTTGTTGCTGGATGCTGGGTATTATACTACTTCACTAAGAGCAAAAAGTCTTCTATTAAACTTAAAACTTCAACTATGAAATTAAATTCACCTGTAGTTAAAGGAATCTTAATGATTGGTCTTTCACCATTTTTAATGCAGGTTGCATCAAGTATCGTTTCTGTAATTGCAAATAATGCTTTAATGACTTATGGTGGCGACTTAGCAATCGGTGCTATGGCTATTATCACCTCTGTATGCTCAATATTCGTAATGCCTATATACGGATTAAACCAAGGTTCTCAGCCTATTATAGGATATAACTACGGTGCTAAAAATTATGCCCGTGTAAGACAAACTTATGTATATGGCTTAATTGCATGTACAGTAATATTAACTATAAGTTCTGTAGTAGTCCAAGCCTTCCCTGAGCTAGCTGTTTCAATGTTCAACAAAGATCCTGAACTTACAGGCATTACAGTATCAGGAATGAAGCTATTCCTTCTATCAATGCCTTTAATAGGTATTCAAATGACTGCTTCTACATTCTACCAAGCTGTGGGTAAGCCAAAAAAAGCTATGGTAATAAGTTTATCAAGACAAGTTATTTTTTTAATTCCAGCCTTCTTAATCCTACCTAGAATGTTTGGTCTTGTTGGTGTATGGCTTGCTGGTCCTATCGCTGATACCCTTGCAGTAATGGTATCTGGCTTTATAATCTTCAAAGAGATGATAAATTTAAAGAAATTAGATGCTGAAATAAAAGAAGAGATATACTTTGAAGAAGAAGTTTCTGCTTAATAATTGCCTAGATGTTTAGTTATTTAGTATACTTAAGTAAGCCTCCAAATCTATGATTTGGCTAAGGCTAACTTAAGTGACAGTCTAAATCTATAATTTAGCTACTGGAACTTACTCTTTAAGCACTCCTTCCAATGAAAAGAGAAGGAGTTTCATATAAGCATAATTTAGAAAGGGTAGTATTATGATGAAAGAATATGAAGCTAAATCTGTTGGAAGTTATATAAGCCACTTTTATAGAATTGGTTCCAGTTTTCTATCGAAAGAGTATGAAAAATATGATATAGGTTTTGGTCAATATCAATTTTTGCTTCAGCTATATCTTAGAGATGGAATAAGCCATGATGAACTAACAGAACTAGTTGCATTTGATAAGGCTACTACAACAAGAGCTATAAAAAAACTTGAAAATGCAGGATATGTTAAAACGGTTCTTAATGAATATGATAAACGTAAATATCATATCTATCTCACAGATGAAGCTCTTGCAAAGCGTGATGAGATATTTGATATATCTATTCTTTGGGAAAATAAGTTGATTGGCAGTCTCTCTGAAGACGAATTATCAACTTTAAAAAATATATTAAAAAAGATAGAATTAAATATGCCTAAGGATTTTCATACACAGGATAAATAATAAAAAAGAGTTAGATTTCATAATCTAACTCTTTTTATACATCATTCTATTCCATACACCTAATCTTATATTACTCCACAGATTAGCTTACTTGAGCCTCTCCAGCCTTAAAAATAGCAAACTTAGTGCATAATGGTCCTATAAGTTCATAAATAACAGTAGCTGCTAATATGATAGTCCTAATTTGACCTCCATATGCTGGCATGGCATTCTCTACTAAAAGAGATAACCCTATGGCAACCCCAGCTTGTGGTACTAATGTAAATCCTAAGTATTTCTGCACAACTGGTTTTGCCTTTGCAATCTTACACCCTAAATATGCTCCAAGAACTTTACCTATAACTCTTGATGTTATATATCCAATACCTATTAAGCCTACAGCCCTTAATACTGAAAAGTCCAAATCTAAACCTGAAATGGTAAAAAACGCTATAAATATTGGGTTTGTGAAACTATCCAAAACGGTAAGCAACTTACTTTTACCTTCCGTAATATTACTTACGGCACTTCCTAACGCCATACAAGTTAAAATACTTGATAATTCAAATCTAGCAGCGATTCCAACTGTCAATAATATTACACCTATGGCTAAGCTCATGGTTTGCTCTTTACTACTAAATGATCTATTTGCAAAGGCTAATACAAAGCCTAATACTGTTCCTAGTATAATAGATCCTATAATCTCAATAAACGGCTTAGCAATTGCCATTACTGTTAATGCTTCTGTTCCTGATATTAAAAATTGTGCAATCGCTAAACAAATTCCAAATGCAATAACTGCAATTGCATCATCTATTGCTACTACTGGAATAAGAGTATCAACCAAAGGTCCTTCAGCCTTATATTGTCTTAATACCATAAGTGTTGCTGCCGGCGCTGTAGCTGATGCAATTGCACCAATAGCTAAACTAAATGGTAATGGTTGTCTAAAAATAAATATCATTACTAAAGTAACAACAACTACTGCAGTTATAGCCTCAAATAGCGCTATTACAATTATTCCTGAACCTATCTTCTTCAAATCCTTAAAGTTTAGAGAACTTCCTATACTATATGCGATAAACCCTAATGCGGCCTCTGAAATAACTGATAGACCACTTATAGCTTCTTTTGGTACAAGCTTAAGCACAAATGGTCCAATAACTATACCTGCTAAAAGATATCCCGTTACCTTAGGTAGTTTTAAATAACCAACTAAAACCCCCATGAAAATCCCTGCAAGAATAACTATTCCTAAAATATATAACCAATTCATTTTATCTAAGTCCTTTCTAGTTAGTTAAAACTGCCTCCTATAACCTGTCCTAATGGCACTGTAAACGCAATACCTGTTCCAGCCTTATCTAACCCACCAGTAACTTTATTAATTATCTCTAAAGCCTTATTAACCTTTTCTTTCTTCAACACTGTAAGAACTGTAAAATTTGAAGTTCTTCCCTTATTCATAAGCATACTCAATGATGAAAACATACTTACTTCTTCGCAACTGCTTAAAACATTTGCCATACCAACAGAATCTATAATTGTTGATCCTTTTATTCCCATATTGGCGAACTCTACCATTATTTTTTCTAATGTATCAGAATTATTTAATATAAACACTAAAAGTTCCATTTTTATCACCTTCCCAACATTCAATTATACTACTTTAATTTAAATAGTAAATTCTCATATTTTATGATTTTCATTGAAATTCATAAATCTCAACTTGTCTAACTTCATTTCCGCAAAACACCTTAATATTTCTTTATCTTACTTATTTACATAAAACATAAAAGAAGATAGAACACGATTTGTCTATAATGTTATTTCCTCAACATTTTTTGAATTTAATTTTCACTTTGGTATATCCTATTTTTATGAGATGTTTCATTGAATTCATAAATTTGCCTTAGTCAAATCAAATCAAATATGTACGAAGGCTGCTAAACAAATCAAAGATTTGGAGCATCACTTCTGGACGAATAAATAGGAAACTCATTCTCATATTCATTCGAATGAGTAAATTCGCGTTAACCAAATCAAAGATTTGGACGCTCATTTAAGGGAGAATATATATGATTAATCGTATTGGATATGCTTGTATAAATACTTCTATAGAAAAAAATTTTAAAGATTGCAGGCTTGCCTCTATATATAAAAATGACATATCATTTTTAAAAGAAATAATTCTTCATAATTTAAATCTAACTAAAGAAACACTCCTTTGGAACATAGATAAAAATATTTTTATGTACAGAGCTTCATCAAAACTTATTCCATTTTCAACTCACAGTGACATACTTCGCGACTATGAGTTTAGGTGGTATGTGGATGATGATATTCTTAAAGTTCTAGCTGATATAAAAAAAATAGTTTTAGAAAATAATATTAGGCTTTCCATGCATCCAGATCAATTTACCGTTTTAAATAGCCTAAAAGAAGATGTAGTAAAAAAATCAATAATAAACCTAGAATTTCATCAAAAACTATTAGAGCATATGGGGGGTACAGATTTAATAATTCATACTGGCGGTGTCTATGGTAATAAAACTGAAGCTATGAAACGTTTTGTTAATACCTATAACAACTTAGATATAAATATAAACAAATACCTACGTTTAGAAAATGATGATGTGTCCTATACTTTAAGTGATGTTATCTCAATCTCTAAAACTTGTGGAATACCTATTTTATTAGATATTCACCATCACAATTGTAATAATGGTGGTATATATAACATAAAACCTTTAATAAATTATATTAAGGATAGTTGGAATTCAACTGGGACAATTCCTAAATGTCATATAAGTAGTGGACTTAGTAACTATAAAGATAAGCGCCATGCAGATTACATATCTCCAGCTGATTTCTTCTCCTTTTGTGAACTAACCGAAGATATTAAAGTAGATTTAATGGTAGAAGCCAAATTTAAAGAATTAGCAGTCTTAGAACTAAAAAATTTTATAAATATATAAAACCATGGAAGGAGTTACTTCCCCCATGGTTTTTAAAATTATCCACAACATACCTTTATAAATCCTAACATATCAACAACTTGTTGAGAAAATTATAATAATTATGTAAAATAATATAGTACAAGCTATACTAACACAATAAAATTTCACTTAGCTTGAGAAAGTTGGCATTATGGAAAATTTAATATTATCATTAAACGTTGTGTTGCCACTGTTTCTAACAATGGCACTTGGATACTTTTTAAAATTAATCAGAATGTTCGATAAGAGCCTTTTAGATTCTATGAATAATTTAGTCTTTAAGGCATTTTTACCAGTTCTATTATTTAGCAATATCTATAAAACTAATCTTGATGGTGCATTAAATACTAAACTAATTATCTTTGCATTTTTTGCAGTTATAGGAATATTCCTCATTGTTACTTTATTAGTTCCTCTAATGGAAAAAGACAACCGTAAACGAGGTGTAATGATTCAAGGTATGTTTAGGAGTAACTTTGTTATCTTTGGATTGACGGTTGCTTCTGCAATGTATGATGAAAGCACTGTTGGTATCATTGCCATTTTAGTTGGTATCATAATTCCAACATTTAACGTACTTGCTGTGGTATGCCTTGAAATGTTCAGAGGTGGAAAATTAAACTTTAAACAACTTACTAAAGGGGTTATAACAAATCCTCTTATCATAGCCTCTGTCATAGGTATTTGCTTCTTATACTCTGGTTTTAAACTTCCTACTGCTATTGAAAACTCTATAAACGATATAGCTAAAATTGCTACACCACTATCTCTAATTCTTCTTGGTGGCTCCTTTGCCTTTAAAGATGTTAAGAAATATCTAAAGCCAATGCTTATAACTGTAATTGGAAGGTTAGCTGTAGTTCCTGGCATAATAATTCCTATAAGTGTATGGGCTGGATTTAGAGGTATAGATTTATTAGGTCTACTCCTTATATTTGCATCACCAACTGCAGTCTCTTCTTTTACAATGGCTCAGAAAATGGATGGAGATAGCGACCTAGCGGCTCAAATAGTTGTATTTACCTCTGCCTTCAGCGTACTGTCTGTATTTCTTTGGATATTTACACTAAAACAACTTAGCTTAATATAAACATAAAAAATAGGTAGTAGATGGACTCTACTACCTATTTTTTATGTTTATATAGTCTTAATATTAGTGATGATTACATCCATCATGGCTGCAAGTATGATTCATTGAGAAAACCTCAAGATCACCAGCATTAAATCTTTCTAAATTTTCTTTAACATCCCCAGAAGCTGCTTTATAAACTTTAATTCCCATAGAATTTAATTTAACAATTGCACCTTGACCTATTCCTCCAACTACAACTGCATCAACAACTTCTCCTGATAAAGCTTTAAGAGGCTGACACATTCCATGTTGATGTCCTAAATCTCCATTCTCAACAACCTTAATCTGACCATTTTCTGAGTCGCATACTATAAACATTGGTGCAGTACCAAAATGTCCATAAGGAACACTATTTAAGCCTTCGTTACAATATACTGGAAAACAAACCTTCATTACAATTCCTCCTTAAATTTCTTACAACAATTTTTTACTGCCTTACATTCAGCTTTGCATTGCAGATTACTTAAGTCCTTTACATTCAAATTGAATTTATCATTAATTGAATATACATCATCTTCAATTAAAAGCTTTATAAAACTCTGTGCATCTTCAAGTATGTGCTTATTTAAATCATAAACCACATGATAACCTCTTTTATATCCAATAATTAATTCCGCTTCCTTTAAAACTTTTACGTGTTGTGATACAGCAGCTTCTGATATATCTAAATGACGAGCAATTCCTTTTGCACATATATTTTTTTTAGAAAGTAGAATTAATATTTTTAATCTGGTTTCATCTCCCATGGCTTTAAAAACTTTAACATTATCTATCATATATACTCCTTAATAATAAATTCAATTAAGTATCAACTTAATTAAATTATATTCTTCTTAATTAAATTTTTCAACCTATTTTAAAAATTTATTGTAAAAACCAAAACCTCCTTTAATAAAGCAGAAATATACTGCTGTATTAAAAGAGGTTTTTACAATTATGTATCTAATTTATAGATTTCACTATATTTCTTCACTTAGATACTCTAAGAAATATTTAGGATTCAACTCTTTCCCACTAACCTTTAAGGTTAATTCTGATTAAGTATAAAGTCTTCTATCTATGAATATTCGCACTTAACCACTTGATAATCACCTCTAATTTTACATTTATGGCCTTATTTATCTTATATACAAAACATTCTCTAAGATATCTTAAAAATACTAATTGAGTAATCCTTTTCTGGATAATCTCCAAGGTAACTTAATCCAGCCTTCATATAAAATTTCTTAAGTTTTTCATTTCCAGTCCAACAGTCTAAATATAAAGTATATTTGTTTAAACTGCACTGTGATCTTATCTCATCAAGAACTTGATGTCCATATCCCAATCCTTGAATTCTTGGTAAAACAGCAACTCTAAAAAGATACTTACCTTCCACTGTTCTATAAAATTCATTCTCTTCATTTTCTAAATCTTCTAAAGAGAATGTTCCAACAGGATGATCTTCAACTAAAACTAAAAATACTTTACCATCCTGTATATCTTTTTTAAGCATCTTTTCTTCCCACGGATATTCCCATTGATATATATCTTTTGATATTAAATCTGCAGTCACATCATTTAAAATCTTTATAACCTTATTAATATCTGCCTCTACAGCCTTTTCAATAGTTATGTCTTTCAAAATATCCCCCCCTATATATATGAACCGTATACTTAAGTAAGTGTCCAAATATGTGATTTGGTTACACGAACTTACTCCTTCCACTAAAAGAAGAAGGGGTTACCTTAGTATACGGTCATTTCTATTTGCTACTAATTATATAATTCTACTTTTTATATGAAATGCCTTTTTATATTATACAAAATGTATATTCATCGCTTCTCTACAATATTCCTCCATAGCATCTGCAACTTTCTTTGCATTGGCTACTGCCTCTACAACAGTTTTTGCTCCTGTTACAACATCTCCTGAAGCAAAAACTCCTTTTCTTGTAGTGTGTCCATATTCATCAACTGCTAGCAGTCCACCTCTACTAGTCTCAAGATTATCTGTATTTGCCACAATATTATTCCTAGGACTTTGGCTTACAGCTATTATTACAGAATCACACTCAATAATCTCTTCTGATCCAGCAACAGTTTCAAACTTAGTTTTACCATCTTCATCTACTATTTTCTCAACTGTAATAAATTTTACCCCATTATCTAATATTTCAACTGGTGATTTAAATAAGGTAAACTCAACGCCATCTTCTTTCGCTTCTCTAATTTCAAGCTTTGTTGCGGTCATCTCTTCAAAGCCTTTTCTATATACAACAGTAACTTGACAGCCACTTCGCTTTGCAACCCTAGCCGCATCCATCGCTACATTTCCTGCACCAATAACAATAACTTTTTTACCCAATCTAAATGATTCTGGTGACATAAGATAATTAATTGCATAATTTACATGCCCACTCATTTCTCCCTTTATGTTCAAAGTTTTCGGGTTCCAAACTCCAGTCCCTATAAACACTGATTTATAGCCATCTTCTAATAATCTATCTAGTGTAATAATCGGTCCAACTAATGTATTATATTTTATTTTTACCCCTAAATTTATTAACTTCTCTTCAATTAAATCTAAAATTTCATTAGGGAGCCTGTAGTCAGGAATTCCGTATCTCATTACTCCACCAAGCTTATGTTTACTTTCAAAGATAGTTATATCATAACCTCTCTCAGCTAATATAAATGCTATTGCTATTCCTGCAGGACCTGAACCAATTATAGCAATTTTAATACCGTTCTTTTTTATCTCTTTTGAGCCCATATTTTTTAAATATTCCATGGAAATAAAATGTTCTATATCTCCAAACTTAATAGGCTCACCCTTAATACCTCTTATACAATTTCCACTGCACTGGTTTTCATGAGGACAAACTATAGAGCATACTACAGATAGCGGGTTATTCTTAAAGAGCAACTCTCCAGCTTCACTTATTCTATTTTCTCTATAAAGCTCTATAACCTTTGGTATATCTGTATTTATAGGACAATTATTTTTACACCTTGGCACCTTGCATAATAAACATCTTTCAACATCCTCGTTAATTGTATTTAAATTTAATTTTATCATTTTCTCCCCCTTGATTTTTCTTTTGTAATATAAATTTATGTACATATTATCATTAATTTGTTATATATAACAGTTAAATAATTCAAAATACTTAATCTTATTTTTAACAACATAAAAAAGGACTATTTCAAAATCCATTTTGAAATAGTCCTTAAAATTCATATTAAATTACTTAACTTCTGCTAAGCTTCCGTCAGCTACTTTATCCATAGCTTCTTGAACTGCAGTAACATATCCATTAACTTTTATAGATACTCCTGTTACAGCATCAGTAGTTTGAGTTTCTTCTGAAGATCCAACTTTTGATAAATCAAAACCATTTTCGATGATGAAAGCAGTTAATAAGTCAGTTTGTTGAGCCCAAGTAAACTCTTCTCCTTCTTTCATAACGTACTCACCTTTAGCGCATAATTCTCTCTTAGATTTTCCATCTTGTAAGTAATCGATAAATAAATCTACTGGTTTTTCTCCATCGTAAGTGATTTCAACTATAGTAGTTCCTTTTTCGCCTTTTTGCTCATATTTGTAAGTTTTTAAGTCTTCATTAGCTGTTAATTTTCCAGCTTCAACTGCGTCCATAGCTTCTTTTATAGTTTCAACATATCCATTAACTTTTATAGATACTCCAGATACAGCATCTGTAGTTTGCTTCTCAGCAGTAGAACCTACTTTAGTTAAATCATAGTTGTTCTCTTTTATGAAAGCTGTTAACTTGTCCACTTGTTGTGCCCAGTTAAATTCTTCTCCTTCTTTCATAACATACTCGCCTTTTTCACATAAATCTCTCTTAGAGTTTCCAGCGTGCATGTAATCATAGTCGATGAATAAATCTGAAACTTCGCCGTTTTCGTATGTTAATTCAACTATAGTTATACCTTTTTTATCTGCTTTTTTGTAAGTGTAAGTTTTTGTACCTTCTTCTTGTCCTTGCTCTTGCTCTTGAGTTTGTCCATTTCCACCATCTGATGAATCACCTTTTTGGCATCCAACTAAAGCTAAAGATGCAACAGTCATGATTCCTGCTAATAATAAAGCAATTTTCTTCTTATTCATTAAAAAACAACCCCTTGTTAATAATTTATCTTTTAATATAATTATAACGGGTATCAAAAAAAATGCAACTGTTTTCACAAAATTTTTAAATTTACTATATTCATGGGTAATTTTGCTTTAAACTTTAGCTATTTTCTGTATTTTGTGTATTAAGTTTATTTTTTTGTCACTCAGTCTAAATAAATCATAAAATATTAATAAACCCTTTTGGTAATATTCATTATCAATTCTAGACTATTTTCATGTTATAAAATTATCAGCCCTTTTAATACTAAACCAGCTAAAAATATCCCTGCAATTAATCTATAAATAGCAAAAACTCTCATTGGCTTTTTCTTTAAAAAGTCTACAAACTTTTCCATAACCACTAGTGCAACAATGAATGCAACTATAAAACCTAAAATTAATGATATCCATAAGCTTAAATTCATAATCGAATAATTAAATTCAAATAAATCTTTACCTGAGGAAACTATCATGGCTGGAATTGCAAGAAAAAATGAAAACTCTGCTGCTATTGGTGTTGATAATCCAGCAATCCATCCTCCCATTATAGTAGATGCACTTCTTGACATTCCAGGCCACATAGATAATACCTGAAATACCCCGACTTTTAAAGCCTGCATTGGTGTAATCTTATCAATATCAACGGTTGGATGATTAACCTTACTAAACATATATTCAATAATTAATAGTAGAATTCCACCTACAATAAATCCAACTATTACTGCACTTGGTTCAAATAAGGCTTTAACTTTATCATAAAACAGCATTCCTACAATTCCAGCAGGAATAGAGCTAATAATGACATTGATTCCAAATTTAAATCCAGTAACTCCCTTTTTCCCACCAGTAAAAATATATTTGAAAAATTCAATAACACTATCCTTAATCTTCTTCCAATAAAGAACAACAACTGCAAGAATAGCCCCTAATTGAATTACAACTTCAAACATTTTTGCAAATTCACCATGAAAATTTATAGCACTTCCAACTAAAATCATATGACCTGTAGATGATACTGGTATAAATTCTGTAAGTCCTTCAACAATTGCTACAATAATAGCCTTAAATATAAAAATCACATCAATTCCCATAATCCTACTCCCCCTGCCTTTAAGTTAATATTTGAATTTTTTATATTATAATCCATATTATAACTTTATAGAACTAGGTTTATTTAAATAATTTTAAAGGTGATATACTCTTCTTTCTTAAGAATATACCACCTTTGTTTACTCAGTAACGTATTCAAAACTACAATTACTACTTTTTAAATTAAACTCTAATTTTTCTTCTATAAAAAATTTAAAAGTAGCAGTACACCCACAATGTTCATGTATCGCCCTAGTTAAGTGTCCATTAATTGGCGCTAAAATCATTTGCGGATTTTCATCATTAAGTTCTATTTCTAATCTATATTTTCCTCTTTTTAGTATCATTCCAGTGCCATTATTTTTTAAAACTTTTACCCCATTATAAGTGCATAGCTTATATTCCATGCCTTCGTAATATACTACACAAATACACCCCTTAAAACTTCTCCCCATAAAAGGAATATCTGCTACGGATGCAACTATTGAGCACACATGATTTTTAAAGTCATTACATTGAATCCACGAATAAGCTTTAGGAAATGAACTCCCCCAATCCTTTTCAATATATCCTACTCCACCATCCAAATTATAGACTTCATCATTAATTGTAATCTCTCCACTCAATCTATGTCGTAAACTTATAATGCCATGATTACACTGCATTTTAGAGGAAAATAGCGCAAATGGACCCATTATATTACTGTCTAACTTCACTATGTCTGAATACTTAATACTCCCATTTATATTAATGTCTTTATCCACTATATCAACCCTTATACCATCCTCTGAAAAAATACTATTCCCTATACCTATAGATAATCTTTCATCACTTACATTAAACTCAGAATATGGGTAATGTACAAAATAGGCACTATCATTGGTTATAATCTGAATAAACGCCAGTTTATTGCCTTTACTGTCAAAATTCATTCCTGGAATAAAAGCTATACACTTGTCACCTTTTTGATGTTTAAAATACCATCCTTCAAAATAACTGGCCTTTTTATTCATTCCATGAAAATACTTTGATTTTGCTCTTTTTAATTTCAACTCTTTAATACTATCTATGTCATTCATCCTTAAGACCCCTTTGTGCTGGACTCTCTATCCAATTTCCTTTGTAGTCAAATCTTGAACCATGACATGGACAATCCCATGATAATTCGTCTGGATTCCATTTTACTTCACATCCTAAATGTGGACATTTAGTTGAAACTATATAGCTCTTTCCTTCTATATCTTTATATACTCCTACCTTTTCTCCTTTATATTCAATGATACCCCCATGGCCATTCTTGATATCCTTAAATTCAGCATCTGGTATATGGAATAATTCCGCAGTTAATCCCTTAACAGACTCTACTCCATCTTTTACTATATTTTCCATTGAATCAGAAATATCGAATCGTCTTGGTGAGAAAATATCTGCATATTCATTCTTTCTTCCTTTAATCATATCTGTAATTATCATTGCCGAAACCATAGCTGTGGTCATTCCCCACTTTTTAAATCCTGTAGCTACATAAAGATTTGGAGTTTCTCTTGAATACTGTCCAATGAATGGAATATCATCTGATGACATACAGTCCTGCGCTGACCAGTGGTATATCTCTTTAGCATCAGGATAAAGCCTTTGTGCTACACTACGTAGTTCATCATATCTTCCTCCAACTTCATTATCTCCACAGCGATGAGAACCCCCTCCTAAAAGTAACAGATTTTTATAACTTCTAAAAGAATATCCTTGTTCATCGATCCCAATATACATGCCATTCAGCTGCTGTGCATTTTCTAAAGCTATTACATAGGAACGCTCTTGATGCATTCTCATAAAGTAATATCCTGGAAAATTCATGATTGGATAATGTGTAGCTACCACTATAGCTTTTGCAGAAATAACATACTTATCAGTTGTAACAATATTATCTTTTATTTCAAGTGCCCTTGTATTTTCGTATATAGTTAATTCCTTTGCTATTTCCTTCAAGAACATTAGAGGATTAAATTGAGCCTGGTTATTAACTCTTAAGGCCTTTTTAACACTTACTGGCAACTCAATATTATCTAAAAGTTCTGCTTCAATTCCAAGCCTTAATTCAGCCTCATACTCTAGTTCTAAAGACTCAACATTATCTACTGTATAAAGATAATTGGGCATTTCTTCAAATTCACATTGTATATTTTTTTCTTTAACTATCTCTCTATATTTATCTATAGCCTTTTTATTAGCCTCAGCATATTGCCTTGCTTTATCCTCTCCATATTCTTTAATAAGTTTGTTGTATATAAGCTCATGTTGAAGAGTAATTTTTGCAGTGGTTCTACCTGTATTTCCGCTACAAATTTTCCCTGAATCAATAATAGTGCAATTAATCCCTTCCTCCTTAAGCATATATCCAGTTAATATACCTGCTATACCAGCTCCTATTATTAATACATCTGTATCTAAATTTTTATCTAAACTAATCCCCTTGCTTAAATTGCATTCATCTTGCCATACTGACTTCATAAAATCACCTCCTGTTTAGTATTCCATTTTAGTGATTTTATACACCACTAATAAGGAAATCTTCTTTCACTCAAAGTAGTACTCAAATATTAAGTTCACTCAAACTAAATTGAAATTTAAAAATTAACTTAAAAAGGTATATGAATAAGGGTGTACCTTATTCATATACCTTTTTTAATGAGAATCCAAATCTTTGATTTCCCATTTCTATCTCACTCATTTAACTTTAATAGAAGAATCTTTACTGCTAATCTAGCTATTAACTTATTTACACTAATCTAATAAATAGTCTAGAACATCTTCTCTAAAATTCCATACAAGTTCCTCTGGGAAGTCCATTTCATTTAGCAGCTTATAACAATTATCAAATCTACCTACATCATAATATATGTGTGCATCACTTCCTAACATAATTTTTACTTCATGCTCCTTGCATAGCTTTAAAATTATTTTATAGTTCTCTAATCCATTCATTCTAAAGCTTTTAGGTGACAGTGAGCTATTATTCATCTCTAATGCAACATTTTTTTCCTTTGCAGCCAAAACTAATTTTTCATAATCTATTGGAAATCTACTGTCGTCTGGATGTCCAATTACCTTTACCTTTGGATTATCCATTGCCTTAATCATTGCTCTAGTGTTTTCTTCTATAGTTCCAGATTTAATACATGGACCATGAACACTAGCTATCATATAATCTAAAATCTCTATGATTTCATCCTCTACATCTAACTTTCCATCATAATCAATTATATTGGCTTCAATTCCCTTTAAAATTCTAATACCATCTATTTCCTCTCTTATAACTCTCATGTTATGGAAATAGAATGGATGTGCTGTTCCCGGCATTGTTACAGCGTGGTCAGATAACCCCATTATTTTTAATCCATTTGCCTTTGCACCTTCAACATTTTCTTTCAATGTACTAAATGCATGTCCACTTGAAATAGTATGTGTATGCAAATCTATTATTGCTTTCATTTTATCACTCCGTTCCCTTAACTCTTTAACTTCTGTTAATCTTATTATTACGCATAGGCTTAATTTTATTATATACTTCTTCAATACTCATTCCAATAAGAATCACAAAACAATTTTTATAATATTTTCTTAATTTAGATTTTTACTTAATGAATATAATCCTTTTATAATCACAAAATATTATTGATATAAAATAAGGAGGCTTTACTAATGAATCTAGAAGACGATAAAAATTTACGTGAAAAAGCTAAACAAATGTTGATTGATGGTCAATCCTATGATGAAATAAGAGCAGAAACTCACCTTAGATTAAAAGATATAAAAAGAATTGAACGTGAAGAAGTAAGCTCACACTTTTAAAAATAGAATACCCCTGGAGAATAATCCAGGGGTATTCTTAATTCTTCATTATATTATGCATTCTTCTTTCTTCTCTTAGATACATAGCTACCAATGGTAAAATAAAAGCCAGAAATAATCCTTATTTGAATTACTCCTGACTTTCTAATATTAAAATACTTTAAACTTATTAATCTATTATTTCTTGTCCTTTTATCATCTGTTCACCAATGCTCTTTTCCTTAAACATCATTACAACAACTCCTATAGCCATTCCAGCCAATGCTGGCACTACCCAACCTAATCCATCACTATATAGAGGTAACTTCTCAAAAACGCTTACCATACTTCCTAAGTTTATTCCCGCTTGTCCTAATGCATCAACTATACTCACTACACCAGTAAATAATATTGTTAAGCTGTATACGACTGAACTTCCTTTAAAGAATTTATCTAAGCAACCTAAAACTATAAGCATTATAGCTATAGGGTATATTGCATTTAGCACTGGTACTGATATTGATAATATCTTTGTTAACCCTAAGTTTGCAACTGTCATGCTAAATAGTGCTAGTACCGCTACCCAATTTTTATATGTAACCTTTTTAGTAAGTGTTGCAAAGTACTGACTACATGAAGTTATTAAACCAACACATGTTGTTAAACATGCTAAAGTAAATACTACTGCTAAAAGTACTGCTCCAGGCTTTCCAAATATATAATTCATAACGTTTGTTAATGTTTGAGCCCCATTTTCAGTTGCTCCGAATCTACCACCACTAGTTGCACCTAAGTGCCCAAGAACAGAATATATAACTATTAATAATCCACCTGCTATCATTCCTGCTTTTATTGAAGTTGAAACTACTACTTTTTCATCATCAATACCTTTAGTTTTTATTGCCATTGCTATTACAATTCCAAAGTTTAATGCAGCTATTGTATCCATTGTAAGATAACCTTCTAAGAACCCAGTAACAAAAGCTGAATTGACATAAGGTCCTGTTGGATCACCATAACCCCCTAATGGTTTCACCAAAGCTGAAATAAATATAATCGCTATAAGAGCTAAAAGTACTGGAGTTAAAACTTTTCCCATTCTATCTACAAGCTTAGTTGGTGAAAGTGATAGCCAATATGCTACTGAGAAAAATATTAAAGTAAATAAAAACATAGCAAATGTAACTGATACACCTTTTGGTAAGTACGGTGCTACTGCCATTTCAAAAGGCAGACTTCCTGCTCTTGGAATACCAAGACATGGTCCTATTGATAAATATATAAGAACTGTAAATACTGATGAGAAAGCAGGGTTTACTCTATCAGCTAATAAGTTTAATCCCCCTGATTTAGCAACAACAATTACCCCAAGCACTGGAAATCCTACTGCAGTAATAAAAAAACCTGCCATAGCTACCCATGTTGCCGTACCTGCCGTTTGACCTAAAAATGGTGGAAATATTAAATTTCCTGCTCCAAAAAATAATGAAAATAGCATTAAACTAACTAATAATAAATCTTTTTTTGATAATTCCTTCATAATAATTCGTCCCCTTTAACATTGCTTTTAATTTTGATCTTAATTTCTGAATAATAATGTCGCTCTCAATGTCCATATTAATTCCCCCTTTGAACAATAAAAAAACCGCCCCTTGTAAAAATACAAGGGACGGACCAATCCGCGTTACCACCCTAGTTCTATGAAAATTCCTATAAGTGAATATCCAAATCTTTGACTTGTCTAACACAACTTATTTCTTAGTATAAAAAGAAAATAAGTTTCTTAAATAAGCTTTCATAGCGCTCTATTACATATCTATCAATATGCCTTTCTTTTAACGGTGAAAAACTCCGTCAACGCCTACTTGAATTCGGGTTGCTTCTCAGAGATGATTTTCAGAATTACATTGAACATTGGCTTTCAGCTTAATACCAACTCTCTGTGGAACAAAAATAAAACTTACTCTTTCTCGTCATAGAATTTATTTCAATTTTTATATTATTCATGATATTACACTCTTCGTTATTTGTCAACAATTAATATAATTTCTTTTTAATGTAAACTTTAACAATCTGAATTAATGTAGAATTTAGAAGAAACCTTCTTCTTGCATTTAAGCTTGCTCTGCAAACTGACTATTATATAATTTTTCGTAGAATCCACCTTGAGCCATTAACTCTTCATGGTTTCCTTGCTCTATTATGCTTCCATTATTAACAACTAAAATTAAATCAGCACTTTTAATTGTTGAAAGTCTATGAGCAATAACAAAGCTAGTTCTACCTTTCATAATGTTCTGCATAGCCTTCTGAAGCATAAGCTCTAATCTTGTATCTACTGAACTTGTAGCTTCATCAAGAATTAAAATAGAAGGATTCGAAATTATTGCTCTTGCTATAGTTAAAAGCTGTTTTTCACCTTGAGATATATTGGATGCCTCTTCATTAAGAAACATATTATATCCATCTGGAAGAGTTTTAATAAAGTGATGTACATTAGCTATTTTAGCTGCCTCAATAATTTCTTCTTTTGATGCACCAAAACGTCCATATTCAATATTTTCGTATATAGTTCCATTAAAAAGCCATGTATCTTGAAGCACCATTCCAAACATAGAACGTAAATCTTCTCTTTTCATATCCCTTGTATCAACACCATCTATTTTAATAGCTCCACCTTGTATTTCATAGAATCTCATAAGCAGGTTTATTAAGGTTGTTTTTCCTGCTCCCGTTGGTCCAACAATAGCAACCATTTGCCCACTCTTTATTTCTGCATTTAAATCTTTTATTAAAGGTTTATCCTTGCTATATCCAAATTTAACATGTTCAAAGGTAACATTTCCTTTCGGATTTTCAAGTTTAACAGAAGGCTCCTTATCCTTAATTTCTTCCTCTTCTTCAAGGAATTCAAACACACGCTCTACAGCGGCAAAAGCAGATTGTATTGCAGAAGATAATTGAGTTACCTGTGAAAGTGGTTGGTTAATCTGCCATATATAACGAATAAATGCTTGAAGATTACCCACAGTAATTTTTCCTGCAATGGCGTTTATACCACCAACAACTCCTATTACAGCAATTCCTAAATAACTTAAAAGTGAAATTAATGGAGACATGGTACCTGAAATGAATTGAGCTTTAAAACCGTTATAACACAACTCTTCATTAATCCTCTTAAAGTCTTTTATGGAATCTTCCTGCTTTCCGTAAAGCTTAATTTCATTAAACCCGGTATACATTTCCTGTACTGCACCGTTAAGCTTTCCTAACGCATTTTGTTGAGCCTCAAATAACCCTTGAGATTTATTAACTATAATCTTTGAAACTAATAAACTGCCTGGAATGATTAAAATAGCTATTAATGCCATTTTCACATTGATTGTAAACATCATTATTATTGCAAAGCTTATAGATAAAATTGCAATAATAACCTGGCTAAAGCTCTGCTGAAATGCATTTGAAATAGTATCTATATCATTAGTTATACGACTTAAGACATCTCCATAACTATTTCCGTCAAAATAACTAACTGGAAGTCTTCTAACCTTATCTTGAACTGCATCTCTTAAATCTCTTATAGCATTTTGTATTCCATTAGTTAGTAGATAAGATGCTCCATAAGTTGCCCCTGCATTTACAGTGTAAACTATCCCTAGAAGTATAAGCACTTTAATAACATATTCAAAATTAACTGATGCACCAGCTATGCCTTTTATTAAATCAAAAGAGTCATTTGTAAGCTGAGTTATAATTAATCCCTCAACAAAAGGTGCTAATGCATTTCCAACGGTAGCTAACACTATTAATACAATTGCAATTATAAAATAACTTTTATATGGTCTTATAAAAGGAGAAATCTTTCTTATAGTATCTTTTATATTCTTCATTATGCTAGCTCCTCCTTTGAAAGTTGTGATGCCGCAATTTCATAATATATTTCACAATTTTTAAGAAGTTCTCTATGGGTTCCCATTCCAACAACTTCCCCTTCATTTAAAACTATTATCTTATCAGCATCCATTATTGATCCTATTCTTTGGGCCACAACCAAAACAACTGAACTTTTTGTTTCTTTCTTTAGTCTTGCTCTAAGTTCTGCATCCGTCTTAAAATCTAAGGCAGAAAAACTATCATCAAATATATATATTTCAGGACGTCTTACTATGGCTCTTGCAATGGATAATCTTTGCTTTTGTCCTCCTGAAACATTAGTTCCACCTTCACTTATATGCTCATCAAATTTCTTTGGTTTCTTTGAAATAAAGTCGTAGGCCTGAGCTATTTTTGATGAAGTTTCAACCTCCTCAATTGTTGCTTTTTTCTTACCCATTTTTATATTACTTTTTATGCTTCCCGTAAATAATCTTGCTTTTTGAGGTATAAATCCTATCTTCTTACGAAGAGCCTTTAAGTCGTACTCTCTAACATCTACTCCATCAACCTTAACTGCCCCTTCAGTTACATCATAGAATCTTGGTATTAAATTAATTAAAGTACTTTTTCCACTTCCTGTACTTCCAATAAAGGCTACTGTCTCACCTTTCACAGCCTTAAATGAAACATCCTTTATTACTGGTTCCTCTCCATCCGGATAAGTAAAAGTTACATTTTCAAATTCTACTACACCTTTTATTTCTGTTTCCTTCACTCCATTCTCAGGATTTTGAATTAATGGCTCTTCATTTAACAACTCCTCAATTCTCTCTGCTGAAACTTGTGCTCTTGGATACATTGTAAATACTGTAGAGAACAGCATCATAGAAAACATTGCATGGAATAGATATTCTATAAATGCAACTAATTGTCCCACCTGAAGAGACCCAATATTAATCATATTGCTTGCAACCCAAAATACAATGATTATTGCAATACTTAATAAGTAAAAAAAGGCTGGATATGCTACTGCCATTAACTTAAATAATTTCTTGGATAACTTAGAATAATCCTCATTATTTTCAGCGAATCTAACTCTTTCATGATTATCATTTCCAAAAGCTCTAATAACTCTTATACCTGTTAAATTCTCACGTGATATTTGATTTAACTTGTCTAATTTTTTTTGTTGATTTTGTGAAATTGGGTGAGAAGTTTTAGCTATAATAACAACACCAATTATAATTATTGGTATTGTAACAAGTAATATCGTTGACAATTTAAGATTTGTTCTTACTATCATAAATAAGCTTGAAAAAAACATGATAGGTGTTATTAATGCCATTCTTAGTATTGTGTTTGTGAATTGCATTAACTGAAAAGCATCATTAGTAGTTCTCGTAATCATAGATGATATTCCAAATTTGTCATATTCACTATGGGAAAATTCTTGTGATTTTTTAAAGATATCATTTCTTATATCTCTTACCATACCATTAGAAATTCTTGCTGAACAATAGGCCAAAACAATGTTTCCAACTGTGCCTAAAAGAGAAATAAATAATATAAACATTCCCATTCTTTTTACATACCCTATATCCCCATTAGCAATTCCATTATCTATAATGTCCGCCATTATTGTTGGTATTCCTAATTCAACAAGAGCAAATCCGAAAACTGATATTATATTTATCATAATAAGCAATTTGTAATTTTTTAAATACCTTAAAATTAACCTCATCTCTTTTAATACTCCTTCTTTAAAATTATATGAATTAAATTATAATTAGTTATAATATCCTTCATACTTTGATTATATATTCCTATCTTTATGATATTAATAAATTTCCTAGTATAGAAAACTTCTCTCATTATCATTATAATAATATAAGGTATATGGTAACCGTATAGTCAATAGGGGGTATATAATCATGAGTAACGATTACAAAAAATATTTTAATACCGGTGAATTTGCAAAATTATGTCACGTAAAAAAACAAACACTTTTTCATTATGATGACATAGGTATTTTTTCACCCGAAGTAAAAGGTCCGAATGGATATCGCTATTACTCATACCAACAGTTTGAGGTTTTCGGTGTTATATCCATGCTAAAAGAATTAAACATGCCCTTAAAAGAGATAAAGGCTTACCTAGATAATAGAACACCTGATTCCTTAGTAGAACTATTTGAAAATAAGCTTATTGAAGTTGATGATGAAATAAAAAAACTCCAAAGAACACGCATGCTCATGGAGAAAAAATTATCTTCAGTTAAGAAATGTTCAACCATTGATCCAAATAAAATCACCCTAGAGTACATGGAAGAAGAATGTCTTGTTATCAGTCGCTCCATTGAGAATGTAAGCCATAAAGATTATCTGAAGACAGTATCTGATCATGTTAATTATTGTTTTACAAACAGTATTAATTCAGATTATAGTATTGGACTCTTAATAACTAAAGAAAATATTCTTCAAGGAGTTGAATGCAATTACTCTCACCTCTACTCTAGGATTAATAATAATTCAGACAGTCCATATAAATTTATAAAACCTAGTGGTCTATATGCCATAGCTTATCATCAAGGTGATCCTGAGAACCTTAACGAAAGCTATCAAAGAGTAGTTAATTATATTGAGAAGTCTAATCTTAAAATAGGTAAATTTGCATATGAAGAATTTATTCTAGATGAAACCACCGTAAAAAATAAAGAAAACTATCTTACTCAAATCTTAGTTGAAATAGATATAAATAAATAGGCTGGAAGCTAACTGTTCCAGCTTCTTTTATCTAACTAACTTTCTTGTAATTGTTCCTATACCAATCCCCATCATAATTACTCCTAAAGTCATTTCTACATTAGACAACATATACGCTACAGGAGTTGGTCCTGAAGTAATCATCCCTAAACCTACAAATATGCCACAACTTAAATTTAACGCTTCATTACAATGTTGTATAAACTTACTAAAACCACCTGGCAAACCTATTCCCGAAAAATATGTTATGATTTCTCCTTCAATATCAAGACCAATTAACATATATAAAATTGCAAAAACAAAAACTATTACTATTGATGTAATTAATGGATTAAGTACTCTTTCTCCGTAACCACAGGTTGTAAAATAAACAAAAGATGATACCTTTGCTCTTATATTATCCAAGCTTTTTCGCTGCATGTTTTTACAAATATAATAATATTCCCCAAAGTTATTTTTTAAGTTATTCTCCTTAAATTTATCTGCTATTGTTTCATAAACCATATATAGTCCCTCATATTCACTCTTTGTTTTTTCTCTTGGCCTTATTTTATCTATGAAGGTTTTTTCATTAACTTTTGTTTTTTGTTTATCATTAAATTCGAAGTCAACTAAGTATGTGTTTACAATTTTAACTCCTGACAAGTCTGCATCTGCTAAAGTTATTCTCTTCATATAGGAGTCTATAATTATTAATTTAGACATATCCGAAAGTTCAAAACTAGTATCTTTAAAGCTACAATTTTTAAAAATTAAATAAGTTATGTCACTGCTTAAAAACTTACAATAAAACTTGCAATTTTCGAAGTCACAGGATAGATTATCCATTTTATTTAAAGATGGCTCTTTTTTTATTTTCTCCAGTAAGAACGTACAATTTTCAAAAACCACTCCTCCTCCACCAAAGTCACACTCTTTAAATTTACACCCTATAAAAGTACAATTTTTAAACTTAATATTATAAAATTTACAACCTTTAAATATGGAACACACTATATTCAAATCTGCTAGCTCTAGAAATTTCCCCTCATCCTGTGTTCTTTCATTATTAAAAACTTTATCTTCAAAGGTCCTAAAGCTATACTTTTCACTTGGAACTATATCTATTATAGTCTTATCTCTTAGTATTGCTTTATAAATTACTTCATTGTTACTTCTTCTATTATTAAGCTGTTCCTTTGCTACACTTACCTCTTCCTTAAAATTTATATATGCCATATACCATTACCTCTTACTATTAAATTTAAATACAAATGAAAAATGGATAACCTTAGTATTACTCCTTTATAAATTAAAATACACTTATACTAGACTTATATTTTAATTCCATAAATAAAAAAGTTGGATTTTAGAAAAGTACCTTTCCAAAACCCAACTTTTTCCTTATTTCATTTTCTCTAAGGCTTCCTCAATCTCATTTCTCTTATAACCAACAATAACTTCATTCCCAATAGTTATCACTGGCACAGTCCATTGCTCTGAGACTTCAAAAACTATATGTCTATCTTGCTTATAGTCAGGAACAATAATCTCCTCAAAATCTACACCCTTTTTTTCAAGATACATTTTTAATATCTTACACTCTGGACACCAGTTTACTGAATATACTTTTATCATATTACCACTTCCTAAATAATAATTATTATCTTTTAATTAATACTATTAATAGCATAAATTTACTACATATTCAATACTTTTATTTCATTTTGTAAAAGGCTAAAAGTTATACACCTCTACTTCTTCTTCAATTCCAATAAGCTCTGCACCAGTATTGTTTTCAATAAAACTAATTATGTTCTCCATGGTAGAATCCAACTGTGCTGATGTCCCACCTATTCCAGCAATACCAATTACAATAGTTTGATGAATATCTTGCTCATCTATTTCACTTACAGAAACATTAAATTTATTTTTCAATCTCTGCACTAAACTTTTTACTACCATTCGCTTTTCTTTTAGGGAATGGACCCAAGATGCTCTTAATGTTACATGCATTAAAAATATCTTCATTTTACCCCCTCCTTTCTCTTCTACTTATTCTCTCTTAACTTCTCAAAGTAATCACTTAATTTTGCAGGTCCTTCTAAAACTACTCTTTCTACTATTAAAACACCATCCTGTCTAGATGTAACTTGCCACTTAACTAACGTAATACAGCCATCAGATATTTCTAATGCAGTTATACATCTTGGATGCACACAACTTCCATCATTAAAATATGCCGACTTACCTGGCTCTGGAAACATAGGCCTGTGAGTATGTCCCGCAATAATCATCTTCTTTTCAACGCCTGACCATCTAGAAAGAATTCTCTCCACTTCATCCTTTCTCTTATAATTTTTAGCCGCTCTGCTCGGATCATTAACTCCGTAAACCTCAAGTGGTCTCCACAAATACCTAACAAGAGTTCTACTCAACTTCCACATCTTATTATTAAAAAAATCCCCTTGATGACCATGCAGTAGTAAAATTTTATCCTTAGTAGGCTTATAGCATAGTATAATTCCTTCATGCATCTTAATACCAGGGAATAAAGGAACTTCCTTATTTTGAACACTATCATACATGGTATACATATTATCTTTCACATATTTTTCACTTTTCTTTACCATATCATGATTTCCAAAAATTAAGTGAAGCCTTTTTTTACTATAGAATTTGCTTAATAGCCAAAATACATTACTATGTATTTCCTTTATGTCATCTAAGTATCTATTCTCCCACAATTCATCTCCATCCCCCAATTCAAAATAAGTATAACCATTTTCATAATAATAATTTAAAGCCCTAAAAGATATACTCTGATTTTTAGCAAAATTATCTCCCCAGTTTCCATCACCCCTATGACAATCACTCATTAAAACAAATTTTGATGAATCATCAAAGCTAATAACCTCTGCACTATTAAATACTCTAGAAATCTCCTTTAAACAAGTCATACTGTTTCCCCACTTTATTAAATTTCTTATAAATATAATATTCTTAAACTATATTTAATGTTAAAAATATTTACATGGAATTATGGTTAATACTATACTTTAGAAGTAAACTTTAACTCATATTCATTGTTATGAATAAACTAGCTTGATTTTTGAGAATTATTTTAGATAATCATAGAATTAGATAATTTATTTTTTATTTAGAAAGGTACTATAATGAAAGAACAAGACTATGAAAGATTACTAAACATAAAAACCTGTGGTAAAGAAAAACAACTTAATGACTCATTTCACTATAATGTATACGAACCAACCTCTTATAAAGCCTTAGAGGCTCTTTCAAAGGAATACCATACCCATAGTGAAGATGGTGTTGTTGACTTTGGATGTGGAAAAGGAAGACTTAACTTTTATTTCAATTATTTTTATGGTGCAACTGTTACAGGAATTGAAATGAACAAATATTACTTTGAAGAGGCTATAACTAATAAAAAAACTTATTTACAAAATCATAAAACTAAAGAAAGTAAAATAAACTTTATATACTGTCTAGCAGAAGAATATGTGATACAACCTTCTGATAATAAATTTTATTTTTTCAATCCCTTTTCATTATCTATATTCATAAAAGTCCTTTGCAATATTTTTGACTCTCTTGATAAACATGAAAGGTCCATTGATTTAATACTTTATTATCCTTCGGAAGACTTTATAGATTACCTTGAAAATTATACAGCCTTCAGATTAATTAAAGAAATTAAGCTAGAGGAATCCTTTAAAAATGATTCTAACCAGCGTTTTTTAATTTACAACTTAAATTACAATAATCCTATCCATTAAAAAGAACTTAGATTTGAGCAGCCTCCCGTCAAGTAGACAGGGGCTGTTCATCTCCAAGTTCTTTTGTCATTTTTATTTTTATTTTAATAATAGCAAACCACTGGAGTTCCTGCTTCAATATTATTGAATATGGCTTCAGCTACACTATATGGAAGATTAATACACCCATGAGAACCATCATATTTGTATATTCCACCACCAAAAGATCCTCTCCAAGTAGCGTCATGTAAACCTATATCCCAATTAAATGGCATCCAAAAACTAACTGGTGATTCATAACCTGGTCCCCTCAAAATAGCATTTCTTTCAATATATTTTAGCACATAAGTTCCTTGAGGCGTTGCATACTGAGTATTATCAGTACCTGTAACACAATTTCCCGATGTAATCAAAACTCCATTCTTGTAATACCAGACCTGTTGAGTAGTCAAGTTTATTTCTACATAGGTGCTCCCAATATCGCTACCAGTTCTTGAAGCTGCCCCTTGAGCATAAGTAGGATCTATTGTTATAGATTCTCCACTTCCTATTGCATCTCTTATAGCTTGACCTGTACCCTCTTTATCAAGGACCCATCCATAATCTCCACCAACAACCGTTGCTGTAGTTCCAAGTGATGTAGCAAATTGTCTTGTCATCCCCCATGTATTATAAGTTGCAGCTAAGCCATCTACATAGCTTTCAATATAATCTTCATTAACAGATACATTATAATTTTCATCTATGTTAAGCCAAGTACTAATAGTTGCACCACTTAATAATTCTTTACCATCACCAAAGTTAAATGTTATATTTGTAGCTGTGTATTTCTCAAGATTAGCCTTAGTATCAATAAGCTCCTTAGAATTAGCAGTAACTGTTGGCTCTTCATAATATCCTAAATCCTCTAAATCCATTTCTGTGTTTCCATTTGATATTGAATTAATAATTCCTTTAGATAATTCCTCTATTTTTAATTTATTTCCTTTCACCTCTGGGGTAATTACGAATTCTCCTGCCTTAAGTTCCAATAGAGCATTCTTTGGTTCAATAATATTTTCTTCTTTTAAACATTCTAATGCATCAATTACGCTCTTCAAAGCTATATCGTCATATTTTACTTCTTCTTTCAACTTAATATCCTTTTTCCCAAAAAATCCAGTTATCCACCCATAGGGACTCTGCTCTTTTTTCAATTTTTCAATATCATTTCCTAGTTCAAATTTATATCCAATGTCCGACCCCTTAATAACTTCTGATTTTCCATCACGTTCAAACAACTTTAGTTCATACTCATCAGCTCTTGCTGTAATTTCTTTTTTTACTTCATCTACAGTTTTATAGCTAGCACTTACACCATTGATTGTTGTACCATAACGAAAATGACTTACAAAGAAAAAAGCTATCCCAAGATATATAGCTAATAAGGCACAAAGCCCCACCAATACTCCTATTATAATTTTTTTATTGGGATTTTTTTCAGCTTCAGTAGTTTTAGTTTCCATAGTAGCACCCCCTAATAATATTTTACCATTACTGTATATATTTACCACAATATTCTATATATTATACGTGAATTTTTATAATAATGTTTAAACTTTAATAAATTTATTTATATCTTTTTCAAACTAATATCTTGACTATAATAAAAAAATCTTACAGATACCTGTAAGACTCTTATTATTTATATTGTTCCACAATCCTATGGAGTTTTTCTTGATAAACCTGTTCTGCTTTTTCTTTTGAAATATACTTATTCTTAATCATAGCTGAAATAACTATCTGACCCCTTTTTTGTGCTCCCTCATAGTTTTTAGATAAAGCATAATAATCTGGTGCCTGTGGTAAACCTGCCAATAAAATTGCTTCATCAAAATTAATCTCATCTGGAGCTTTTCCAAAATATCCTCCTGTTGCACTCTTAATTCCAAAGTTACCATCACCATAATATATTGCATTCACATATAACTCTAAAATCTCATCCTTTGAGTATTCTGCTTCAATTTTATTAACTACAAATAATTCAGCTATTTTTCTTTGTAATTTTTTCTCATTAGTAAAAAATAAATTTTTTGCTAACTGTTGAGTTATTGTGCTCCCTCCCATAACTATTTCGCCAGCTTTTAAATTGCTCACTATAGCTCTTCCAAGTGATATAAAGTCAACCCCGCTATGACTAAAAAATCTATGATCCTCAACTGCTACAATCCCATTAAGAAAATCCTTAGATATATTATTAATCTGTACATAGTCTTCACTACTTTTTAAATCTTCAACTTTTTCTTCTATACTTATTTCTGCAATAACAGATTTATAAAGAGAATATCCATTGCCTACTAAATAGGTTACTACTGAAATCATAATAACTAAAAGACAAATAAATATATTTTTAAATAGTTTTTTCATAAAACCAGCTCCTTAAGTGAAATCTAAATTTTAGTTTTAATAACTCAAACTTATTCTTTTGGCAAGCTTTAGAGTATTAATGAGACTCAGTTTCTTTATTCAAATTACCTTCTAATTTTATTATACAGTACTTAAAGAAAAAGTTTTATTGATGTAACTTACACCTATCTTACATTATTGTCATATAAAAAAAGCAATAGCTACATGATAAGTAGCTATCGCTTACAAAAATTATTCTATTTATTTAAGTTATAGAAAGATTTTAATCCACAGTATCTTGAGTTTTTACCCACAGATTCCTCAATTCTTAACAGTTGATTGTACTTAGCAACTCTATCTGTTCTTGAAGGAGCACCTGTTTTTATTTGTCCAACATTTAGAGCAACTGATAAATCTGCTATTGTGGTATCTTCTGTCTCTCCTGATCTATGAGACATAACTGCTGTATATCCAGCTCTCTTAGCCATTTCTATAGCATCTAGAGTCTCTGTGATTGTTCCTATTTGGTTAACTTTTATTAAGATAGAATTTGCAATTCCTGCTTCTATTCCTCTCTCTAATCTGTCAGTGTTAGTAACAAATAAGTCATCTCCAACAAGCTGAACTTTTTTACCTAACCTATCAGTTAACTCTTTCCAGCCTACCCAGTCCTCTTCGTTTAATCCATCTTCTATAGTAACTATTGGGAAGTTAGCTATCCACTCTTCGTATAAATCTATCATCTCTGTAGAAGTAAGCTCTTTTCCTTCCCCAGCTAATACATATGTCTTAGTTTCATCGTTGTACATTTCTGATGCAGCAACGTCCATTCCAAGCATAATATCTTTTCCTGGCTCATATCCTGCTTTTGTAATAGCTTCAACGATTAGCTCTAATGCAGCTCTGTTTGAAGATAAGTTTGGTGCAAATCCACCCTCATCACCAACTCCGCAAGCTAATCCTTTTTCACCTAATACTTTCTTAAGGGCATGGAATACCTCTGCACCCATTCTTAACGCTTCCTTGAACGTAGGAGCCCCTACTGGTAGAATCATAAACTCCTGTACGTCTACATTGTTGTCAGCATGCTCTCCACCATTTAATATGTTCATCATAGGTACTGGTAATTGCTTAGCATTTACACCCCCTATGTATTTGTATAGTGGTAATCCTGTTTCTTCAGCAGCCGCTCTTGCAACAGCCATAGAAACTCCTAGTATTGCGTTTGCACCTAATTTACCCTTATTATATGTTCCATCTAGGTCAATCATAAGCTTGTCTACTAATGGCTGATCAGTTCCATCAACGCCTTTTAAAGCTGGTGCGATAACTTCATTTACGTTATTAACAGCCTTTTCAACACCCTTACCTAGATATCTACTTTTATCTCCATCTCTTAGCTCCACTGCTTCAAAAGCACCTGTTGATGCACCTGATGGAACAATAGCTCTTCCTTTTGATCCACTATGTAATGTAACCTCAACTTCTACTGTTGGATTTCCTCTTGAGTCTAAAACTTCTCTTGCGTATACTGCTTCTATTACTGACATATGTATCTCTCCTTTTATTTCATACCCTAGAGCTTATTCAGCTCTAGGATATCACTATTTTATAGTTGCTTTTCTTATATAGTGTGAACTTTTATAAGGTTTGTTGTACCTTTAACACCTATTGGAGCTCCTGCTGTTATTACAACTAAATCTCCATCTGCAACAAAATCTTGCTCTTTAGCTGAATCTATAGATTTACCTATCATTTCATCTATATTTCCAACTCCAGAAGTTTTAACTGGGTATACTCCCCAGCATAAAGCTAATCTTCTCATTACACCCTCATCTTGAGTTGTAGCTATGATTGGAGCTTCTGGTCTAAATCTTGAAACCATTTTTGCTGTATATCCTGAGCTTGTGAATGTAACTATTGCTGCTGCGTTAAGACTCATAGCAGTTGTACATGTTGCCATACTTATTGCATTTGTTACAGAACACTCATGTAGAGTTTTTCTTTTTAATATTACACTGTGGTCTAAGCTTTGCTCAGTTCTCTTAGCAATAGCTGCCATTGTTTTAACAGCTTCTACTGGATATTTACCAGCAGCAGTTTCTCCAGAAAGCATTATGGCATCTGTACCATCATATATAGCATTTGCTACGTCTGTAACCTCTGCTCTTGTTGGTCTAGGATTTCTAATCATAGAATCAAGCATTTGAGTAGCAGTTATAACTGGCTTACCTACTTTGTTACATTTTTCTATCATCATTTTTTGAGCTATTGGAACTTCTTCTGTTGGTATTTCAACTCCAAGGTCTCCTCTAGCTACCATGATTCCGTCAGATACTTCAATGATTTCATCAATGTTGTCTATACCTTCTTGGTTCTCTATTTTAGAAATTATCTCTATGTGCTCTGCATTATTTCTAGCTAAAACTTCTCTTATAGCTAAAACGTCAGATGCTTTTCTTACAAAAGAAGCAGCAATAAAGTCAATTCCTTGAGATATACCAAATTCGATATCACTTATATCTTTTTCAGTTAATGCTGGAAGATTGATTTTAACTCTTGGAACATTAACTCCCTTGTGGTTTTTAACTATTCCTGAATTCTCAACGATACAGTGAATGTCATCACCTTTAACTTCTTTAACTTTTAATCCTACTAGACCATCATCTATAAGAATTGTATCTCCTGCTACTACATCGCTTGCTAAACCTTTATAGCTTACTGTACATATTTCTTTAGTTCCTAAAACATCTCTCATTGTTATAGTGAACTCTTGTCCTTCTTCAAGTAAAACTTCTGGTAAAGAGAAACTTCCTGTTCTGATTTCTGGCCCCTTTGTGTCAAGTAATATTGCTACAGGTTGACCAAGATTTTCTCTAACTTTTTTAACGATGTCCATTCTTTGCTTATGCTCTTCGTGTGATCCGTGTGAGAAGTTAAATCTGCATACATTTAAACCGCTTTTTACTAATTCAGTTAATACTTCTTCTTTATCTGATGCAGGACCTAATGTACATACTATTTTTGTTCTCTTATTATCTCTTAACATTTGTATTCTCCTCATTTCTTAATCTTTAGCCTAAAACAGTCTTTCTTTAACCTATAGACAACCTAAGAATAAAAGCCCCTCATTCTTAGGTTGTCTTAGCATCTATAATATTATTCCATAAATAATAGTAGAAACTATCGTCATCGAAAGTCCTATTAATGACTCATATGGTATTAATTTCAAACGTTGACCTATTGTCATATTAGTTGCTCCAGCTGTTGCATGGAAGAAAGACCCATGTGGTAGATGATCAAGTACCGTTGCACCTACATGAACCATAGCTGCGCCACCAAGTGGAGAAATTCCAACACCAATTATAGCTTGTCCAAATGTTGCTGAAGCTATAGTTGCCCCTGATGTAGTAGAAGCAGTAGCCGCAGACATTAGTATACCAGAAAATGGCGCCAATAGGAAGGCTGGCATATTAATTGCGTTAAGAAAATTAATAGTTGTTGCTTGTAAAGTTGACGCTTTAATTATTCCCGCAACTGTACCTGTTCCTATAAGTAATAATGCAACCGGCATCATTTTTGATAAACCAAATGTTATATATTCGTTTGTATATTTAGCTTTACCCATTACAACAACACCAACTAGCCCTCCAACTGGTAATGCTATAAGTGGATCTACAGAAATTCCTGCCATTGGCCTTAAAGCAAGTAATGCTATTGCCACTAGTGGTCCAACTATTGCTGCAAAGAAAGATGGCAATTCTTCAGCCTCTAAATCATCTACTGCCATTTCTTCTTCAACTTTTTCTACTTTGAACTTTTTTGCTAAAAGTGATGTTAATAATACTGTAACTATAAGTCCAATTATTGCTGGTATTATATTAGCCATCATTAAAGATGATAATTCAACCCCAAAGTTTTCTGCTGCCGCTATAGTGTTAGGATTCGGTGATATAACGTTTCCTGCTTTTCCTCCACCAATCATAGCTAAAAGTATTAACATTGGAGAGTATCCTAATTTTCTAGAAATCGCCAAAGCTATTGGTGCAACTGTTATAACTGCTACGTCTATGAATACACCGACTGATGTTAAAATCATTGTTGATAGTGCTAATGCTAATAGTGCTCTTTTTTCTCCTAAGGTTTTTACAATCTGATCGGCTATTTTGGCTGCCGCACCAGTTTTAATAAGTACCCCTGCTAAAACTCCAGAAGTTATAATACGTAATATTGCAGGCATAATGTCTTTTGCTCCGCTGATCATTACGTTTACTGTTCCTGTAAGACCAGCTCCACCAACAACTCCTCCAACTACAGCTCCTAAAATTAAGCTATAAACTGGATGTATTTTTTTAATAATTAATGTGATTGCCACTGCTAATCCAATCAATGCCCCAATTGTTGTAATTTGTACGTCCATTTTTAAATCCACCTCATTTAAATTTATCTACAGTTTATTAAATACAAAAGTTTTTCTTCCCTTGTTATTAATTTTTAATGAAATTCCTCTTCATATGCATTCAAAGGAGTGCTCAAAGAGTAAGCGCCAGTAACTAAATCATAGATTCAATATTTACTTATATTGCTTTTATAAGTCTAAAGATTTGTTCTGTTGTTGCAGTCATATTTTTTGATGCAATTTCCTTTTGAATAGCTTCTTCTAACGTCATTGCGCCATTTACTATTGAGAAGTAAGCATCAATTCCTTCTTCATTACATTTAACTGCATCATCTGTAGTACATCCAGCTATTGCTATAACTTTAGCACCATGCTTCTTAGCTATTTTAGCAACCCCGATTGGCGCTTTTCCCATAGCAGTTTGATTATCTAATCTTCCTTCACCTGTTATAACGATATCTGCACCCTTTACTACATCTTCAAGTTGTATTTCATCTAAAATTATCTTTATCCCTGATTCTAATTTTGCATTTAAAAATCCTATAAATCCGAAGCCTAAGCCTCCTGCCGCTCCTGCCCCTGGAACGTCTGATAGATCTTTTCCTAACTCTCTTTTAACCACTTCTGCAAAAGCTCTTAATCCATTATCTAACTCTACTACAATTTCTGGAGTTGCCCCCTTTTGTGGTCCATATATATACGCTGCTCCATTTTCTCCAAATAGTGGATTATTAACATCACAAGCAACTTTAAAGTTACACTCATCTAACTCTTTTAACCTATTATCAGTTTTTATACTTTTTATCTTATCTAGGACTTGTCCTCCAAATCCAACCAACTCGCCAGCTTCATCATAAAATTCAAACCCTAAAGCTTGAAGCATACCAATCCCTGCATCGTTAGTAGCACTTCCCCCTATACCTACGATAAAGTTTCTACAACCTTTCTCGATAGCTTCCTTTATCATTTCTCCTACACCATATGTTGTAGTATATAGTGGATTTTTTAAGTTATTTGGAACTAAAGCGAATCCAGCTGCTTGAGCCATTTCTATAATCGCAGTATTTGTTTCCTTTAATATACCGTATTTAGCCTCAACCCTATCTACTACAGGTCCAGTAACTGAAGTTACAATTGCTTCGCCATTCATGCCTTCAACTAAAGCATCTACAGTACCTTCCCCACCATCTGCTAATGGCATTATTATTACCTCTGTATCTTTATCAACTTTTAATATACCTTCTTTTATAGCATTTGCTGCTTCCATTGAACTTAAACTGCTTTTTAATGAATCTATTGATATTACAACTTTCATGATTTCAGCCTCCCTTTTAATACTATTGTATCAAGGCTGAAAGTTAATAACCATAGTACAAATAACAATATTATACGTTTTCACATAATTGTTTTTGTTACATGTAACATTCACTTTTCAATTCAAATATGATATCTATTTTACATTCATTAACTTTTCAATCTTAAAGCTAGATAGAGAATAATAGCCTCATTAAAACCTCTTGGATTAAATCCTGTTTTCTGCCCAATCTTCTCTAATCTATATTGTAAAGTATTCTTATGAATGAACAATTCTTCAGAAGTACTCTTTAACGCCATGTCATTTCGGTAAAAACACTGTAACAGTTCAATTTCTTCATCTTCTAAATTCTTTAAAACTTTATCTACATATTGCTTTTTAATTTCTTCATCAATACCCTCTAATATTAACTCTAAACTTAAAGAATCAAAATAAGTCAGTATCTCATTGTTTTTAGCCGAATACTTAATTGCACTTCTAGCTTCACTATAAGACTTATGGGTATCATATAAATCCTTAAGCCTTCCCACTCCACCTGTCAATATTCCTTTATACTTCTTAAGAGTATTCATATATATCATTCTTAAATTGTTATATCTTTCTTCATTAACTAAAGCAATAAACTCATTAGGATATACGTAAATCTTAAAGATATTTCCTATATCATTTAAAACACCTTTTACATCATTCTCAACCCTCTCTAACTCCCTTACATCGTTATATTTAGTAATTTTAAATATAACCACTGCAAACTTTTGGTCTAAATCTATGCCAAACTCGTTTAATATTGTCTCAATCTCATTTTTATCTTCAATACTGTCATATATAAGAGACTTAACAACGTGATTTATACGCTGTTTATCTGACTCATATTTATAGTTAAGCTGTTGCTCCTTAATAAATATCTCTGTAATTTTAGTTACAAGAAAACCAAACTTACTAACCTCATCTGGTTCCCCAGTTATACCAATAGATCCAATAGATTCATTACTAATTAAAATAGGATAATTAATCCCTTTTTTAGCACCTTTGTATTGGTCATCATCATTAACAGTTATATTTTTCAATGTAGAAATAGCTTTATATCCAGCTTCATGGAAGGTATTTATCCTTTCTTTATCTGTACTAGCAATAACTATTCCATTAATATCTATAAAGTTGATATTTTTATCAACAACCTCTTTAACTGCATCCACAATTTCTTGTGCAAATCTCAATTCAATTTTATTTATTGCCATTGCTTCACCTACTCGAATATTTTTTAATTTTACTTTTCCATTATAATATATCCTTGTATATCCTTTATTTTAATATAAATCAAGTAAAAAATAATAGTATCCTTTATAGTAAGGTTTCACTATAAAGGATACTATTATTTATCAAGCATACTATTTTTTTATTTTCACTACAATACTCTAAAACTTTATTTATGATTTAAAGACTTACAACTTCAGACTTCTCCTCTTCCCCCGTAAATCCTTTTTCTCTCCACTTCCCTCTTTTATAGAAAATTGCAGTAATAATAGCACCAATTGTCCAAGAAACTAATAATGAAATAAATGTAGATTCCGGTCTACCTGTTGGATATGCTGCACTTCTTGTTAAATATGCAATTCCATAAGCCACTGGAACACGTAATATTACAGTTGTAATTAAAGAAATCCACATAGGAGTCATAGTATCTCCTGCACCCCTCATTACACCAGATAAACTTTGTGTTACAGCCATAGCTATATATCCAATTGCAAGAATACTCATCATTCTCATACTTAAATCAACTAATTCAGCTGTATCAGTAAATACCCCCATCAAATACTTACCAAACACTAAAATTAATAGGGTTATAGTTGCTGAAACTGCAACAGCAATAATAGTTCCCTGTTTGGTTCCTTTATTAACCCTGTCCATCTTCTTAGCACCAATATTTTGACCTGCATAGGTTGTCATAGCACTACCAAAAGTAAAGTTAGGCATCATTGCAAAACCGTCTACACGCATTACTATAACATTGCATGCAATAACCATCTCTCCAAAACTGTTAGTCAATGATTGCACTACTATCATCGCCAGTGAGAAAATCGCTTGTGTTATCCCTGAAGGAAGTCCTAGTTTTATAAGTTTACTAGAAAACCTCTTATCTGGAATTAGCATCTTTAAGTTTAAATCAAATGTATGCTTCATCTTCGCAAGTTTTATTATACATAAAATTGCTGATACACTTTGCGCAATTACTGTTGCTAAAGCAACTCCTGGAACCCCTAATCCAAGTCCAGCAACGAACCAAAGATCTAAACCTACATTTAAAGCTGTAGCTATTAATAAAAATACCAACGCTGATACAGAGTCACCTAACCCCCTAAGAACCCCAGCTAAAATATTATAATATGCAAACCCAGCGATACCGACATAATATATAACAAGATAATCATTACACCAATCTATTATCGAATCAGGTGTATTAAGAAATTCAAGTAATGGACGAGTAACCAGGGGTCCCATCACCATAATTATAACCGATGCAATAGCTGTAAGTGTAATACAAACACCTATTGTATGTGAGAGATGTTTTCTCTCCTTGGCCCCAAAATACTGTGAAACCATGATTCCAGCACCAGTTGATATACCAACAAATAGTACAAGCAACAGATTTAGTATTGGTGATGCGCTTCCGACAGCAGCCAATGCATTGTCACCAACATATTTTCCTACGATTATTGAATCGGCAGTATTATAAAACTGCTGAGCAATATTTCCGATAAGCATGGGTATAGAAAATTCAATAATTCTCTTCCATGGTGCTCCTTCGGTCATGTCTTTAGGCGAAAAAGCCTTTGATATTTTTTCCATAGGTCTACCTCCCATTACAGCCTAAATTTTACAAACTAATTTTAGTTTATATTACATTTTTTTCTTTGTCAATTATTTCGTGTTACTAATAGTTTTATGTTAAGTAAAAAATTCAAGCACTAATTTTTATTTAAAATCAGTGCTTATAATTCATACTAATGTATCTATAAAAAAAACACCAAATTATGAACATCCTAAGTTATAAAAACAACGGTATGTTCAATTTGGTGTCTTTTAAATAATTATATAACCCTTTATTACTTATTTATTTCAACTTGATTTTCGGCTCTTTCTAGAAGGTAATTTTGAATATATAACTTATTTGCATAAGCCATTATTGTAGATCTAACTATTTCACCTTCAAAGGTCAATTTTTTTGCTGAACTAGGCTCCGTAAAGTCTCGTGTTGTGAAAACAGCCTTTAATATTTTCTCTAATTCCAAGCAAAAATAGTCATATGCTTCTTCTATAGGGCATGTAGCTATCTGTATTTTTATTAATTCACATACTTCTGTTAAGCTATAAACTTGTTTTAAAATACAGACTACAATAAGATATGCTAAATGCTTCTCATTATATCTTTTATTTTTGGGCGGTGATACAACCTTCTGCTTAACGTAATTATTAAGCATTGTTGGTGTTAATAGTTTTTCATCTGAAGTAATATTTATAGGTCTTAAAGCATTTTCGATGTATAAAATGACCTGATCCTTATAAAGTGGAACGTTTGGTAACTCTTTAAATCTTGGACAATGAAAATCTAAAATATTTTCTATTCTATTTTCATTTATTTGATTTTCCATACTTTCTCCTAACCTGCAGACTTATCTTAATATATCATGCTTTTTGATATATTGAATAGCAATACATCCTGGACCACCCTGTGTAGTAAATACAGGCCCTAATTTTTTTATTTCAATATCTGCATTCTCAATATTCTTTATTATATTATTTTGTGCTGATTTTGCCAAATCCTCTTTGCAGGCATGGGCAATATATATCTTATAGTTGCTATCAACTCCAGCTGCAGCCATATCTTCACAAATCTTCTCTATAGCTTTTCCAAAAGTTCTCTTTGTTGTAAACTTATCTAGCCTTGTACAATCTTCAGATAAAGTCATAACAGGTACAAGTTTGATAATTCCTCCAATACGTCCTACTAATGGAGATAATCTCCCTCCTCTAACTAAATAATCGAAGTCATTTGGTATTAAGTAAGAATTTGAAGTATCTATTAATTCATTAAGTTCTTTAATAATCTCATCCTTTGTTTTTCCCGCTTCAACTAATTTCTCTGCCACATCAACTAAATATCTATGTGGGCCACATAGTGTTCTTGAATTAATTACCTCTATTGATTCAGAATGATCTACCATACCCTTCGCCATGCATGCAGTGCTATATGTTCCTGAAAGTCCATCTGCCATAGAAATATTTATTATTTCTGCTTCTGGATATCTATTATATAAATCTATAACTTCACCAATAAATGGTTGAGATGAAACTGGAACATGTCCTTGATTAATTATATCGATAAACTCTTCTGTATGAATTTCTTCATACTCTTTATATGTCACATGATTTATTGTTACTGAAAGTGGTGTTATATCTATATTATTTTTCTTTGCTTCCTCAATTGAATAAAGTGTTGATGAATCTGATACAATTTTTATCATAATTTACTGTCCCCCATCCTTAATTTGTCTAAAAACCTAAAACATCTAGTTTTAAACACTATATTACTTAGATTATCACTACTACCTATTCTTGTCAATAATACCTTTTAAAAATAAATTATAACCAGTTCACAAAAAATTAAACCCTATGGAAAACATAGGGTTTAACATGTTCTATTTCTCATTATCTAAGTGTATATATGTGTTTCTACCACTTTTCTTAGCTTTATATAGCGCCATATCTGCTTTTTTAATGTATTCATCATATTCCTTAGCACTTGCCACATATGCTGTTACAATCCCAATACTTAAAGATATTCTATCACTAACTGGTGAATATTCATGTTTAATGTTTAGCCTGTAAATATCCTCCTGAATTCTCTCTACAACCTTAATGGACTCTGACTTGTCCGTATTAAGCATTATTATAGTAAATTCTTCTCCACCATACCTTGCAACAAAGTCAGAATTTCTACAAGAAGAATTTATACTGGTAGCTATTTCTTCCAGAACCTTATCTCCTTCTGGATGTCCATAATTATCATTATAATTTTTAAAATAATCTATATCTATCATTGCAAAAGAGATTGGCATATATGTTTTTTTGTATAAAGACCAATTGCCTGCTAAATATTCATCTAAGGCTCTCCTGTTAGGTAACTTAGTCAATCCGTCAGTAATACTTAAATTCTTAAATAATTTATTAAGTCTACTAATCTCCTTGTTCTTTTTAAATATAAAACAACTAAAAACAGCAATTATTCCACTTATACTAAACAAACCTATAATTAATGCTTTCATTATATTTTGATGTGATTCAAGCTGAGAAATTTTCTCTAAACTCTTCTCCCTTTCATACTTTGTCACCAAAAACTGGGAGTATTGTCTGTTTTGATCGTCCTTTACCTTTGTTTTTAAATCATTATTTATTTGTAAATATTTTATTGTATTTTCATCATCACCTAAAGCTTTATAATCAAGATATAATTTATCATTATGTGATATCTCTAAATAAACTAAGTTCCTTTCTTTGGCCAGCACTTGAGCTTCCTTGTGATACTTCAAGGCTATCTCATAATTCCCAACCATATAATAGGCATCCCCTAATTCTTCTATAATTTTAATATCAAAATTATAGAAATAGAACTTACTTTTTTCATTAAATCTACTTCTAGCTTCTCCTAGAAGTCTTAATGCTTCTGTTGGATTTCCTTTTCTTGACTCTAAATCTGCCTTTATGGCATACATATACGTTATACTATCCTCCCTATATACTCTATCAGTTATTTGATACAGCTTTTCATCAAGCATTTCAAAGACTTTATCTGCACTTTCATAATCTCCAATATTTGAAAAGCTTTCTGCTAAGTATAATAGTGCCAAGCTTTTACTCTCTGCTTCCTTAGCTTCATCCTCCAACTCATCGCTTAAAACTTTTTTAAAATACCTTATAGCCTCACTATAATTTCCCGTATTTAGATAATTCACTCCAATATCTGTAGTTATATTTAAGACCTTTTTCTTTAAGTTCTTTTCCTCCGCAAGAGCTAGCGCTTCAAGCTTACAATTTATTGCTTCTATTTCTCTATTATCATACCTGTATAATATACCCAACTTATAATATGCATCAACCACACCCATACACTTTAATTCTTTAGCTAAAGATAATGTTTCTTCCATTAACTCAATAGACTTTTTTAATCCATTTGGTGTAGAATATAAATCATCACATCTTAATATACTAAATTTCACAATTTCTTCTCTTGCACCTTCTTGTTCACACACATCAATCATTTTATAAAAAATTTCATTGGACTTATCATATTCATTTAAATTTAAATAAATTTTACTTAATTCATAGTATGTTCGTGCCTTCATTTCTGAATCACTTATATTCCCAAACAAACTAATTGACTTATTTAACTTATTTATTGCTTCTTCAGTATTTAAATTAATTGAATCAATATATCCCAAAACAAAATTAGCTTTACATACAACTTTGTTATTAATGGAGTTATTTAATACTTCCTCTACCTCTATCTTAAATTCTTCAATCTTATTATCACTTAATACTCTAATCTCTTCTGATAGAATTAAACCTACTATATAATCAAGCCTTTCTTCAAGTCTTAATTTATCACTTTTTATTCCAATCATGCAAAAAATAAACCCTATTATAAAGCTCAATATAATCACAAAAACTATACCTACTTTTATTATTTTTTTCATACGTCCCCCATAATAATGTTATATATTTTGCCACTATAAGACCAACATATAATTTAATATATATTTTATATAATTCTGCTATTGTATTTTAACATAATTCCAATTTTATTTCATAAAGTTCATAAAACATTCATGTCTCTCATACCCACTAAAAAATTGCAACTTTTTCTTCTCAATATTTTTAATTCTAATCTAAATTACAATACTCTTCTAACAAGCTTATTTATTAATTATAAACAACCACAAAATTTTATTGCAAAAAAATGGCTAATGGATACCCCATCAGCCTAATTTTTATGAATTTTTCATTATAACACATTCAACTACATCGGCTACCGCCTCACAAGCATCACAACACTTTTCAAGAAAATAGAAATTATCCTTCCACGTTGTAATCTCTATAGGATCTGTTGAAGTTGTAAACAATCTCCTCATACTTCTAGTATATAATCTATCAGCTTCTTCTTCTAAAGCATTTATATCAATTATTAACTCTCTAATTAAAGTAGACTTCTTATAATTATGGAATTCGTTCATTAGTTTTTTAAGCTTTGTACAACTTTCAATAATTATAGTACAAAACTCTAAAGCTTCACTTCTAAGAGTCGTTATATTAAACATATATAATCTAACTAACACATCTTCTACTGCATCCGTTACATTATCAACTTGATGAGATAATTCTATTATATCTCCTCTTTCAATTGGAGTTATGAATTCTTTAACTAATTTATTCATCATATCATGTTTTTTCAAATCAGCGGTATGCTCTATTTCATGCATTTTTTCTAACTTACTTTCCAATTGTGTTGCATCAAACTCCTTTAATATTTCATTAAGTAAAGAAGCTGACTCACATGAATATGTCACTAGTTCTGCCATCATTTCAAAGTAATCATTGCCTTTTCTCTTTGCCATTTTATATACTTCCTTTCTAAATATGTCTCTCGTCTAGAAAATTGAAATGAAAACTTTTGCCATTAAAAATCCTATAACTCCACACCCCGGAAAAGTAAGAACCCATGTCCAAACCATTTCCTTAACTACTGCCCAGTTTACAGAACTAAGTCTTCTCGCTGCTCCAACTCCCATGATAGCAGTTGTTTTAGTGTGTGTAGTACTAACTGGAATGCCTGTTACTGAAGAAACAAGAAGGCATCCCGCTGCTGCTACATCTGCTGCAAACCCTTGATATGTCTCCAGTTTTACCATATCCATTCCTACAGCCTTAATAATTTTATATCCACCTATTGACGTTCCAAAAGCCATAACCGCCGAGCTTAAAATCATCAACCATAATGGAATTACAAAGTTACTAGCAACAGCTTGTCCTTTAGCTAAAAATATCCCTAACATAAAAACGCCCATAAATTTTTGTCCATCTTGAGCACCATGCATAAATGCCATTGCAGCACCACCACAAATTTGAGCTCCTTGAAATGGGCCTACTGTTTTTCTTCTATCAAAACCCTTACATATAAACTCAATTATTTTCACTGTTATCCAACCCATTGAAAATCCTAATACAGTAGATAAAACCAATCCATATACAACTTTTATCCATTCTGAACCATTTATTCCACTTAATCCTCCTTGAAGAGCTATGGCTGCACCAGACAATCCCGCAATTAACGCATGGCTTTCACTGGTAGGAATCCCAAAATACCATGCTGCTGTTGCCCAAACAACAATTGCAAACAAAGCCGCACATAATGCTACTAAAGCTATCTGTGGATCTCCACCAAAATCAACCATTTTATAAATAGTCTGTGCAACGTTAGCATTTATCATAGTCATGACAAATACTCCAAAAAAATTAAAAATAGCAGCCATTAAAATTGCTGCTTTCGGTTTTATTGCTCTTGTAGAAACACATGTGGCAATAGCATTGGGCGCATCCGTCCATCCATTAACTAAAATTACTCCCAAGGTTAAAATAGTAGTTATTAATAGAGGTACATTATGTATTATCTGATTAATAAATTCACCGAAAGAAATAGTCATGTAATATCACCCTTCCTTATAAGGTTCTTTCAACATTTTTATACTGATAATTATAATGCTTTAAAATACTATCTCGGTCCCATCCCCTCTCTTTATAACGCACCTACATTAAATGTAATATAATTCATTATATACCTTAATCATCCTCTCTTTACAGTATCATGTCAATATTTTTATAACTAAAATAAAAAAAAGCACTTATAATCAGCCTTCAAATTCAATGCTGATTATAAGTGCTTTTTACCTTAAATATCATAATTTCACTTCATTAATTCTAGTTTTCTAGAAGCTTTATTAAACTCCTTTTAATATCTATATATTCTTCACACAATGAAATTTCTTCTTTTTTCCCCTCTGGAAGCTGAATTTTTATTTCACCTTTAATAACTGCAGGCTTTTCAGATACAACATAAACTCTATCTGAAATTAAAATAGCCTCATCTATATCATGGGTAATAAATAGTATTGTAGAATTAGTCTTTTTCTTTAAATCAATTAGCCACTTTTGAAGATTTTTTCTTGTTATTGAATCCAAAGCTCCAAAAGGTTCATCCAAAAGCATGATTTCATTAGAAGTAAGGAATGTCTTAAGAAAATTTGCTCTCTGTTTCATTCCTCCTGATAACTGAGTTGGATATTTATACTCAAACCCCTGCAGTCCAAATGTTTTAATATACTTCTCCACTTCAGTTCGAGCTTCACTTTTCTTCATTCCTTTAAGTACAAGAGGAATTGCAATATTATCTATGACCTTTTTCCAAGGAACCATCATATCTTTTTGATACATATAGCTTACTCTTCCATTAATTTCAGCTTCTCCACCATCTATATCCGTTAGCTTTGTTATTATATTAAATATAGTGCTTTTCCCACTGCCAGATGGTCCTACAATGGAAACAAGTTCACCTTCATTTACCTGAAAGCTTATATCCTGTAATATTTTCATATCATCATAGGACTTACTTATATTCTTTAAACTGATTTTACTTTGGCAGGAACTCATTTGTATAAGCCTCACTTGCTTCTAAATTTTCTTTTATAAGATTATTTTCTAGAAGAAATTGAGTATAGTTATTCCAAACACTATCCTTCATTTCTCCCCATCTATTTGCATCTGCTTTATATTCTTTTGCTAAGAATTTCTGGCTTTCTATAGCTAATGCTTCATCTATTTCTGGAACATCCTTAACTAATATTTTTGCCGATTCTTCTGGGTTTTCAATAGCATATTCATAGCCCTTTGTAGTTGCCTCCATGAATTTTAAAACCATATCTTTCTTCTCTAATAAAACTTTTTCAGAGGAAGCTATTATCGGTGTGTAATAATCCAATCTTTCATCTAATTCTCTTAATGGAATATAGTTAATTTCAAAATTTCTTAACTTAGCAGAGATATTTGTCCATCCTTCAAAAGTCCACTCAAAATCTATATTGTTCTTTGTAGCTATGAAGAAATCTTCACTTCCTACATCTACTGTAGTTAGCTTCGAAAAATCAGCCCCATTCTTTTCCATTACAGCTTCTAATATTGCTCTCTCGCTTGGTCCGCCATATCCACCGTAAACTTTGCCTTCAAAATCCTTCACAGTTTCAATGTTCTTTTCTTTTGGAGAAGCAAATCCTGAAGTGTTATGCTGGATGATTGCTGCTATAGCTTTTACAGGCAGCGGTTCATCTGAAGCCTTTGCATAAGTTAAATCTTCTTGATAACTTACAGCAAAATCTCCTTTTCCTGCCGCTATTAGCTGTAATGAAGAACCTTCTGATGGCTGAATTATTTCAACATCAAGGCCTAACTCCTCATAATATCCTAATTCTTTTGCTACATAAAAACCTGTATGGTTTGTATTAGGTGTCCAATCCAGTATAAGTTTTACCTTTTCTAATCCATTACCTTCTACCTTATCACTCTTAGAACCGCATCCGCTTAAAAATAAAACAGAACTTAGTCCAAGGGCAACTAATGAGACTATCTTCTTTTTCATTACTTTAATCCCCTTTGCTCTTTAGTATTTTTTGTATTTTTTATTTGTTCTCCCTATTCCAAGGTGTACATATGCTCTCTATAATTCCAATAATATAGAAAATTGCCATACTCATAAGTACAATAACAACTATTGCTGCAAACATTTTATCTAAAGCATAGGTACTTCTAGCTCTCGTCATATATACTCCCAGACCTTTATCCCCTCCAAGCCATTCGCCTATTACTGCTCCCATAATACTGTAGGTAGCCGCAATCCTAAGGCCTGAAAAAAAGTTTATTATTCCATAAGGCAGCTTTAGATGAAAAAATCGTTTAAGCTTAGATGCTCCCATTAATTTAAAGTGATTAATTAAATCCTTATCTACATTTTCTAACCCATCTGAAATGCTAACTACAATTGGGAAGAAACAAACTATCACAACCACGATTATTTTAGGTAAAGTTCCAAAACCAAACCAAATAATAAATAAAGGCGCTAAAGCTATTACTGGAACTGTCTGGGATACAATAAAAACTGGGTATACTGCCTTTTTTACCATAGGTAATAAATCCATAATTATTGCTAGTACAAGAGCTAATATGACTGCTATCCCAAATCCTACAGCACTCTCATATAAAGTTGCCATTATGTGGGGTACCATAGCATTAAAATCCTTAAACAAAGCTATAGCAATATCACTAGGAGCGGGCATTATGTATTTCTCTATGCCTCCCAAATTTATTATTAACTCCCATAGCACCAACAAGGCAGCCATAAATAAAATCGGCAGGCTTATATCCAAAATAGACTTAGTTTTCTTCATTAGTTTTCCTCCTTTCTTCTTTAGTTATCATCCACAAATAAAAAAACGTATAGTTTCCCTTCTTTGAAAACTATACGTTTAGATAATTCTTAAATAATTTATATATCTATTTACTATCTTCCTACGTTGGCATTATCCAAATCAGGTCACTATGGGTCGAAATTTTCATTTCCTCTCAGGCTCAAAAGCCTCCCCAGATAAGTTCTTTATGAAATCAATTATTAAATTCATAGTAACTGAGAATTCCCTATTTTGTCAATGACACATTGCATGAATGTTTAATGAATCATATTTACCTCATTTAGAATTCTGCTGAAATTATTATAAATTATATCAATTAGCTCCTCTTCTTTTATCTTCTTATACTCTGCTACCTTTTTAACTACATTTTTAATCTCACTTGGATATGCATATTTTCCATTAATCCACTCTAGTGCTGTCGGTCCGTCTGTCTCTACTAATAATCTCTCCATAGGAATTTTCTTTAATACTTCTTCTGTGAGATTTGAATATCCTAAATCAACACTTATAGTAAAGTAACAGCCTAGATCTATAAGATTTTCTAGAATATCTAAGGGTCCGCTATACCAATGAATAATAACCTTGTTATATTTCCTCCCTTTAAGAGCTTCATATATCTCTTTCTCAGCATTTTTAGTATGAACAGAAACATATTTACTTCTTTTTATTGCTTCATCCAAAATGAAATAAAATATCTCTCTTTGCTTAGAATCTAAGGTTCTATCCTCTACCCATAAAAAATCTAATCCAATCTCTCCAATAAGTTTACTTTCTTCAATATATGGAATTAATTCTTTTAGCTGTCCATTGAATTCAGCAACACTATTAGGATGAATACCAAATGTGGGAATAATATATTCACTTTTTTTTGCATATCCCTTGTTCAGTATATAGCTGTTAACATCCATACTATTTGCTAATGTAATAATCTTATTTTCATTTATCTCCTTTATAGCGTTTTCTATATTCTTACCATAAAAATCTAAATGATTGTGTGCATCTACATACATATTCTTCTCCTTAGCTTATCTACCACATTACTCCTACAACTAAAATTTATTTTATCATGAAATTACCGATATTTGCATTTTCATCAATTACAGCTTCAATATTTGAACCCTTGCTCACCATAATTGTTGTAACTCCTGGTCCATGACCAGCCTTAACACAATCACTATGCACAATTACTCCAACACTTACAGCACCTTTTAAATATCCTCTTCCATAAGAATTATCACAGTCCTGTAATAAAACTAAATCCCCAAATTTTAATTTATCTAGTCCTAATCTTTTTATTTCTGCTTCATCAGCAGTCATAATATCATAATCTCCCGTATATGCACTAGCAGAGCCAATACCTGAACCCATTAAATATGGTGGTACCACTGCCACAACTGGCACTTGAAGCTTTCCATCTTTCTCTGTTATATTTATATTTTCAAATAAATCTGGATCAATACTCATTAATTGGATCTCTGGATAATCTTCTAGCTTTAATCCTTGACCATAAGCTTTGACCATTATTTTATCATCAATTGTAAGCTTCTCTAAAGTAGACTGCTCAAAACATATTAGCACATGATCAATTCCACCATGCATTCCAGTTACATATCCCTTTTCGCCAGCTGCTTCCCCTGAAACAACCTTTGCCTCATTTCCAATACAAGCAAAAGTCATTAGCGCTGCATTTTCATCTTTATTTTCATTTCTTATAGAAACTCCTGGCTCTACGTGGTCTCCAGCCCAGCCAAATGCAGAATCACCAATTTTCACATTGTAAGAAATCCCACCGGTAGCTGGTAAAATCATTGGATTTCCATCATGGGTAATTCTATATCCTCCTCCTATTGGATGATGTATTTTACCCATCACTGACCATTTCACAACTTTATCTTTATTAGTTCTTAACTTATTACTCATAAATTTTCCTCCTATCAATCCATAAGTTTTATAAACTAATATAACTTTCGCTAAGTTTAAGTAATTTCCTTTTTTCTTTATGCTGTTGTTTTAGTATATAAAAATTCCTGAGAAATAACTTCTCAGGAATTTTTCAATTAAAATAAGGTAATAAAGCAAAGATATCCTATTTCTAAAACAGCATCTCCAAATCCGTCCTTAATAAACTCAATGGCAGCTTCTGTATTATTCCCAATTACTCTTGAGAACGCCACTATATAATCCTTTATATCTTGAAGCTTTAATTCTTCATTGTCACTCATACAATATTTCATAAATACAGCATATCTAACTAATAAATACTCCAATATAATAAGTTCAAAGGCAATAATCATTTCTTTTAAATCACTGCTTACACAACTGCCTATAACCTTTGAGACCCCGCAGTTTTCCATAAGTATATCATATTGTTCAAAGGAAGCCCTAAACTCCTGCCATTTATCTGCTAGTTCTTTAAGGTCAGCTTCCTCTGCAAAATCAGAAATATCGCTTAAAAGCTCTTTTAATCCCGATACCTCTTTATAATTTTCTATTATATCTATAAATAGATAGTTAATTTCTTCAATGGACGCCTCTAAGTCTACATCTATTTCATTGCAATCAGCTATAACCTCTTCAACAGTATCCCTTTTTTCATACTTAGCTATTGAATTAAGGAGGGCTCCTTTTCCAAAGTTCTTATACTTTAGTAACTCCATAAGCATTTGATAACTTACTATAAGCTTATGATCTAATGATAGATTTTCCTGCTGAATAGTATTAATTAAAGCTCCTCTAATCTTTACCTCTAACATATCTCTATTATCTTCATTTCCATTATCTGAAATCAATGCAGCCTTACCATTAATATTGCTAATCAACTCCACAACTTCTGGACATGAGCACGATAAAGAAAGCTCTTTTTTCCCACCCAATACATTTTCCATTCTTGGAAAGCTTCTACATGTTAAAGATAAATAATCAGCTCCATGATTCTTAATAATTTCACATAATCCTTCTTTATCTAAAAAAGGACAAGATTCATGGGTTTCTTTATTTATAAAGTACTCTTCTCTCTTTCCACACTTTCTACTTTCAACCTTATTTAATATATAATCAGTACTGCTCTCCTCTTTGCTCCACTTATCATAAGTATCTTCATCTATGCCAATATCCCAGCCTTCACAGCAGGTAAACTTGCATTTTTCAGCTGTACACTTAAATTCATCATAACATTGTATTTTTAATATTTCTTCTTTATTATCCATATCTTTAACTCCATTTTACTAATTTATTTATGAAATTCCACTTCACCTTGGTTCAGTAGAGTAATTTATACTAATCAAATCATAGATTTGAAGTATCACTTAAGTATTAATTATTATACTTGCATTAATTAATATGAACAAGAATTATTAAGGAAACTCCTTATCATATTCATTCAAAGGAGTAAGTTCGTATTAGCCAAATCCTAGATTTGGATACTCACTTAAGGAAACTCCTTATCATATTCATTCAAAGGAGTAAGTTCGCATTAGCCAAATCATAGATTTGGATGCTTACTTAAGGAAACTCCTTATCATATTCATTCACTTTGTATATGATTTTTAGTCATTTCGAATATTGTTATGACTATAGCTTTATAATATTATTTAATGTGTAATTATAAATTCATGAAATTTAAAGAACTAAGGAGAAAAATATGGCTAACGTAACTTTAAAAAATATTTGTAAATCTTATAATAATAATTTTTATACTGTAAAAAATATTAATATTGATATTAAAGATAAAGAATTTATCGTTTTGGTAGGCCCATCTGGATGTGGTAAATCTACTACTCTTAGAATGATTGCAGGCCTTGAAGATATATCTGCTGGAGAGTTATACATAGGTGATAAACTAGTAAATGATGTTCATCCTAAAGATAGAGATATAGCTATGGTTTTCCAAAACTATGCTTTATACCCTCATCTATCAGTTTATGAAAACATGGCATTTGCATTAAAACTTAGAAAAACTCCAAAAAGTGAAATAGATAAAAAGGTTAGAGATGCAGCTAAAATACTTGATTTAGAAAAAGTATTAGATAGAAAACCTAAAGCTCTATCCGGTGGACAGAGACAAAGGGTTGCCCTAGGGCGTGCTATAGTTAGAAATCCTCAAGTTTTCTTAATGGATGAGCCCTTAAGTAACCTAGATGCAAAGCTTAGAACATCTATGAGAGCTGAAATAAGCAAGCTTCACAAAGCTCTTGATAGCACATTCATATATGTTACCCATGATCAGGTAGAAGCTATGACTATGGCTGATAAAATAGTTGTGCTTAAAGATGGTGAAGTTCAGCAGATGGCAACCCCTCAAGAGATTTATACTAACCCAAGCAATATGTTTGTCGCAGGATTTATCGGTTCACCTCAAATGAACTTTATAGATGCTACTCTAAAAGAAGAAAATGGCACTTTATATGCAGTAAATAGTGAATTTCACATAGCCCTAAGTGATAAAGCATATTCTGCACTTAAAGATAAAGGCTATGTAAATAAAGAAGTTGTACTTGGAATAAGACCTGAAAATATTCATAGAGACGCTTCATTTATTAGTAACAATGAAGATACTACTTTTGAAGCCATGGTAGACATTAGTGAATTAATGGGAGCGGAAGTTTATTCTTACTTAAAAACTGGGGATATATCTATAACAGCTAGATTTGACAGTAAATTTAATACTAAACCTGGCGAAACTATAAAGCTTGCTATGGATAAAGAATTATTACACATATTTGATAAAGAAACTCAAGTAACTATAGTTTAATCATAATAATTTTAGAGTAAATATATCAAAGGTTCAGCATTTTGATATATTTACTTATTATATTTTTATCAACTATTTAGAGTTTCACTTGTGGAGGATAATACATGAAGGACCTTATAAGCTTTATAGAAGCTCGAACTAACAAAAAAGTGAATTTATTCAAATATGAGAATCAAAAACTAGAAGCTAATCAAGAGTTAGTTACTTTCAATGACATAGTTTATGTAATTGAAATGAAGGATGACTCTATCCCCTCAACATTTAGTGGATATTATTACTTACTCTATCAAATTAATTTAGATTTTAATATCATAAAAAAAGTTCTTTGTAATTTATACAAAAATATTAAAGTAACTAAATATGATAAATATGTACTTATAAATAGTCCCCATGAATTATATATAGATTCCTCTACAATTAATTTTATAGAGTCTGAAACCTACTGTAACACCTATATATTAAATCTAGAAAATATAAAAGACATAGATGATTTTAAGTTTAAAGTTAAGTTATTCTCTGAATTGCCTACAAATGTTTTATATAAAAGTAGCTCCAAAGGAACTATTTCAACTTATGATTTAATTTTATATAGATGCATACAATTGCTATCTACAGATGTAAATTCACAGTACTTAATCAACTTAGATAAAATAAATATCATTGATCAAGACTTAATACATATAGGCATTGGATTTATTGAAAACAACTTAAATATCTCTAAAACCTCTTCTGCTCTTTTTATTCATAGAAATACCCTTATATATAGATTAGATAAAATAAAAGAAATTTTTAACCTTGATTTAAGAAATTTCAAAGATGCTATGATATTTTATTTAGTAGTAAACATTTATTTTTTTAATAAATACCCACAGTAAATAATAAGAAAGGTGTATACTTAGATTTCATTCTAAATATACACCTTATAATTTAATCACTGAAACTCCCTTCTAACATACCTTCATATGAGTGCTCAAAGAGTAAGTTCAAGTGACTGACTCTCACTTATAACTTCATTAAATATTCACCAATTTCATAGCTTAGCTTTAAAGCTGTTGGTATCAGCTCATCTGGAAGTCTATTTGCATAGTTATGTGCTTCAAAAGAAAAATCACCTTTATAGTTGATTTCTCTAAGTGTTTGCATAACTACTTTCCAGTCTATAGTTCCAAATAAAGGCATTACATGCATTAGGTCTGTATCTGTTAAACTATGGGTATCTGAAACATGGGTTGCTTTAATTCTGTGGCCCATATAAAGTAGTGACTTTCTTTGGTCCTGTTTCATAATATCTGCATGTTCAAAGTCCCAACATATCCCCATTCTAGAATCATTAAATTCATCTACAAAATCAACTAATTCTTCTGGTGTTGCACAATATTTACGTTTTGGAGCTATACTAAAATCGCACATATTTTCTAATGCAAGTTCCATATTAAATCGTGATGCATATTCTAATAATTCTTTAAAGTACTCTATATTTTTAGCTTTAGAACTCTTAACTAGGTCCATTGCCTCATAATCTGTATCTGGGTGTGTAACACATAGTTTTGACCCCAATATGCTGCAGCATTCTAAAGAACGCTTTGTAAGCATTTGATGATAATCATATTCCTCTTTAGAGCTTTTAGGATTTAAAAAGCTAAATGTATAGCTATGGCATTGCCCAAATTCAACCCCTAATTTAGCTGCTGCGTCAGCTACTTCATAAATCCATTTTTCCCACTGATCAGTTAAAAATGGTGAATGAGGAAGAGCCCAATCCCAGAAGTTCATATCAAATCTTTTAAAACCAGCTTGGCTTGCTAACTCTAAAGTTCTAGGTAATGAAAATACACTTCCATCTGGTCTATCACATACTATATTGGTAGATGTCGCTAACTTCATTTCTCAAATATCCTTTCTTTTAAAATCTTAACAAAACAGTATAAATCCAATTCATATGCTGCATATACATGTGCTTTCTCTTCATCTGGATTAAATTTAATTATATTGTGATCTATTTTGTCTTGATATTGTATAGTAACATTCCCCGACTTAAACTTTGCTATACCTCTATTTATTGTAAATGCTACTGGTAATGAATCAACTAATAGACTTTTAGGACTTAGGTTCTTACTTAAATAATACTCTTTAGCGTGCACTAAGAAATCCATACTCTCACTTTTATTACAATTATCTATAATATCATATACATGTTCATTCTTTAAATTGGAGCTAACGTCGAGGCCTAAACTATACATAGGAATTCCTGAATTACATACAATTTCAAAAGCTTCAGGATCTACTAGTACATTCCATTCGCTACGTTTTACATCTATACTACTATTTACTTTGTAATATCCAGCCATAGTTATAATTTCAACATTCATATCCTTTAAATCAGGATATTTAATCAGAGCCTTAGCTATATTGCTCATAGGTCCTATTGCAATAATAGTAAGTTTTTCTTCATTAACAGCACTATTATAAATAAAATCTATAGCATTTAAGCCCTGTGCTAATATATCACTTTTGCTAAATTCATATTCACAAAGGCCATTTTTACCGCAATATTCATCGGTAAATTTAATATCTCTTTTGATTGGTTTATCTAAACCTGCAAAAACAGGTATGTTTTTTTGTTTACAAGCATTTATTATATTTAAAGCATTTTGAGTACAAGTTTCAAGGGGAGCATTACCACATACTGTGGTAATGCCTAAAACCTCTAGTTCTATAGAATTTAATGCTAGCATAATTGCTATGGCATCATCAGCTCCAGGATCACAATCTATGATTACTTTACTTTTAATATCTTTATTCATTTTTATTTTACAGGATTAGCACGATAGTAACTTTCAATAGCTTCTTCTATTCCATCTACTATTTGCTTATGTGCTTCTTCTTTTGATATTGAACCTGCTCCAAATGCCATCATTGTATCCTTTATAATAGTATTTATTGTACTAGAATTAGGAATAAATGCTGGTAATACAGTATCTGGTGTATTAACTAAGTTATCTGTAGATTGTTGTAATCTAGGTTGTACTTTTACTGCTTCTTTGTAAGCATCTAACTCTTGAGTCTTTAAGTTAACTGGAGTATATCCTGTTTTTCCTACCCACATTGCTTGTGCTTCAGGTGATATCATATATGATAAGAACTCCCAAGCTGCTTCCTTTTTCTCTTCAACATCTCTGTCAAGTATATATAATCCAGAACCACTTGGATAAGCTCCACCTACATCACTAGCATTTACTGTTGGAATTGGAGCAACGCCCCATTCAAATGAATCTCCTACTAACTCATCAATTGTTTGAATACGAGAACTTGTCATTATAGTCATTGCATGAATACCTTGAGCAAATTCTTCATTTATACTATCTGTTGTTTCTTTATAGTTTCCTGCTTCTACAACTTTTTCCCATTCAGTTAAATAGTTCATTAAAGCATCCTTCGCTTCTTTTGAGAACTCTGTCATATGTCCATTATGTCCACTTTCATTATTTCCAAAATACGTTCCATTTTCACCTTGAGTTGCTATGAAGTTTTCTAACTCATATTGGTTAATTCTTACATTTAATCCATTTGTAGCTGTTGTTTTTTCTGATATTTTCTTCATCATATCAGCCATTTCAGCTATAGTTTTTGGAGCCTCACTAAATCCAGCTTCCTTTAGGTAATCCATATTATAATAAAGCATTAATGATGATGCTGTATAAGGAACCCCTATCATCTTTCCATCAATAGAGTGCGCTGTTACTGTATTTTGTATTAAGTCTTCTTTTTTCACTGAAGATGACTCATTGCTTATAAAATCTTCTACCCAAACTGTACGCTCATAATCACGTACTAAGCTTACACTTTCACCATATAATTGGATTACATCCGGCATATTTTTAATGTCATCTGTTGACATTGCTGCTGTTAACCCATCTGTTCCTGGCCAATTTTGGAAAACTCCAGTTACTTTTATTCCTTTTTCTTCACCTATTGTGCTGTTAAATTGACTAATTTGTTCATTAACTATCTCTCCATAAACACCATCCATTGAGTGCCAGAATGTTAGCTCTGTTACACCATTAGAGTCACTTTCAATTTTTTCTTGTTTTGCTCCGCATCCTGTTAATACAAGAGCTGCTGATAAAACTAAGCTGATTAATTTTCTTTTCATATCTGTCTCTCCTTAAATTAGTTAATCTATTCTTTAACAGCACCTGACATCATTCCAGCTACAATTTTTCTCTGGAATATTATAAATATAAGCACTGTTGGAACTAAAGCTATTACCGCACCTGCCATAACTGGCCCAAATGCAGTTGACTCTCTATCTTTTAACATTGTTATACCAACCTGTATAGTACGCATTTCACTTTGATTTGTAACTAACATTGGCCATACATATTGATTCCACATGTTAACAAAAGATGAAATGAATATTGTAACTAAAACAGGTTTGCTTATAGGAAGTAGTATCTTTGTAAAGAACCTTACATTTCCGCATCCATCTATAGCTGCTGCTTCCCTTAAACTCTTAGAGAAAGTTAGGAAGTTTTGTCTAAGTAAAAATATATTAGCAGCTGAAACTAAGAATATTGATGACATCCCTAAGTACGTATTTACAAGTCCTAACTTAGAAATAGTCTGGAAGTTAGATCCTATAAGAACATCTGGTGGAATCATAAGAGTTGTCATAGTCAGCATGAATAATAATTTTTTAAATCTAAAGTCAAAAAATGCAAAGGCAAAGGCTGCCATCATACCAATTACAACTCTTGAAAGACTTACTATTGTAGCTACTACAAATGAGTTAAACATATATCTCATTAAATCAGTTCTTGTAATTGCTGTTATATAGTTTTCCAATGTTACCTTAGGTGGCAATAAGTTTGGTGGATTTGATAATATATCCTTTTGCTCCATAAACGAAACAGAAATTGCATATAAGATTGGAAAAAGTATAATTAATGCTACTGCTATACAAATAAATTGAACTAAATAGTCCCCCAATTGCTTTCTTTTCATTAATATTTTACTCCTTTCTTTTCCCAAACAAATCCTATCATAGTTATTATAAAGGTAATAATAAAGGCTATTATTGCCGCAGGGTTAGCATCGGTGAAGTTTCCTATTCCCGCTATTTGATTGTATACATACTGTATCATTGTTTGAGTTGATCCATAAGGACCTCCATTAGTTAATATACTCATTAAACTCATTGTCATCATACCGTAAGCTAAATCAGTTATTATTAAATAGAACATGGTTGGTGATGTTATAGGCAGATATATCTTTAGAATTTTTTGCAGTGTTGTAGCACCTTCTAAATCCGCGCTCTCTATTAACTCTTGAGGCACACTTCTTACTGCCGAAAGCATAAATATAAATGCATATCCTGTAGATAGCCAAATTTGTATTATAGCAAGTGCAAGCATAGCTACCTTAGGATCATTCAACCATTGTACGTCTATTCCAAAGAACCCATTTATAAATCCAAGAGATGGAACATACAAAAGTTGGAATATCATAGCTGTTACTGATGATGCCATAGCCATTGGAATTGCAAAACTTGCTTCATAAAATACAGATGTCTTTCTCTTCTTATTAGCTAATAATGCTAATAAAAGCCCTAACACCTTAGAAATAGGCACTGTTAATAATACAAACCAAATTGTATTTCCAATTGACTTTACAAAGTTTTTATCATTAAATATGTATTTGTAATTTTCTAATCCTACAAATTCATGTAAATTACCAAATCTATCTACTATAAAAAAACTATCTACAAATGTTTTAATAAATGGATAAAATACAAACACCATGAATAATAAAAATGCAGGTGTTAACCATAAATACGGTTCGATCTTTTGTATAAACGTCTTATTTTTTTTCATTCTACCTTTGTCACACTCCATTTTATAACTTATAGAATTTCTTGACTGCTTGTAGTACCCCTCCTGCATTAGGAAAATCACATACATAGTCCGCTACTTCTTTTAATTTAGGATCTGCATTGGATACTGCCACTCCAATACCAACTGCATTTAACATCTCCATATCATTTCTAGCATCACCTACAGCCATAATCTGACTTACATCTATATTTAATAGCTTGGCTACATTTATTACACCTTGTGCCTTATTAGCTGATGCCGGCATGATATCCGCCGATCTGTCATTATACTTAACGATATTTAACATCTCTTTGTAAGGCTCTAAATGCTCTAGTACAGAATCTATTCTTCCCTCTGGTAAAGGATCTATTATTAGAAGCTTTTGTATACTCACAGTGTTCCATTCCTCTTCACTTGGTCTATAAACTTCCTCATATCTTCCAAACTTCTCAATTTGATTTCTTATATAATCATTATGTCTATAGGATCTGTCTGATATTCCATCACTGGTTACAATCACCATTCCAAGTTCATCAGCACACTCTATAGCTTTTCTTAGAATGCTAGCTTTCATTGTAGTTTCCCATATGAAGTCACCATTTTTGACAGCACCTGCTCCATTATTTACAACTATGGGTAGCTCTACTTCAAGTTCATTTATAAAGTTTTTAACTTCGTTGTAACATCTACCAGTTGCAAGTGTAAAAGGTATATTATTATTTTTCACAAAATCCTTAAGTTTATAGAATTCTTCTTTTAGCTTTTCATCTGTACCTATTAAAGTTCCATCTATATCGCTTACTATCAGTTTTATGTCCATACTCGCTCCCTTTCTTCTATGATGTAAAAGTCCTTACTTTCAGACCTTTAACATCTGAGCACTCATAGTCCTCACAATACTCCATAACTATATCTTCCTTCGTATACGTAACTCTTTTAATAAATAATATTGGTTCGCCTTCTTTTATTGGTAGTTTCCCTTCAACTTCTTTTGGGCAAGAAATTGCTCTTATTTCCTCATCTGAATACTTAGGTATTAAATCTGCTTTTCTTGCTAATAATTCAAACAATGAAGTATTAGTTAGATTTTCATCTTTAAAATCTATATCAGAAACTAATTTACAATTGATATAACTTGTTTGATAGTTTTCTGCTATTCCATCAACCTTTCTAATCCTTTGTATCCTTATAATCTCATCTCCTACATTTATCTGTAGTTGCTTTGCAATTTTCAAATCTGCACTTTTATAAACTAAACTGTCTAGAATAGTTTCAAATTTATGTGTTTTCATACGTGGCGACTCACTAAAAGATAATTTTCTTCTTTCTCGCTCTTTATTAGTACGCATTTTGCTTACAAAGGTTCCTTTTCCCTTTTCTGTATAAAGTACCTGCTTTTCTACTAAATCATCAATAGCTTTTCTAACGGTTGCTCTGCTTACTTTAAACTTTTTAGCATAGTAATCCTGTCCATTGATCATGTCCCCACCTTCATAAACACCACTTAAGATATCTTGTACTATACTTTCCCTTATAACTTTATAGATTGCCCTATTGTTACTCATTTTTAAAATCTCCTATTAAACCCACATGGCGTGCCATGTTATTTTAAAATTTTTTCCAACATGGCATGCCATGTTCTGACAAAAAAAATAATGTCATTTAGATAAGGTGCCTCATTATTTATAAGTTACCCTATTATAATAACATTATTTTCGACAGATTTCATTAAATCCACGTAAAATCTATTTTAAAATCCACATTTTATTTATAAAATCAAGCAAATTTCTACCAAATATACCTAGTAGTATATCACTTTTATATAAAGAAACCACCTTTTCATATTTATTTACAAGTTTAAACCTACATGTAATAATAAATATTTTTCAAAGTTAAAGGACTCTCCAAAATTGGAAAGCCCTTTTTAATATCTATATTCTCTTTATTAAAATCCTTGATATAAATAACATAATATATTATTTATACAAAATAAATTACTCCATCAATTTATACTCATTATAAATTGGATATTTCTCTGTTAATCCCACAACTAGTTCTCTAGCTTTATCTATATCTTTATAAGTAAGACATAAATCTATGGCCTTTGCAATTACCTTCATATCTTCTTCCTTCATCCCCCTCGTTGTTACCGCTGGTGTTCCTATTCTTATCCCACTAGTTACAAAGGGTCCATTAGGGTCAAAGGGAATTGTGTTTTTATTAGTTGTTATATATGCTTCATCTAAGACTTTTTCTGCTTCCTTACCAGTAATATTTTTATTAGTTAAATCAACTAATATTAAATGGTTATCAGTTCCTTCAGTTAATAATCTAAAACCTCTGTCCATAAGCTCTTCTGATAAAACCTTAGCATTCTTTACTACTTGCTTTTGATACTCCTTAAATTTCTCACTTAAAGCCTCCTTAAAACATACTGCTTTAGCTGCAATAATATGTTCTAAAGGTCCACCTTGAGTTCCTGGGAATATTGCTTTATCTATAATCTTGCCATACTCAGCTTTACAAAGAATAATTCCTCCACGAGGTCCTCTTAGAGTTTTATGAGTTGTACTTGTAACAAAGTGTGCATACTCACAAGGGTTTTCATGAAGACCAGCCGCAACTAAACCAGCTATATGCGCCATGTCAACCATAAGTAATGCTCCAACTTCATCAGCTATCTCTCTAAATCTTTTAAAGTCAATAGCTCTTGGATAAGCACTTGCACCTGCAACAATTAATTTTGGCTTAATATCATGAGCAATCTTTCTTACATTGTCATAATCAATTACTCCATTTTCCTTAGTTACTCCATATTCATGAAAATCAAAATACTGTCCTGAAATATTTACAGGAGAACCGTGAGTTAAATGTCCACCTTGTGAAAGGTTCATACCCATTACTTTATCACCCGGTTTTAAAACTGCAAAATATACTCCCATATTTGCATTTGCTCCTGAGTGTGGCTGAACATTAGCATGTTCTGCACCAAAAACTTCCTTAAGTCTTTCTATTGCTAAACTCTCAATCTCATCAATATATTGACAGCCGCCATAATATCTTTTACTTGGATACCCCTCTGCATATTTATTGGTCAAGTGGCTTCCCATAGTCTCCATAACTTCAACTGAAACTATATTCTCTGATGCTATTAACTCAATATTTCTCTGTTGTCTAATTAACTCTTCCTTCATAAGGCTGTACACTACTGGGTCAAACTTTCTTAAGTTCTCAAACATATTCATCATCCCTTCACTAGTTAAAATACTTGGATACTTAGAATCCGAAATACACACTTATTCTATTATAAATATGTTACTTTTATTTATGCCTTATTTCAAGGGATAATTATTATTTTATAATATTATTTATTTCTATTTATTTCTATTTATTTCTATTTATTTTCTTATTATACCAACCTTCTTGGAATAGTGAATTTAATTTTTCTTTCTATGTCTTCTAAAAGTCTAGAATCCTTTGGATCAACAAATAAACATGTATATCCTTCTTCACCCGCTCTTCCAGTTCTGCCGATGCGGTGAATATATGTCTCCATTTTTTCAGGAATGTCATAATTATATATATGGCTTACTCCATTTATATCAAGTCCTCTTGAAGCAACATCTGTTGCAATTAAATATTGGATATCTGCATCCCTAAAGGACTTCATAATTCTTTCACGTTTGTTTTGTGGAATATCACTATGAATTACCTTGCAGTTATATCCTTTTCTATGCATCACCACTTCAAGCTCATCAGCTCTTCTCTTAGTTCTGCAGAATATAATAGCCATAAAAGGATTATCTTCATCTAAAACAGTGCATAAAGCATCCCTTTTTAATCTATCTGTAGTTTCTACAACTTGTTGCTTAATATTTTCAAGAGTTACCTCTTCTTTTTCAATAGTGACAACCACAGGCTCATTCATATATCTGTATGCCAGCTTTTTCACTGCAGAATCCATTGTGGCAGAGAAACATAAAGTTTGAACCTTCTTCGGACATACTTTCATTATTTTATCTATTTCATTTTTAAATCCCATCAGCAGCATCTGATCTGCTTCATCAATAACTACAGTCTTTAAACTTTTTAAATCAATAGTCTTTCGCTCTATATGGTCAAGTAGTCTTCCTGGAGTAGCAATAACAATTTGTATATTACTTTTTAGCTTATTTAACTGTGCCCCTATATCCTTACCTCCATACATAGCTAAAACACCAATCTCTTTACCTTCTTTTAACTTTGAAGTTTCTTCCGTAATTTGTATTGCTAATTCCCTTGTTGGAGCCACTATTAAACACTGAATATTTTTTGATGCAGGGGACAGCTTCTCAAAAATAGGAAGTAGAAAGGCTAGGGTTTTCCCAGTACCAGTTTGTGCTTCAGCTATAACATCTTTTCCCCTTAATATTTCTTTAATACTGCCCCTTTGAATATCCGTTGGACTTGTTATTCCATTTCTCTTTAAACCCCTTATTATATCTTCATTTATTCCAAGTTCTTTAAATGTCATTTATTTTACCTCTTATCTTATAATTTAAATAATTATAGCACTATAAATTAAGAAACACCAACAGCAAACTGTTGGTGTTTCTTAATGGTGAAGTCCAATGACAATATCCATATCTTCGACATTCATCATTCTATAACATATATTTTTACAAATATATGTGCCAATATGAATTTTATACTATCTAAGTTTATTACATGTTATCCTTTTTATTACACCTTAGGTATTTTGGTTAATGCTTCATTTAATTGATTCAATGCTTCATGTGATATTGTAGGACCAGCTAACTTTGCAAGTTCTTCTAATGACATATTTTTGATTGCCTCCATCATGCTGTTAGTCATCTTAACAGAACCCCCAGATTCATTAAATGAATTGAACATTTGCTTTATAATTTCACCACCCTGTGGGCTTTGTAAAATATCACCAATCTCATCATAGATAGAGAAATATCCATCTACGGCTTTTATTTCTTGTCGTTTTCCATATTCATCAAGGAACCAGTTAACACCATCATTTTCACTAACCTCAAGTTCATACTCTGGATTCATTTCATCTACATGAGACAATTCAATCTCATCACTACAAATGACATGATTTCCATGTAATCCCTGAACTAACACCTTATGAGTTCCAGTTAATACTATAGACTCAAACCTAAAGATATGTTCACCAATTACCTCAGCCACTTGAACTCCGTCAACTAAAAGACGTACAGCATCAATTCCAGTACCATATACCTTTATTGAAGTTGAATCACCATGACGCTGCGCAAAGCGGCGAGAACATATATGTACGAATGGTTCCTTAGTCCAGTAAGCTTTGTATAAATAGAATGAATCCTTTTTAATCTTTCTATCGTAACTCACAAGTCCCTTACTATTCATTCCTGCTGTTCCACCCTCTTTACGGCGATCTGCTGCGAACTCAAACATATTCCAGACAAAAGTTCCCCATAAATATGGTCTAGTATTAATAGCACGTAACATTTCCTCATGATACAAACATTGATATTCTTCAGTGTAGTCTTGACGCTTAGGGTTGTTTGAATGGTACTTAACATTTGCATCAGCACCATACTCAGAAATTCCTAGTGGAAGGTCACTGTAGTTTCCATGTAACTCATCCAACCATTCACCACATTTTTCAGTTTTACCTGCATACCAACCAATATAAATGTTATAGGCAACTAAGTCCGTAATATTGTTTTGCTCACTGCTTCCTTCCACTGTAGCTAGGTGTGCCATAGTAGTCAACCTTGTTGGATCCAGTTTATGACACAAGTCATTTAGCTCTTTCTGGTTTTTCACCAAGGCATCACATTCTCCATTCATTGTGATTTCGTTGCTTACCCCCCAAAAACAAATAGATGGGTGATTATAATTTTGAAGAATAAGTTCTGTCATCTGACTTATAGTATCATCATGGGCCTCCTTTGTATCCATAAAACGAGAAATGAATGGTATTTCAGCCCATACTACAAAGCCCATTTCATCACATAGGTCATAAAACTCTTGTGCATGCTGGTAATGGGCAAGTCTTATGGTATTGGCACCAATTTCACCAATCAGTTCAGCATCCTGCTTATGATCCTCACTACTAATAGCCCAACCTTTTCCTAATCTGTCTTGGTGACGTGAAACACCTCTTAGAGGATAACTTTTCCCATTAAGGAAAAATCCTTTTTCCTTGTCCACAAAATAACTACGTATACCAAATCGTGTGCTAACTTCATCTCCAGATCCCATCATTTTAATTGTAGCAGTATATAAATATGGATCTTCTACACCATTCCATAGATGTGGTTCTGCTAAACTAAATGTATAAGTTGACTGAAAAGTTTCTACGGTATCAACTACACTTCCATTGGCATCATAAATAGTAAACTTGTATGTCTCCTGAATATCTTCTGAAACACAGCCACGAATTTCAACTGTTGCTGATCCATCTGGCTTTATGTTTGGTGTGGCATAAATACCAGGGCCTCCATGTGTAGTAATCTCAAAATGTGTATCTGGTAATATAACTAAATTCACACCTCGATATAATCCACCAAAAAATGTGAAGTCAGCATATTGAGGATATGTACTAGTACTTTCAGAGTTATCAACTAATACTAGTAATAAGTTTTCACCATCACATAGCTTATCTGTCACATCAATACGAAATGTAGAAAATCCACCAGTGTGAGTGCCTACAAGTTCACCATTCACATAAACCTTAGCAATTTGACTTGCAGCTAAAAACTCAAGAAAAATACAGTTGCCCTGTGGTTTTTCAAATTTTTTCGCATACCAGCATGCTCCTCTATAATAATCATCGTCGCCATCAGCACCATCCTGGGCGTTCCAAGTATGTGGAAGTTCCACCAGCTCCATTATTTCTTAGTTAGGTTTTTCAATATCCATGGGATGTTTTGTAAATAGCCAACCTTGATTTATATTAATAATTGTCCTCGTCATATTTCCACACTCCATTAAAATAAATTTAAATAAGGTCTCTGATTTATAGCCAGAGACCTTTTCTTATCTGTAAAAATTTCTGCTATGCTTCTTTTGATTCACCAACTAAATCAACATTTGTTCTGCCAAGTTTAATTTCCATATCAATTGTTGTCTTTTTATCTAGGTTATAAATGAATCGTAAAAATACATATTGTAGTAAAACACATGTAGTATATACTACACCAATTAAAATACGAACGTTATTAGCAACCTCAAATGGCTGTTGAGCCCCTAATCCTTCATTATATCCAGTAAAAATTAGAAGGAAAGAAATTACAGATACACCAACACCTTAAGCAAGTTTACGTCCTAAAGAATAAGTTGCATATACAGTACCTTCTTCTCGTATACCAGTCTGAATTTCTTGATAATCAATACAGTCCGCAACCATCGCCCAAACAACTGTAGAGAAGAAAGTACAAGATCCCATAATAATAACTGAAATCAATATGTACAGTATCATACCATTCATATCTGGCGTAATTGGTAAAAATATAATTCCAAGTGAAGCAACAATTCCTATTAACATAGGCGCTACAGAAGCTTCACGTTTACCAAATCGCTTTACTATAGGTTTAACTAATGGAATAACTACTAAAGCTGGAAGCATAGCAGTAAGACCTAAAAGACCTGATAACTGTGACATACCAAAGAAGCTCTGGAATAAAATTTGATTTGCTACAGTTAAGCTGTTTACCATCATGAGATTTGCAATTGAAGCTAAAGTAAGACCAACAGCAGCACGATTTTTGAAGAATGAACTTAAAGCCTTAAAGTAGTTGAATTTAGGACGTTCTTGTGTTTCTGTATGAAGCACAACACGTTCTGTTGTACCTTTAATTAGAATTTGGAAGGCAATAAAGCCTATAACTCCCATAATCAATGCAATTACAAATATTCTATTTCCAAGTAAATTATTATCCTTGTCATAACATAATACTGGAAGTATCAACATAACAAGAATATTAGCAATCATTGAGCCAATACCACGATAAGTAGACAATTCAGCACGTTCTGATGGATCAGCAGTAATAGCTGCATTCATAGCTCCATAAGGAACATTTACAATAGTATATGACATGTCCCACACAAGATAACCAACCATGCATACAATTACTTTAACTGCATATGGAGCATTAGGAATTGGTAAAAAGCACATTGCCCCAGAAACTACTAATAAAAAAGATCCATAGAAAATATATGTTTTGAACTTTCCACGTTTACCAGGCTTCAAAGAATCCATCAAAGCTCCCATAATAGGATCATTGATAGCATCCCAAATCTTTAAAACAAGAATTATTATACCCCAGGTAGTAAGGCTCAACCCAATATATTGTGTATAAAACAACATTAAATAGCTATTCAATGCAAAACTCATATTGCAACCTAAGTCTCCCATTGCATAAGACCACTTATCTCTAGCGCCAAAAGGACGCTTAACATCTGATGTCTTCATTTCTTACCTCCTCAATGATTCTCACTAAAATATAATTATTAATCTTTTTCTTTTACAAGTTTCTTATATCTTTATTTACGGTGTGCATATGTTTTAACTCGTAAATCGTCAATTACACCATCCCAGTTCATTCCAAATCCGAAGTCATATGTATTACCTTCTGTATCCTTATGACAAACCATATCGAAAGGCACATCTTCACACTGTTCCTCAACTGTGTCCATATTTAGTGGTAACTGCATAGGTAACAAGCCTGATGGTTCATGCTTACCACTAACTACTTCTAACATAGCTTGAGGTAAATCACCAAAACCAACAACAATAGTATCAACCACATGCTCAAACTCAGACACTACCATTGGATTAGTCATTTTTACGCAAGCAATTACAGGTTTATCACCCATTACCTTACGTGTATTAAGCACCATATCAAGATCATCTTCATTGTCCACTGCAACACTTTTGCCACGATATCCTCGGTCAAGGAAATTCTCTTGTGGATCTCCTCCAGCTATACTATGCTCCCTGGCATTAGTAGCGGTATAAGGACAATATTGTAAACTAATAGGTAAATAACCATTACCACCATTCTCTCTATCCTTTGCATCATATCCACCCAAAAGTGAAAAACCTCCACCATCTGGCTGACGCATAAAGCAAATTGCCATATCTGCCTCATCTGGGTTGTCCACCAAAGTAAAGTACTTTTTAAATAATTCTATATTTACAGGATAATCCCAGTGATCTTCTGTTTTAATACCCATCCAATCTTCATTAGCTGGAATATGGAATTTTGGAAGATAAACCTTAATACCACTAGCTAATGGTAAGACTCCACCTTTATTTTTCAGCATCACAATTGACTTAACTTGTGCCTCAAAACCTGCTGCCATATATTCCGGACATCCAACCACCTTGTCTGACTCATCTGGGTTGATATATGGATTTTCAAACAGACCCATACGGAAGATATTTTTCAATAATCTACGTGCAGATGCTTCCATACGAGCACGCATAAATTCTTCTCCATGCTCTTCAACCCCCATACGGTATGCTTCCATAACAGGTTCTATAGTATTAAGACCACCAAACTGATCTACACCAGCCATCAAAATTTTATAGCATCTCTGAGATTCAGTAAGATGCTCTACTCCCCAGCATTTACCGCTGTACATGCTATCTAGAGGTCCTTCATCCGTAGTAATACCCCAGTCAGTGCATACTACTTCATCATAACCATATTTATTTCGAAGAAGATCTGTAATTAGATATTTACTGTAGCTACAGCCTACATTTTCACCACCAGGTTGTCCAAATACAACTGTATAATATGGCATAACAGCACTAGCCTTACCTGTTTTCCCTTGAAGTTCAAAAGCTCCTTCTGTAAATGGAACAAGATGTTCATCAAAATTGTTTCCAGGATATACTGAATATTTTCCGCATGGGAAATGTGCATCACGGCCTCCCTCAACAGCGCCACCTCCTGGCCAATGTTTTACCATGGCATTAACACTATCATAGCCCCATCCCTCTGCAATTTCCTTATCTCCTTCAGAGGTCTGGAATCCATCACAATAAGCTCTTGCCAAATCAGCTGATAATCTACTGTTTTCGCCGAAACTTCCCATGAAACGGCTCCATCGAGGTTCCGTACTCAAATCTATCTGTGGAGAAAGAGCTGTTGTAATACCAAGAGCACGATATTCCTTAGATGCAATTTCTCCAAACCTTTTCACTAATTGTGGATCAAAGGTTGCAGCCATGCCTAAATGTTCAGGCTAATGAGATATGTCTCCACCTGAGCCTGCATCAAACTCAAAAGTCACTGTAGTTCCATGTCGAGGATCAGAGCTAATTGCAACAGGAATACCCCATGGTAAACTTTCTGATAATTCTTGCAAATTATTATTCCATTTTGCCGCGTCCCCTGGTGTCTGCAAACTTATAACTAACACATGACGAACAAAGTCATCTGCCAAAAATGATTTTTGTTGATCACTTAATGCATATATTGGCATTCCACTCTCTTGTATACATTTACCTCCATAAGATACCTCACCAAAATACTGATGAGAAAATCCTGGTACAAACTGATGACGACTATGTAGCATCAATCCTGCAATTTGTTCCACTGTCAATCTGGATGCTAAATCTTTTGCACGGTCTTCTACTGGAAGACGCCAGTCCTCATAAGGATGCAATTCCCCATCTTTAGCAAGATCTTTAAAATACAGTCCGTCTACTTCCAGCAATTCCACGCCAGAATCCGAAGACCAAGTCAGTTTTGGACCGCCAGGATTTTGTATAGTCTTCAGTTTAGGTATAAAATGTTTCATTTTGCTCAATCCCTTCTGTTTTCTTTATAAAATTTACTACTCTACTTACTTATTTAAAGCTTTACTATACTATTGGTTTTTACTATTCAATCACCATAGATAAATCATTTTCATATCTTCTAAAATCCACAACCTGTCTTATAATCAATGAAGACCTCACACCATGCTTTATAGATTTAGATAGAATAGCTACGACGTTGAATCATCCTACCCACAATGATATACTTAATATAACTAGTATTTATTTTAGTATCATTATTAATTTTGATTATACATAGTTTTAATTAGCGATTGTTCTCATAAAATGACATATTAACTCTCAAATTGTACAAATTTTCTATTTTTATAGAAAATTTATTTTATGTGACTATTAGAAAATATGATTTTAATAAAAATATATGATAGGGGAATTATGATGCCGAATGCAGAGTTTGAATATATTGAATTATTAAAAGAAGCTCCAATAAAGCTTTTTATTGCACCTTTGAACACATCAAGTATTCATTGGCACAGAGAATATGAAGTTATTTTTGTCCTTAGTGGTGGATTATCTGTTACCTGCGAACGTGGATCCTATAACTTATACGATGGAGATATTATGCTTATTAATTCACAAGAAATTCATTCTATCAAACAGATTGAAAAAGATAATACATGCTTGCTATTGCAGTTCAGTCCTAGTATTATCACAGAGGTTTACAATGATACATTTAACTTCTATTTAAATACAGCCGATTTGGAAAACAAACCTTCCAAGTCAATCCATATTTCACTTCAGAAATCCTTGGCTGCAATAGGATTACTACTGCACTATAAACCTGATGGATATCAATTTGCTATCAAAAGTGGACTGTATGCATTTATTAGCTTCCTGTTCTCAAGTTTTAAATATCAACGCAACATTCAGGAACAATCTTTGCAAACCTATACTCATTTTAAAGACTTAGTCCTTATAAAAAATTATATGATGCGTCATTTTAAAAAAGATGTAACAGCTGAGCAACTTGCACATGCCATTGGAATTGCCAGAACAAAGGTATACCAAATTTTAAAAACCACAGGATCAAGTTCCATTAAAGCCATAACAAATTACTACCGTATAGATTATGCTAAGCATCTTTTAAAAGGTTCTAATGCCTCCATACAATACATTGCTACGGAAAGTGGCTTTACAAGTGATTCAACTTTTTTCAGGGTATTCAAGGATGTAACTGGAATGTCTCCTTCTGAATTTAGAAATGCTCCACCTGTAAATTGGGAAGGAATTGGTACACAAGATTATAATCGAACCCCTATATCGGATGCAATTCTTCTCTTGCGTCATTTTATTTTTCTAAAGGCTGATGATGTTTTTTTAAAAAATACTAACTAAGATAAAAACTACTCTTCTTAGAAAATAATTTACATATTAAATTATAAAAAAACCTCGACAACACATTTCTGTATTGTCGAGGTTTTTATTGGTGGAGGCGAATCACTACCTTTAAAATCCACTTTGATTGGTAACTTCAATCTCATGTTCATTAGCATTTGTCACAATTAAACATTTTCTCTTTTCTCAGCTTCTTTTATATATAATTTATCAATCCATTCAAATAACTCTTCCAAATCATAATCACCACTATGAGGGAGTCCCCACGGAATGAAAAAATCAACTTCATACTTATTGTTTTCAAGCATTAGTGCTAAAATAACAGGTATTGCAAGTGAAGTATCTCTATCAAATGCACCATGACGTATTCTCCAATACTTAGCTGTATCTGACTTTCCAATATATTTAGTAGGGTTAAGCATTTTAACAATATTTTTATCTGCTAATGTACTTTCTACTTCACTATTTTCTTGAGAATAAACTGTAAAATGTTTTGCTTTGATTGTTTCTGTTCCAAATTCCTCATTTTCAGGGCTTGTTAAATCAAGTGCATCAAATGCTGGGGCTATTTTCATACGAGTAATTTTCTTAACAAAACCATCCCAGTCGAGATCTATTACCTTTCCATCTTTAACTTTTATATACTCCTGTTCATCTATCTTACTTTCACTAACAGCACCTCTATAAACAGTTTTATGCTTATTATAAGAATCTAATTCTTTCTGTGCTGAGGCTATTGCAAGTTTCTTAACATGCTCTTTAAAACTACCTTCGCCATCTACATCTAGCAATAATTCTTTATTTAATGAATCTTTAAGTTTCAGACTATTTACATATTCAGGGAATAATTTCTTTAACTCTTGTGAAACATTAATCTGCTTGCTTGTAAGAGTTCCATTAATTGAAACATTCTTTACTCCTTCTTCTGTTCTGATATGCTTAATTCTGTGATAATCATTATATCCACAAAATAGCCATTCATAAGCTGTATCCGCATTTTCTAAATTGTGAATAGGGCAATAACAGCTGGCTGCAAATATATCATCTCTTTCATTTGCTGCACCAATTTCTTTCAGATAAGGTTCATAATCAGCATTATTTCCTGAAGCTGCAATTATTGCAGAAAGTGCACCACCTGCACTTGTTCCATTTGTAATAATATACTCAGTATTTCCAGGAATTAATTCTTTATTATGACGAAGATATCGAATAGCTGCTTTCATATCTACAACTAACGCAGGAGCTCTTCCTACCATTTTACCATTTTCATCGCTTATATTTCCTGCCTTGCTTCCTATGAAAAATTCCTTGCTCTTCATCCCAGAGGTTCTTCCACGAACACCTGCACTAGCAACAATATAGCCATGCTGTAATGCTCTAAAAATTGAATTTATTCTTCCTTTAAAATCCTTACCTGGTTCATCTGCAGGTCCTGGCATATATCCTCCAACAGTATTAGGCATAAAAATCGGAGCAGTCTTCAATGAATATCCATTTATTGTCTGACCCTCATAATAAATTTCCGGAACAAATATGTTCATTTTTTGTATATCATCAACAGGTTTATCGCAATATGATATTTCCCTATACGCACGAAATGTAATACTATTGCCATCAATACAGCATTTTTCTACTTTATAGTTTTGTATATTAAAATTAAGCATAATTAATATTTTCTCCTCTCGCTATATTTGTAACAAAAGAAAAACCTTAGATATAGACTTTCCTTTTATTTTTCAACTTTATTTATTAAAAACTTCAGCGTCTTTATC
>JARKVD010000019.1 GCA_029851835.1 Clostridium sp. | reverse complement strand
CCTGGTATTCTTCCACTAAATAACTTTGCAAAATTAACTAACTTTAAAGCTATTCCTCCATTATTCATTATTACTCCTGATAATATGAAAAATGGAACTGCTAATAATGAGAAACTATCCATCCCTGTAAAAATACGCTGTACAGATGTAATTAAAGCACTATCTAATGGCAATGCTGCAATTACGGCTAAAACAGAGGATACCGCTATACTTATTGCTATTGGTACTCCTACTAGTAATAATATAGGACATGCTACTAATAATATAATTCCTGTAATCATTGCAAAATCCATAATGTCCCCTCCTATCTATATTTCCTCGTAGTCGTTTTTAACTATGTTTTCTCTCTTTATAAGACTAATTATATTTACCAGTGAATAATAAATAATTAATACTCCTGATATTGGTAATACCATATACACATATCCCATTGGTATTCCAAGGGCAGCTGATACTTGATTCATAGTTAACATAGTTATATTAACTCCACCATAAAGCAAAACAGATATAGAGAATAATATTATTACAACTTCTGAAAGGATAGTTAGCTTCTGTTGTACATTTTCACTAAACTTTTCTTTTAAAAAGGTCATAGCCATATGATCCCTTAATCCAAACATATATGCTGAACCTATCATTGCTAACCATATAAGACTATATCTTAAAAGCTCTTCTGAAACAGTACTTGGTGAGTTAAATACGTATCTAGATGCAACCTGCCATAAAGCGATAAAAACCATAATTGTAAGTAGAACTACTATAAATCCCTCTATGGCTTTATCTAGCTTCTTTTTTAAATTTAACATATCAGTTATTCCTCCTCACTTACTTTACTTCTTATCTTATCGTACATTTTTTTAATATCTTTATCTTCTTTAAACTCTTCATGTAGAGGCATCACTGCTTCTTGGAATGGCTTCATATCTGGGTAGAAGAATTCAACTCCCATAGCCTTTGCTTCTTCTACAGCCTCTTCTATTGATTCATTCCATATAACTTTATGGTACTCAGTAGACTCTATGGCTGCCTCAATTATTATGTCTTGCTGCTCTTTTGTAAGTTTATCAAACAATTTTCTATTCATTATTGTTAAATCTGGAACTATGGTATGTTGATTATATGAGAAGTATTTTGCTACCTCACCATGCTTATTGGTAGTTAAAGCAGTTTCATTACTTTCCGCTCCATCAATAACTCCTTGCTGAAGACCAGTATAAACTTCACCAAAGGCCATTGGGGTCGCTGCTCCACCCATAAGTTCAATCATTTTTATGGCAGTTGGACTTTGCTGTACTCTTATCTTAAGTCCCTTTAAATCATTTGGACTCATTATAGGTTTTGAAGTTGTATATAAGCTTCTTACTCCAGAATCATAATAAGTTAATCCTATAAATCCAGCATCTTCAGTAGAATTATATAATTCTTCCATAAGGTCTCTATCATCCATTACTGAATAATAATGGTCTAAATTATCGAATATATATGGTATCCCAAAAGCTGTATATTCTTTTTCAAAGCTTTCAAGGGCTCCCGTACTTACCTTAGCTATATCTATAGCTCCTGTTTGAGTCAGCTCAATAGTTTCTCTTTCTGATCCTAAAACTCCATTAGGATAAATTTCAATATCAATGGTTCCCTGACTTTTCTCTTCAACTAATCTTTCAAACTCCACTAATGATTTGTGAATTGGATGATCTTCTGACATATTGTGAGCTAACTTCATATATACACCATCTTTATCACCTCTACTTGAACCACACCCCACTAAGGTAAGAGATGCTGCTACTGCCAATAATACTCCTAATTTCCTTAATTTTTGCATAAAATCTTCCCCCGAAATAAAATATTTTAATTGTAAACTTTTGTTATACTTTATTTTACTAATTCACCTACGTTGTCCTTAGCCTAAGCAATTCTACCTTACCTCATTTCAAGTGATATCGTATTCAAAAGATAACGTCTTAAGTATATTAGATATAAACTGCAATTAAAATTAATATAATTGACCTAATCATTGTTAATATTGACATTTTTCATTCTTTTCTACCTATTTATCTTAATATTATTACAAAAACAACCTTGAATTTATCAATATTTCCTGTACCATTTATATTTTTTCAAGAAGTTTTTTTACAAAATAAAGTTTCTATATTAAGCAATGAAATAGGATTCTTTGTGCTTAATATAGAAACCTTGATTAAATTAATAATTATTTATTATCTTATTCAATATTCATAAACCCATCATGTATATTCTTAAATTTACTAGGAGAAAATTTATATTCTTTTTTAAAAGCTCTATAAAAAGACACATAATCGTTAAATCCACAAAGCTTGTATACCTCATTAGCACACATACCTTCTAATAGATACTGCTTTCCTATACTCAATCTCTTTTGGATAACATACTGATAGTATGAAATTTTCATAGCACTTTTAAATTTACGTGATATGGTATACTTATTAACAAAAAATATAGCTGCTATTTTATCTAAAGATAATTCCTCTGTTATATGAGAATTTGTATAATTCACTATATTGCTTATTAACACATCCTTTGTTCCACCCATTATATTGGTTGTCTTATTATATAACTCTCTATTGTAACTAGTTAAAATATTCATAATAATTGAGTATCCTTCACTTTTATAACAAATGTTCTTAGCTTCATAAGAATCAAAAAGCGATTTGAAGTATCCCTGTAATATTGATGCTGTATAGCCTTTACTTCTAAGTAAATATAATTTATTGCTGGACTCATCTTTAAATATATCTGCCTTTTCATCAAGCTCAAAAATTTTATTCATTGCAAATACAGATACCCATAGTACATATCTTTCATAGGGTATATCGAAATTATGTATTATAGGATTATGGAATGCTCCTGGTGGTATAAATAGTAAATCTCCTTTTTCTAAATGGTATATCTCTTCTTCCACTATATAGTCCAAATTTCCATCTACAAGAAAAAGTAATTCATAAAATTCATGATAATGAAGTGGTATTTCTGGTATTTCATGATCCTTATAATAATATACAACAAAGTCTTTTTCCGGCATATACCTATAAGTTTTTCCTTCAAGTGTTGCTCTTTTCACAGTCTTCATCCTTAGTATTCACCTCTTTAAATTATTACCCTAACTCACATAAATTCCCTAAAACTAATAATAATAATAATAATAATAATAATAATAATAATAATAATAATAACTATTTAGAACACTGATTTTCTCCTTGGTAACTATCATAAAATTTTAAACTTTAAATTTATTTTTAATAGTATCATATCAATACTTTTATTTTCAAGTTAAAGCATGTAAATATTTTCACTAACTAAAAGCACCTGAGCATAGATCCCGATTAATGTTCCTAAAATAACTAATCAAATAAAAAAGCCTGCAGTTTTCACTACAGGCTATAAATTCTAAAATTATCTTCTATTATTTTGTTGTTTTCTTGCTCTTCTACAATCTCCGCATCTTATAGGCTCATTTTCGAATCCTTTTTCTTTATAGAATTCTTGCTCTCCTACTGTAAATACGAACTCATTTCCACAATCTCTACATGTTATTGTCTTATCTGTCATAATAATTCCTCCTGAATTTTAAGGTCTAACTGGATATATATTTTCTAATTCACGAGAAACTATTTATCTAATTGAACTTAATTTATTTTGTTAGCATCTTTGCTACTCTCTTATAGTAACACTTATTTCTCCAACATGCAACACTTTTTTCTAAAATTTATAAATTATTTTTAAAATATACAGTAAAACAAAAATTTGTAGCTACCTATATAGTAATTTTAAAGCTAAAATACTAAACAATTAAGATTGAAATATTAGTCAAAAATTACACACATTTACCTATGAATGTTTCACCCATGAAAATATCTCATTATATGTCACTGTCAGAAATACTTCTTGGCCATGAAAGCAAATTCCTTTTAGCTATTTTTAATTGTTTTTCTTGTCCAAAATTTATATCACAGAAATAATTATGATAATTAGCTATCCATACATATTTATCCCAAACTCTTATATTGTCTTTATGTAACTCTAGCATTTCTTCTATTTTAACTTTATGTTTAAAAAGTAATTCTATTTGCGTTTGTTCAAATTCATACTGATTATTGCATTCAGTGTAGTATTTAAATATTACATTTAGATAATTTAAAAACCATTGTCCATCATTATCTATTAATATCTTATTACGCTGTGGCGCTATATCATAACTATTTATATATCTTTGCAGTCTATTTACTGTTTTATCATCTAATACAATTCTTGGATAACAAGCTAAATTGCTTTCAACATAATGTGCATCTAAAAGAGCTGGTCCAAAAACTATATCCTCATTTATATAAAACTCACCTACACTAATTCCGCCCCTAACAAATAAACCTTCTAACGCCAAGTTAAATTGATATTCTGATACATTATCTAATATTTCATTTAGCTCCTCTTCTCCATCATCTTTTATAGGATATCCTACGATCATATTATCAGTATAAATTTTTATCTTCCCTTGGCTATACTTATTTTTAATTATACATTGCTTATTCTTATTTATAAGAAAATTAATCTCTTTAAGTAAATCATCTCCATATTTATTATTACATGAATCTACTATCATTTGCGAAAACCCTAATATATCTACAGTACATACTACGGAGTTAACAAGCATTGGATTTTCTTCATTATATTTTTGCATACTTAATTAAATCCCCCTTAGATCATTATATCCATTATATTTTAACATCTACTATAAGTTGTTGTGAATACTTGTTATAAGTCAATGGTATATGATTTTCTATATTACTTGCTTTCAAATTTGAAAAATTTCATACTTTCCTACATACAAAAAAAACCTGTAGTTCTCACTACAGGCTATAAATTCTAAAATTCTCTTTCCTAACTTAATACCTAAACTTCATATGTATTTTCTTATTGCTTAAGAATTATATATTGCTAATATTATTCTTGTGTGTCTATAGGTGAATAAACTCTATTAGCTAATTCATCATCTAATAAGTATATAGCTGCTGGATTTCCTTCTGCTCTTTTTACTTTCTTTAAAAGAGCATTAAAGCTATTTTCTTCTTCAACCTGCTCATCAATAAACCACTTAAGTAAACTAATTGTAGCATGTTCCCTTACTTCGTATGCTATGTCTGCCAATTTATAAATCTTCTTTGTAACTAGTTGCTCATGGTCATAACCTTTTTTGAATACATCAATAAGTCCATCATATGTAATTTGAGGCTTCTCAATCATTTCTAGTTCAATTGAACCATTCTTTTGATAAACATAATCATAAAATTTCATAGCATGATCTAATTCTTCCTTAGCTTGAACTCTAAAGAAATTTGCAAATCCAGGTAAGTCAATTGACTCACAGTATCCTGCCATAGCAAGGTATGTGTATGAAGAATAAAATTCAAAGTTCACCTGATTATTAAGCGCATTTAACAAAGTTTCATTAAGCATCGCCATATTTCCTCCTAAGTTTTTCTAATTATATTTTTAAGTTTGTGCATCTATTATCTCATATATAACTATATTTTGAAACCTTAAATTGTTACTACAAAATAATTTTATTGTTTAATAAATAAGGAAATCATACCATGGAAGCAATCCACAGGGAGAATTCTTACCTCCTCTTTATACCCTATTTCAAAGAAGGATACATGAAAGAAAAAATACATCCCTTGCTTTTCAATGGGAACTATGATATGGTATAGTCAATTGATAGTAAAAAGAACCGTCTTAAAGAAGGGCTTTTAGTATTGCGCTTATTGTGCTGTATGAAGAGCCCTTCTTTTTTATTAAACCTCAAGAAAATATTATCATTTTTGTAAATAACCACAAATAAAAACTTAAGTTAAAGTCAAAATATAAAAATTTTTCGAAATATTTTGGTTATTACAAGCTGCTATCACTTGTTTAATTGCACCTCATGACACTGCAATTAAATATATATTATAAAACAATTAGGAGGAAATAAAATGGAAAACATTAATGTTCAAAAACGTGATCTTACTTTAAAGGCAAAAAAAATGAGACGCCTAGGAATGATTCCTGGAAGTGTGTTCGGTAAATCTTTGCCTGATTCAATCTCTATTCAAATGGAAGAAGCTGCTGCACGCAAACTGGTTCGCCTCAAGCGTGAAGGTAGTAAACTAGTGCTGAATATTGAAGGAGAAGCAATTCCAGTGCAACTTAAGGAAAAATCCTTGAATACAGTTAACAATGAAATTTTACACCTAACTTTCCAAGCCTTATCTGCCAAGGAAAAAGTCAATAGTGTAATTCACCTGATTCTTATCAATGATGATAAACTAGAAGGGCCACTAGAGCAAATGCAGTTTGAAATCCCATATGCTTCTTTACCTGAAGATATGATTGATACTATAACTATTGACCTTGATGGAATGCCAGCAGGTACTATTATCACTGCTAGAGATATTCCTGAACTCAACAGTGACAAAATTGACTTGCAGGTTGATCCAGAAAGCATCGTATTACGTATAAGCTCTAGAAAGCTTCAAACTTCCTCACCTGCTGCAAAATAAACAAATATTAAGAACATAGAATTATAGAAGGAGCTTGGACGGTTGTGCACTTTGGTGTAAATACCTGAAAAGCTCTTTCCCGGTTTTCAGGAGTGTAATTTTTGCGTAATTAATTTTTATTGTTTTATGTGAAATTTAATCATTCTTCTGTTTTTCTTATCCTAATACTCTTTTAATTTTATTCATTTCAATCCCCCATTTTTTATACTTTTGCCTTTACAATATGACCTCACCCAATATCATACAAGCCACCATGGGGGTCATATGCCTTTTCAAGATTTGTAATTATAATTTCAGTATTAAAACACTATGATTTCTCCTCTCACCAAAGTATAATAAGTGATGCAAGATTTCTAAAATAATCCCTTAAACCTACCTAGTATGTATTTTAGATAATCTCTATAAAGCATTAAATAACCTATGAGGAGTGAAAAAATTATGAAGCAATATTCAACTAATGAATTAACTCAAGCCATACAGATTGTTACTTCAACAATAAAAAACTGTGAAAAAATGCAGCCCAAATTCCAGGAAGGAACTTCCCAGCACAGCCTTCTTAAAAATAGAATAAAAGCTCTATACATCTCAAAAGCCTTGCTGGAGGGCCAGGATATCACTGACATTTATTCAAAGGAAGACTTAGATAATGCCCTTCCTCCAATAACCTCCATCATCAGCAAATCTGAAAATGGAATCAAGAAATTTCAAGAAGGTCACGGCACCTATACCCGCTTTAAGAAAATCATTGATGCAATGAATATTTGCAAAGCATTGCTGTTACGAGAAATCCAGGGAAGATAATTTAACCCTTAACTACTAAGGCTAGTATTAGCAAGAGCTTCCTTCTGCGAGGCCTTGCCAATATCTCCACTCCAAACTTAAATTATATTTTCTGTACCCCCAAGATCCACCCTTTCCTCTATCCCCATTTATAGACCTGCTAGCTCAATTATTTACTTTTCAAATTAGTAAGTCTCTCCCACAAAATTTCCATGTTCCCATTGCCTTTGAACACCAGTTCGCGTATAATTATTTAACAAATATGTATTACAGGAGTGATTTTATGGCTTTAACATTTACCAAAAGAAAAGAGGAAATCTATAACTTTATAGTAGAATACAAAAATGAATATGGTTTTCCTCCCTCCGTAAGAGAAATAGGCGATAAGGTTAACATTAAATCCACCTCCACTGTACATCAACACTTACATACCTTAGAAAGACTGGGTTACATAAAAATCTTTAAGTCAATCCCGAGAGGCATTCAAATCCTTGAAAGGCCAGAAAAATAAATAAATGCTGGATAGCTTTTTGAAGGCTTTCCAGCATAATTACAATTATTTCTGTATCTGCACACCATTTAACTTTATATACTGACCATCTTGTATAGTTAAATAGGTGTCTCCTTGAACATTTTCATTAGTTATTATTGAATATAAATCATGTCTGCTATCAGCGCTTACTTCATAATATCCCATGAAATCACTTGTTAAAATTATCTTATGTTCTCCACCTGGGATATCTTGTCCAACTTTGTACATACCGTCTTTATAAAGTCTATCTTCTGGTACAACAGACGGTGCCTCTACCACAGGATACATTTCGCCCCCAGTAATCTTAAGATATTCCCCTTCATTTACCGTTAAGTATAGGTGACCTTTAACATTATCATTAAACACTATACTCTCCAAATGCTCCAGTGCTATCACTTGTGCATTCAACATATCCATACCCTTAGCAAAGAATAAATACTCCCCTGGTGTTAAATCACTTCCAACTTTATAAGTTCCACTTTTAATTGGCTTTACTTTTTTATCTTCTGGTTTTGCTTCAGCCTCTCCATTAGATTCCCCTTGCTGATTCTCTGCCTGCTCTTCCACATTTATATTTCCTGCAGCGTTATCAGCTACATTCCCCTCTTCTTTACCGCTTTCACTTTCTCCTGAAACCCCTATTACTATAATTACTGCTATTAACCATACCCACCACTTTTTATAGAATGGTTTCTTTTTTCCATCTTTCATAATTGGCAACCTCCCGAAATAAAAAATCTAATCTTCATGATGTAATGATACCTTTTATAAAAGATTTATTGGTATGCTGTCAGCATACAACTAAGTGAGCCTCCAAATTTTATATTTGGCTAAGGCGAACTTAAGTAAAAGTCTAAATCTTTGATTTAGCTACTCGAACTTACTCTGTAAGAGTACTCCTCGAATGCATATGAGAGGGAGTTTCCTTACAAATTTAAACAAAGAACTAATAAATTTTTATCTAAGCTTACCCCAAGAAAGTAACACCATCCCACCTGCCATAAACAAAATGAAGTTATATATAGCTAACCCCACTATAACAGTGAAGATGTTACTGCTTCATAACAATGGTAATCTCTTTCTTATGTTTTTAAAGTTAGTTGTTAAAAATGTCATTGATAATAACATTAATACTAATGATATATTCTCTAAAAAACTAATTATATTAAAATCGACAAAACTAACTAAAATTCCAGCCAGCATAAAAAAATACCCGCAAAAAGCTATAGTTATTTTTAAAGGATGACTGGTTCTAAAGCCTGGCAGTTCTCTAACCAATCTAACAAACCAGCTACCCCTTGTTGTGCCTTTATCAGTAATGCTCTCATCCTTTAACTTCAACATGTCACTTTCATTACTACTAGTCTGTCTTTTTATCTCTTTAGAAACAGCCTTGTCATCAACACCAACTTCATTGTGTTCACCAATTTTTTTCAGCTCATCACTAAGCTCAATGAATATATAACCAGCACAATTTTAAGCAGCATAAGTGTAGATTTTGTTAATTATCTAGACAAGCTTCTTAATGAAAATGCTATAGCTAAGGCAAGTCTCATTAAACTTTCAGGCATTGACCGCACCTATGGTTATCAAATTTTAAGCGGTAAAAAATATGCCAGCAGAGATAAAGTTCTAAGACTATGTATTGCTGGGAGCTTTACTTTAGAGGAAACTAACAGACTCTTATCCCTTGGCAGTTACCCTCGCCTTTATTCAAAGGATCGTCGGGATTCGATAATTTTTTTCTCCTTAAACAAAGGTTTTTCCACATTAAATACTGATTTACTATTAGATAAATTTAAAGAAGCGCCCTTGGATTAAGAAAAGATTATTATGAAGAAATATGGTTAAACGAGAACTAGTTCTTAGTATATTAGAACACTCTCAACATATTTATAATTTAAAAGGAGCCGATTCCTTAACAATTAAGTTACGGAAGCAGCTCCTATTTATTTGCTAAATTCTATATCTCTAGGTCTATTTCTCAACATATATTTCCTTAGATAATTTTTTATATAAAACTATAGCCATAATTGTTGCGATAACCTCTGCAATTGGGAAGGCTATCCATACTCCCTTTACCCCCCAAAAACGTGAGAGTACAAAGGCCATAGGCGGTATTATTAATAAAGATTTTGTTAAGGAAACCGTTAAAGAATCCACGCCCTTTCCTAAAGCTTCAAAAGCTCCAGATAACACATAGGAAATCGTTGATACCACAAACCCAACACTAATTATACGGAAGGCATCACTTCCCACCTTAAGTATTTCAGGAGTATCGTTAAATAAGCCCATAATTTCCGTTGGAATAGCCATGAAAAGAACTGTTCCTAAGACCATTATTACACCTGAAATAGCCAATGCCGATTTTATAGTTTCCTTCATTCGTCCATAATTTTTTGCTCCATAGTTATAACTCATAATTGGACGCATCCCTTGGATTACACCACCCACAGGCATATATATAAAGGTTTGAACCTTATTGTAAACTCCAAAGACACCAACTCCAAAATCGGAAAGTCCAACTAAAATACCATTTAATATTCCAACCAATACTGAAGGAAGCGCAATCATTAAACTTGAAGGAACAGCTATGCTATAAATACTTTTAATAATATCTATATTGAATTTAAAGCCTTTTAACTTAATTCTTACAGGATTATTCTTTTGGAAAAACAATATAAAGGATACTAAGCAAGCTATAATTTGAGCTGTAACTGTAGCTATAGCTGCACCAGCAACACCAAGGGCTGGGAAGCCAAAAAGTCCAAAAATAAGGATTGGGTCAAGGATTATATTTATAATAGCACCTAAACCTTGTATAAACATTGGTATTATCATATTTCCTGTAGCTTGAAATATCTTTTCAGCATATAAATGGAACAACTGCCCAAAGGCACATATAATTACAATATAAGAATAAGTTGAAGCCATATTAAACACTTCTTGACTTTGTGCAAAGAAACCGATAAAAGGCTTAGTTACAAAGATTCCAATTAATACAAATGTCATAGCATGTAAGGCTGTTAATATAAATCCATGGGTAGCAGTCTCCTCCACGCCCTTTAAATTTTTTGCTCCAAGCTTTCTGGCTATACACGCATTAAGTCCAATTCCAAAACCAACTGACACTGCAAGGACTAAGTTTTGCAAAGGAAAGGCTAAAGACACTGCTGTTAAAGCATCAGGGCTCAACCTGGCAACGAAGATACTGTCCACAATATTATAAAGAGCCTGTATCATCATTGAAATTATTGGTGGTATAGACATGGATAATAACAACGGTGTTATCTTCCTTGTCCCCATTAAGTTTTCTGTAGTATTCATTTTTAGTCTCCTTTAAAGAAATATAATTAATAAAGTTCTTTCTTAAAATTCGAAAGAATAACTAAACCAATGCAAAAGAAAAAGCCATAAACTTCTCTGTTTATTATCAGAAACAGAAAAACCTATAGCTTCATAGCATTCATTATTTTTTACAATAATAACAATACCATCAAATAATCTAAAAATCAACTTAGTTATTTTTAAAACAACTTCTTACTATCTTAAACATTCTAGGTATCTTACGCTCAAAATACCTGGAAGTAAAAATTTATTATATCTGCCATAATACCGTCCCTCATGATATCTGGCGAATTAACCCTTTAAATTAATTTTCTCAATTGCTTAGCTTATCAATTCAATTCTCAGCGTTTCTAGCAAGAAGTAAGTATTTCCTTCCTCTTTTAAGCCTCTAATATGTGTTTATCTATAATTAAATAATATTTAATCCCTTAGGGTATTAGAGGTTTAATAGTAACCTCTTGCAAAAAAAGCCTATGGATATTGAAATATAACTCTCAATTCCATAGACTTCTTTTACTTCTTATTTATTTAAAGCAACCTTATTTCCATTTGATAAAATATTTCCGTTCACCTTAAGAACTCTTTCTTCTCCATTAGGTAAATACATAGCTACTTCATTGTATTGTGGTTTATATTCTCCCTCTGTTTCTAAGTTTACTAAAATCTCAGAAGCAGTAGTAGTTACATTAAACTTATATACTAAATGGTTATTTTCATAATCTGTTGTAATTCCATCATCTTCAAAGAATTCACAGCTGAATGTACCTTCTCCTTTTGATGGGAATATGCAGAAGGCTCTTTCATCCTTTCCTTTTGTTGCAAAAGTAACCTCCGCCTCGTTGATAGGTATTATGCTGCCACCTTGAACTAATACTGGTGCATACTCAAGAGGTGCTGGTATTGTAACAGTTTTACCGCCTTCATACCATGCATGAGTATTAAAGTCGTACCAGCCTGATTCGTTCTTTGGAAGGTAAACTGTTCTCTCTCTGTCACCTTTGTTTACAACAGTTGCAACTAGGAATGCATTTCCTAACATGAATTCATCATTTTCTTCATATGTCTTTTTATCCACTTTTCCAAAATCATATAATGTAGGCTTCACTATAGGCTCATAATTTTTATGTGCTTTATAAAGCAGATCATAAATATATGGAACTATACGATTTCTTTGCTTTAATAGGTTACCAATAGTTTCAGTATACTCTGGATACATCCATGGCACGTTAACAGTTTTATCATCATTCCAAGAGTGGATTGTGAATCTTGGATACATTATGCCCTGCTGAACCCATCTTACAAGTAATTCTGGCTCTGGTGAATTTCCTGAGAATCCTCCAACGTCATGACCATGATTGTATACTCCTGATAAACTTAATCCATTACCCATCTTTATGTTGTATTTTAATGTTTTCCATGAAGTATAGTTATCTCCACTCCAAGTTTGAACATATTTTTGAATTCCAGGACATCCGGATCTTGATATCAGATATGGTCTTTCATCTTTGTTGAATTCCTTCTGTGCTTCAAAAGATGACTTCATCATTAATAATGGCATTATAGATCTAACTAACTCTAAATCCATTTCTTTTCCGAATCCATTTAGCTTGTTTGTTCCCCATATTTCATACTCATTATTATCATTCCAAGTTGAATCAATTCCATACTCTAAAAGCTGTTTAGTTACTTGCTCTTTCCACCATTTTATAGTTTCAACATTAGTAAAATCTAAGTGAGCTCCTAACTCATCCCAATATTGGCATAGGTAAGGTTCCTTTGAGTTCTCCTCTGTAATAAATAATCCCTTTTCTTTTAACTCTTCAAACATTGGATGATCTAATAATAATGCAGGTTTAATATTGGCACATAATCTTAGACCTTTATTATGGAAATACTCCGTTAACTTCTCAGGTGCTGGTATCTTATCTCTATTCCAGTTAAATACATATCTCTTATCACCTATTGAAGTATATCCTGATGATAATTGGAAAGATCCACTTAATATATCATGCTCTTCACATAAATCAACAAATTTCTTTAACTGCTCCCCAGCGTCTGGTAAATCAGTGTAGGTCATAGTTGAACCTGAATAATCAAGGCTCCACTTTGGCGCAAATATAGTCTTACCAGTCATCCAGCTGAAAGTCTTAGTTATGGCTGGAATTTCTTTTTTAGCTATTACATAATAATCTAAATCTCCATTTATTGAATAAAAATACTTATAATGCCCATGGTAGTTATCTAACTCTTTACCCATATCAAAGATGGCATTAGACATGTTATCATAGAATATTCCATAAGATAAATCTGTTTCTTCATCCCTTGTTATATAGAATGGTATATGCTTATATAGTGGATCTGTGCTCTCTGCATCATAACCCATGGCATCTATATTTAACATCCTATATCTTTTACCAGCTCTGTTTAAAGTACCTGCTTTTTCCCCTAAACCAAAGTACTGCTCTGACCTATTTCTATTAGTGTAGTGGTAAATTCCCTCTCCAAGCTCTCCCTTAAAGTTATAAGCTTGAGTCTGTCTATCCTTCATAAATTCAACCTTTTTATCACATTCCAAATAGTACCAAGTAATTTTGAAATCAAGTAGGTTTATAACTGCTTCTACTTTAGATGTAGCTATTGATACAAAGCCATCTTTTTCTTCCACCTTATAATCAGGCAAGCTAAATCCAGTTGTATCAAATCTATCTCTTCCTTCAAAAGGGAGATCCTCCATACCTGGAGCAATTAGCCATGTTTTATCTAGTTTTAATCCTTCTTCTTTATGGATTATAACTCTTAATATATCCTCTTCTAATACTAATACTTTAGCAACTATATCTTCACATGCAAAACTAACTACATGTTGATTTTTATTAATAAATTTAAACTGAAAGTTTCTAATTGACATTTTAATTTACAACTCCTCTTTAAGTGAACATCCAAATTCTTTATTTCATCAATGTGAAGTTAAGTGAGAGTCTAAATCTTGGATTTAGTCACTCAAACTTATTCTTTGGGCAATCCTTCCAATAAATATGAGAAGGAGTTTCCTTAGATAATGGCTGATATGTACTAAGGAAGCTACAAGCACATATCAGCCTATTTAAATTTTTATATTAATCCCAATAATCTTGGTATTATTAAACTTATCTCTGGTATGAAAGTTACGAGAGCTAGTACAACTATTATTGCCCCATAGAATGGCATAACGTGTTTAATAACCTCTTCTATTCTTGTTTTTCCTACCTTGCATCCTATAAATAATGCACTTCCAACTGGTGGTGTAATATTACCAATTGCTAAGTTGGTAATTAACATTATTCCAAAGTGTATTGGGTCCATTCCAAAGTTCTTTGCTATAGGTAATAATATTGGTGTAAATATTAGTACCGCTGGTGTAAGATCCATGAAAGTACCAACAATCAGTAGGATGATATTCATTATGATGAATATCACTACTTTATTTGAAGATATTCCCATTAATAAACTAGTTATTAGATTTGGTATATTTGTATATGCCATTATCCATGACATTACTGATGATGCTCCTATTAATATCATAATAACTGCAGTCATCTTTCCAGACTCTAAAAGTATCTTTGGCATATCCTTTAATGTTATTGACTTATATACAAAGAAGGATAATATAAAGCAATATGCAACGGCAACGGCTGCACCTTCTGTAGCTGTAAATACACCTACAGTTATACCCCCAATAACTATAACTATTAATAGTAAACTTGGAATTGCCTCTAAAAATACTTTTATCTTTTCCTTAAATGAAATCCTTGGTGCAACTGCGTATTTGTTTTTACGAGCTATGATGTATGCTGTAAGCATAACAGCTAGTCCCCAAAGTATACCTGGTAAATATCCAGCCATGAATAGGGCTGACACCGATGTTCCACCACTTACTAAAGCATAGATAATAAGTATTCCACTTGGAGGTATTAAAAGTCCAGTTGGAGCTGATGCTATGTTTACTGCTGCTGAGAAATTTTTATCATAACCTTCTTTTTCCTCTAAAGGATTCAGGACTCCCCCTATAGCTGCAGCCGCAGCTACTGATGATCCAGATATGGATCCAAATAGCATATTACCTAAAACGTTTGTCTGAGCTAAAGCTCCTGGTATTCTTCCACTAAATAACTTTGCAAAATTAACTAACTTTAAAGCTATTCCTCCATTATTCATTATTACTCCTGATAATATGAAAAATGGAACTGCTAATAATGAGAAACTATCCATCCCTG
>JARKVD010000013.1 GCA_029851835.1 Clostridium sp. | reverse complement strand
GGTTGTTGGTTCGATTCCGACTGGAAGCTCCATTAAGTGGAGGAGTTCCCGAGAGGCCAAAGGGGGCAGACTGTAAATCTGTTACGTTTCGTTTCGATGGTTCGAATCCGTCCTCCTCCACCATATTTGGTCGCATAGCTCAGCTGGGAGAGCACCTGCCTTACAAGCAGGGGGTCACAGGTTCGATCCCTGTTGCGACCACCATTTAAAATTAAATAAAATCTTATAATAATTAATGTGCTTCCATGGCTCAACGGTAGAGCAGCTGATTTGTAATCAGCAGGTTGTTGGTTCGATTCCGACTGGAAGCTCCATTTTTTTTGGAGGAGTTCCCGAGAGGCCAAAGGGGGCAGACTGTAAATCTGTTACGTTTCGTTTCGATGGTTCGAATCCGTCCTCCTCCACCATTAAAGACATCAATGAATTAGTTGATGTCTTTTTTTATAAGAAATTTTAGGTGAATTGTGTTTATAGTTCCAATGTTTATTATTCAAAGATAGATCGAAAGAAAACAGTTGACACTATAAATGCACTATGCTATTATCAGTTTATAATTAAAAAAGAATACTCTTATCAAGAGTGGTGGAGGGAAAGGCCCTATGAAACCCAGCAACCAGCGTAGTAATGCGCAGTGGTGCCAAATCCTGCAGTTTAACTGCAAGATAAGAAAAGCTTAGTTCGTATATACTAAACCTCTTCTTGTCGTGCAAGAAGAGGTTTTATTATTTTGAATAACAATCTCTAAGTATTTTTGATAAGAATATATCTTGACATTCAAGGAGGAATTATCAATGAGAAGATTATTTACATCAGAGTCAGTAACTGAAGGGCATCCAGATAAAATCTGTGATCAAATATCAGATGGGATTTTAGATGCTATTTTAGAAAAAGACCCAAATGCAAGAGTAGCTTGTGAGACAGCTGTAACCACAGGTTTAGTTATGGTTATGGGAGAAATAAGTACAAATTGTTATGTGGATTTTCAAAGAGTAGTTAGAGATACAGTAAGAGGAATTGGGTATGATAGAGCTAAATTTGGCTTTGACTGTGATACTTGTGCAGTAATTACTTCAATAGATGAGCAGTCAGTTGATATAGCCATGGGCGTTGATGAGGCGCTAGAGAGCAAAGAAGGTGAAAAAGACGGCATAGAGGCTATAGGGGCTGGAGATCAAGGGATGATGTTTGGTTTTGCTACAAATGAGACAGAAGCATATATGCCACTTCCAATATACATGGCGCACAGATTATCTAGAAGACTAACAGAAGTAAGGAAAAATGGTATTTTAGAATATTTAAGACCAGATGGAAAAACACAGGTTACAGTGGAATACGAAGGAAATACTCCTGTGAGAATAGACACTATCGTAATATCTACTCAACATGGACCAGAGATTGATAGAGAGCAGATTGAAAAAGATTTAATTGAGCATGTAATAAATGCGGTAGTACCAAGTCATCTTTTAGATGAAAATACAAGATACTTAATAAATCCAACAGGAAGATTTGTGATTGGAGGACCACAAGGGGATTCAGGATTAACAGGAAGAAAAATAATTGTTGATACTTATGGTGGTTCTGGAAGACATGGCGGAGGAGCATTCTCAGGAAAGGATCCAACAAAGGTTGATAGATCAGCTGCATATGCCTCAAGATGGGTTGCTAAGAACTTGGTTGCAGCTGGAGTAGCTGATAAGTTAGAAATACAGCTTGCATATGCTATAGGAGTTGCAAGACCAGTATCCATTGAAATTGAAACTTTTGGAACAGGAAATTATTCTGAAGATAAAATTATCGAAGTTGTTAATAAGGTATTTGATTTGAGACCAGCAGCAATTATTAAAGAGCTTGATTTAAGAAGACCAATTTACAAGCAGACAGCAGCCTATGGACACTTTGGAAGAATTGACTTAGATCTACCATGGGAGAGATTAGATAAAGTTGAAGAGATAAAAAAATATTTATAATATAAACTTACTAAAAAGCCTGCATTACCTGTATAGTGATGCAGGCTTTTTATAAAAAGGATAAATATGAAATTCCGCCCCAGATTACTTTGGTGAAATGCTCCACAGAGTAAGTTTCAATGGCTAAATAAAAGATGCACATGGTGGAAGTCCTGCTGATCAAGTCGTAGATGAATATTATGAAAGTTTCACTAAAAAAATCAAAGATTCGGAGTATCACTTTTAGAGTGTAACTTCTAGATTCTCACTAAGATTTTACCTAGTCAAGTCACAGATTTGGAGAAAAACTTATGTTAACAGAGAGTAAAACTATGAAGATTATTGTTATATTATTGATATAGTATTAAGGAATTTTGTTATAATAGTAATAGGGATGCTTATTTTATGACTACTTAAGGTGGGAGTAAAAGAGGGAGAATGATTATAAATGCTTAGAGCAAAGATGGATATTAAAAGTAACTTAATTTATAGAAATTAAATATTAAGCATTTTATTTATAGATTAATTTTTTAGGAGCGATTTTATGATAACCATTGAAGGTGTGGTGGATAGTGTAGTATTTAGAAATGAAGAGAACAGCTATACCATATGTAGAATTAAAAGTGAAAGAGAAATAGTAACAGTAGTTGGCTTAATTCCATATATTAATGAGGGACAAGAATATAGAGTTGATGGAGAGTGGACTGTTCATCCTAAGTTTGGAAAGCAGTTTAAGTTAGAAGCTATCTGTGAAATAATCCCTACAACCACATCTGGAATAGAAAAGTACTTAGCTAGTGGAGTTGTTGAAGGAATTGGAAAGGTTACTGCAAAGAAAATTGTTGATTTCTTTGGTGATGAAACTTTGAAGGTAATGGATAGTAATATTGAAAGATTAGCAGAGATACCAGGTATAGGGAAAAAGAAAATAGATACCATAACTAAATCTTATCTTGAACAACGTGTTACAAAGGATATAATTATGTTTTTTCAAGCCTATGGAATTACAGTTAATATGGCAATGAAAATTTATAAAAAGTTTGGTGCTAGTTGTATAAGTTTGGTTAAGGATAATCCATATATATTAACGGATTACATCAGTGGAATTGGATTTAAGACTGCTGATGCCATTGCCAAAAGTCTTGGCGTGGAAAAGGATTCGCTATTTAGAATTAAGAGTGGAATATCATATATAATTAATGAGTTTTGTGCCATGGGGAATACATTCATACCATTAGAAAAGCTTACAACTAAAGGGATGACACTCCTTGAAATTAGCAATGAAAAGATGGACGAAGGGATTTATGAACTTATATTAGATGGCAAGATTAAAATTGAGCAGGTGGAAGATGTTGCTGCAGTGTACAACATGTCATATTTATATCTTGAAATGTCTGTAACTAAAAAGATAATTGAGCTTGCTACAACAAAGTATGATAAATTAGCTTTAGATGTAGAGCTAGAAATAAGAAACTTTGAAAAAAATGCTGAATTTAGATTAGCACAGTCACAAAGAGAGGCTGTTGAAGGAGCATTTCTAAATGGAATAGAAGTTATTACTGGAGGACCTGGAACGGGGAAAACAACAATAATAAATTGTATAGTAAGTATTTTTGAGAACCTAGGGATGAAGGTATTTATGGCTGCGCCTACTGGACGTGCTGCGAAAAGAATGGCTGAAGCTACAGGCAGGGAAGCAAAAACCATACATAGATTATTAGAAATAGGAAAGTACAGCGATGATGCCTTAGATGAGATTGAGAATGAAACCTCAAATATTGAATGTGATGTTTTAATAATAGACGAAGCATCTATGATAGATATTAGCTTGATGAATGCTCTCTTAAAAGCAATGCAGTTAGGAACAAGGTTAATTATAGTTGGGGATGTGGATCAGCTACCTTCCGTAGGTCCTGGTAATGTGCTTAGAGATATTATAGAAAGTGAAGCTGTTAAGGTTGTAAGGCTAAATGAAATATTTAGGCAAGGGCAAGAAAGTATGATAGTTCAAAATGCCCACTTAATTAATGAAGGCAAAATGCCTATATTAAATTCTAAAAATAGTGATTTTTATCTTGAAAGAGCTGTAGACAGTGGTATCATGTTAGAAAAAATTATCGGACTTGTTAAAACGAGGCTCCCGAAGTTCAATAAAAGCTGGGACAGTATTAAGGATATTCAAGTTTTATCTCCTATGAGAAAAGGAGATATGGGAATTGATAATTTGAATATGGAGTTACAGAAAGTTCTTAATCCTAAAAGTAAAGATAAGAAAGAAAAGGAACTTCGAGAAGTTGTATTTAGGGTTGGAGATAAGGTTATGCAGATTAAAAACAACTATACTTTAGACTGGTATAAAAAGAATTCTTGCGAGGAAGGAAAGGGTGTATTCAATGGAGATGTTGGATATATAACAGACATAGATGAAGATGAAAATACTGTAACAGTTGGTTTTGAAGATGATAAGGTTGTAGAGTATGAAGAATCAGATTTAGATGAAATAACCTTAGCTTATGCTGTTACAATTCATAAAAGTCAGGGAAGTGAATTCCCTGTTGTAGTTATGCCGATGTTTATGGGGCCACCTCTTCTCATGAATAGGAATCTTCTTTATACTGGTATAACTAGAGCTAAGAAGCTTGTTGTTTTAGTAGGTAGCACCCAAGTAGTTGAATTCATGAAGAATAATAATAGAAGTTTTGAAAGATATTCGGGCTTAAAGTGGAGAATAAGAGAAATAATTCATATGTAGATTAGGAGATTTATTATGTTGTTTTTTAAAAAATCTAATAAAACTAAAAAAGTCTCTAAGAAGTCCATTGAGGATAGAATATTAGGTAGCTTTATGAAGAAGGTTCGCAAAATTAACGTGGTTTCACCTCTCAATAATAGAGCTGCTATATTTAATAAAACAATAAATTATGCTATTAATGAAGGAAAAAAGGTTTTATATATAATAAATAAGGATAAGGATGCTATAGATTTATCTAAAGAGAGAGTAAATTATATAGAAGATTCATCTTGTGAAGCTAAGTTAGGTAATATAAATATATGTAACCATAATGTTGCTATCTATTTAGAAGAAAAGTTTGATTTAATAATTTATGACGAAATAAATTCGAGGCCTATGTATACACGAGAGTCAATAAGTAAATTAATGATCAATATATGCAGCAACTATGGAACAATGATAACTTACTCAATTGAAGCTGTTTTTAGAAGTGGTATGACTATCTATAACTTAAAAGAAGATTTGGAATGCCCTATAGCAGAACCAAGATTTATTTCAACAAGAATAAAGTTAGAAGAGGGAATTCCTAATAGTGTATATGATTATTTAAAGTGGTCAATTAATAGTAATAACAAGGTTATAATATATGTTCCACATAAAGAAAAGGTAGATAAGATATATAAAGGCTTAAAAGATATAAAGGAGAATCTTACAAGTAATATATATAGAGTTAAGAGTGATGAGCCGGAAAGAAAGAGATTCATTAGATTTTTGCTAGCTGAAGAAGGAATCTTAATAACTGATGATTTTAATGAAGAGCATATAGGACTTAAACCTGTAAATATTATGGTATTTTTTGCAGATAGTGATGTTTTTACTTATAAGGATTTAGTGTATATTTCAAGCCGGGTTAACAGAGTTTTGAAAAATACTAAGGAAGAAGTTATGTTTATCTGTAATAATGAAACTGATGATATGGATAGATGTAGAAGTATTCTAAGGGAGTTAAATAAAAAGGCATGGGAGCAAGGCTATTTCAGAAAGTAAAATATATATTTCAAAGCATAGTTTCAGTTATTTATAGTAAGGGTGAAGTTTGTTTGATTTGCGATAATCCTGAAGAGAATGAGTATATTTGTAAAGACTGTAGGGAAAAAATGAATATATTAAATCTTAGATATGAAGTTGAACAGCATGGAATAAAGTTTCCATGCTACTCCTTAGGGGTTTATAGCTTTAATTTAAAGAAGCTAATTTTGATGCTAAAGTATGAAAAGGAATTTGTAGCTGGAAAAATTTTAGCTTCATATTTATCTGCATATATTAAAGAAGATTTAATGGAAAAGATAGACCTAATAACATTTGTTCCAAGCAGTAAAGAGGCTTATAAAACAAGAGGATTTAATCAATGCAAAGTTTTATGCCAATATATAAGTGAAGAGTGTGGTATACCGTACAGTGAGTTAATGAAAAAGAAAAGTGAGAGCCGAGATCAAATAGGACTTGATAATAGTAAGAGATGGAAAAATGTTAAAGATTCTTTTAGATTAATTAATGAAGAATCTGCATACAACAAGCGGATTTTATTGATTGATGATGTTGTTACTTCAGGAGCAACATCTTTTTATGGAGCTAAATGTCTTAAAGATGGAGGAGCTGGAGAAGTTTACATATTGACAGTTGCAAAAAGTAGAGTATAATAAAATAGTCGGGTCTGTGGTTGAAAGTCGAGGCTAGTCGCAGGCAAAACGATCCACGTAAGTTAGATAAAATGTTTAATGAGCATGGTGCGGCTTAGAAGTAAGTCCTACCGCTTTAAAGCGAGAGGTCTAGTAGTGAGAGGTTAGTTCCGGGTAGCGAAAAATCCAGTAGGCGGGTGTGGGGGCAAAGACCAGGTCAGCCGACATTTTAACATCTTGTTTTCAAGGTGTTTTTTTATTTTTTGAATATTATTGATGAAGAAGATGGAAGGGGTTGCAACAGGTGATTTGTTCCATTAATTTTAATATTATGCTATTTGAGAATGATAGGTAGTTTCTTGGAATAAATTATAATATATAAAAAGCTACAAGGCAGGTAAATGATGTGTAGTTTAAATGTCTTAAAGACTCACGTGTAATTTAATTATACCATAATTTTAGAAAAAAATCATATAGGATAATTCATAGCAATTCGTTGATTTTACAAGCATAAGGAAGGTAAGTACTTATATAAAAGAGCAATATTCAGAATATTGGGGTTATTTAATTTGCAAATGGTATATTATGATATTAAAATAGAATTACAAAACATATAAATATATTAAAAAGGATAAATATCCTGGTTAATATGAGAGGGGCTGGAGTTATGAATATTAAAGTAGTAGGAAAAAATATTGAGGTTACAGAAGGTCTAAGAGCGGCAGTTGAAAAAAAGCTGGCGAGGCTTGATAAGTACTTCATGGATAATGTTAATGCCACAGCCACATTAAGCGTAGAAAAAAATGCTCAAAAAATTGAAGTTTTAATTCCTTGCAACAATGCGATGCTAAGAGCAGAAGTGAAGAGTAATGACTTATATAGTGCTATTGACTTAGTAATAGATAAATTAGTAGGACAAGTAAGAAAGCAAAAAACAAAACTTGAAAAGAGGAATGGAAATACTTCTTTACGATTTAGCAATATAAAAGAATATGATGACTATAATAAGGATGATGAACCAAGAATCGTTAAAACTAAGAGGTTTGCAATTAAGCCTATGAATGAAGAGGAAGCAGTATTGCAGATGGAGCTTTTAGGACATGATTTCTTCGTATTTATGAATGGTGATACAGATGAGATTAATGTTGTTTATAAGAGAAGAGATGGAAATTATGGCCTTATAGAGCAAGAATTTTAGTAGAAAATAGAATAAATGTTAAATATAACTCTATAGCGAAAGCTATAGAGTTTTTTTAGAGATAAAGGGAAAATAATTATGGTAAAAATTTACTAAATGTGGATAAAGTTTTGTTATATTATTGAAGGAATAATGAATAACTGTTATAATCTAAATTAGTATCTAAACATAGATTTAGATTTTGGTATAGTAAAAAAATTATAATCTGCATAAAATATTATTTCGGTATAAAGATAAAATAGTAACCCTATGGAAGAAGAGTGAGGATAAGTTTATGAAAATATTTGATAAAATATTTGGAAGTTACAGTGAACGTGAAATTAAGAGAATTATGCCAATAGTTAAAAAGATTAACAACTTAGAACCTTCAATAAAGGCTCTTAGTGATGATGAATTAAAGGCAAAAACTGAAGAATTTAAAGAGAGAATAAAAAAGGGCGAATCTCTAGATGCAATACTTCCGGAGGCTTTTGCTGTTGTTAGGGAAGCTTCTTCAAGAGTTCTTGGTATGAGACATTATGATGTTCAGTTAATTGGTGGTATTGTTCTTCACCAAGGAAGAATTGCTGAGATGAGAACAGGAGAAGGTAAAACCCTTGTTGCTACATTGCCATCATACTTAAATGCACTTACAGGAAATGGAGTACACATAATTACAGTAAATGACTATCTTGCGAAAAGAGATAGAGATGAAATGGGAAGAATCCATGAATTCTTAGGTCTTACTGTAGGGGTTATTATCCACGGTCAGACCCAAGTAGAGAAGCAAATGATGTATAACTGTGATATAACATACGGTACTAATAATGAGTTTGGATTTGACTATTTAAGAGATAACATGGTTGTTTATAAGCAAGAAAGAGTTCAAAGAGATCTTAACTATGTTATCGTAGACGAGGTTGACTCTATTCTTATAGACGAGGCTAGAACTCCGCTTATAATCTCAGGTCAAGGAAGTAAATCAACAGACTTATATAAGATTGCAGATTTCTTTGTTAAAGCCTTACAAGAAAGTGATTACATGAAGGATGAAAAGAAAAACTCTGTAATTCTTACAGATGAAGGTATAGCTAAAGCAGAGAAGTTCTTCCATTTAGAGAATTATGCTGATGCAGAGAACATGGATATACAACACCATATAGTTCAAGCTTTAAAAGCTAACCATATGATGAAAAATGAAAAAGATTATATAGTAAAAGATGGAGAAGTAATAATAGTTGACGACTTCACAGGAAGACTTATGGAAGGTAGAAGATACAGCGATGGTCTTCACCAAGCTATAGAAGCTAAAGAAGGTGTTAAGGTTGCAAGAGAGTCTAAGACTTTAGCGACCATTACATTCCAAAACTACTTTAGAATGTACACTAAACTTGCTGGTATGACTGGTACTGCTGAAACAGAAGAAGCAGAGTTTAGAGAAATATATGGTCTTGACGTAATTGTTATACCAACTAATATGCCTGTTGTAAGAGAAGACCACCCAGATGTAGTTTATAAAACTGTAAAAGGAAAATACAAGGCTTTAGTTGATGAAATACAAGAAAGTCATGCAAAGGGTCAGCCTGTACTTGTTGGTACTGTAAGTATTGAGAAGTCGGAAGAGATTTCTAATATGCTTAAGAGAAGAGGAATTCCACATCAGGTATTAAATGCTAAGTACCATGAAAGGGAAGCAGAAATAGTTGCTTTAGCAGGACAAAAGGGTGCTGTTACAATAGCAACAAACATGGCTGGTAGAGGTACAGATATTAAACTTGGCGAAGGCGTAGTTGAGCTTGGTGGTCTTAAAATTCTTGGTACAGAAAGACATGAATCAAGACGTATTGACAACCAATTAAGAGGACGTGCGGGACGTCAAGGAGACCCAGGAGCATCTAGATTCTATATTTCTCTAGAAGACGATTTAATGAGAATCTTCGGTTCCGAAAGACTTAGCGGAGTTGTTGATAAGTTAGGATTAGAAGAAGATGATGCTATAGAAAGTAAAATGGTAAGTACTGCTATAGAAGGTGCTCAAAGAAAAGTTGAGGGTAATAACTTTGATATTAGAAAGAACGTTGTTAAATATGATGACGTAATGAATAAACAAAGAGAGATAATATATAAGCAAAGACAAGAAGTTCTTATGGGAGCAGATATAAGAGATCAAATCCAAAACATGATAAACGATGTTGTGACATCTTCAATTAAAAATCACATAAGTGGTGTTGAGGATACTTTTGATGATGAATTGAACAAACTTGTTAAATCTATGGAAGAAATATATGTTCCAAGAGAAACTTTTACTGCTGAGCAATTATCAAAAATGTCTGTAGATGAAATAACAAAGGCTTACTTAAATAAGGCTGATGAACTTTATAAAGAAAAAGAAGCTGAATTTGGCCATGATCAGATGAGAGAAATTGAAAGAGTTATACTTCTTAAGATAGTTGACTCTAAGTGGATGGATCACATTGACAATATGGAACACTTAAAACAAGGTATTGGATTAAGAGCATATAAGCAGCAGGATCCAGCTCAAGCTTACCAAATGGAAGGTTCAGATATGTTTGCTGAAATGATAGAAAACATTAAAGAAGAAACTGTTAAATATATATTCCATGTTAAGCTTGAAAAGGCTCCAGAAAGAGAGCAAGTAGCAGAAATAACATCTACTAATGAAGATACTTCTGCAAAGAAAGAGCCAGTTAAAAAGCAAAGCAAACCCAATAGAAACGATTCATGCCCATGTGGTTCAGGACGTAAATATAAAAATTGTTGTGGAAGAGGAGAATAGAAGTGATACTACAATTAGAAGAATATCTAAATGAAGTTAATGCTTTAGGTGACAAATTAAGAGAATTGAAGGTGTCTCTTTGACATAGTAGCAACCACAAATAAATTATCAGAGCTTGAATTTAAAATGCAGGAGCAGGATTTCTGGAACGATATAAATAAAGCACAAGAAATTACTCAAACAGCTAAGGGCTTAAAGGATAAAATAGAAAATTTTCATAGGCTTGAACAACGTGCAGAGGATGTTCAAATATTAATTGAGATGAGCTTGGAGGAGGAGGATACTTCTTCTTCAAGTGAAATCAAAAAAGAAATAGGTGAACTTACTGAAGCTATAGAAACTCTTAATATTGAAACGCTTTTAAGCGGGGAATATGATAGGAATAATGCTATTTTAGAACTTCATACTGGAGCAGGTGGGAATGATGCTCAAGATTGGACTCAGATGCTTTATAGGATGTATACTAGATGGTGTGAAAATCATGGATTTAAGGTTGAAGTGTTAGATTATGTACCTGCTGATGAAGCTGGTATAAAAGGGGTTACATTAAAGGTAACTGGAGATTTTGCTTATGGTTACCTTAAATCGGAAAAGGGTGTTCATAGACTAGTAAGAATATCTCCATTTAATGCTAATGGTAAAAGACAAACTTCTTTTGCAGGTTGTGAAATTTTACCTGAGTTAACTGAAAGTCAGGATATTGAAATTAGGCCGGAAGATATAAAAGTGGATACTTACAGATCAGGAGGAGCTGGAGGACAGCACGTAAATACAACTGATTCAGCTGTAAGGATAACTCATATTCCGACTAATATAGTAGTTCAGTGCCAGAATGAAAGAAGTCAGCACAGCAATAAAGAATATGCAATGAAGATGTTAAAGGCTAAGCTTATAGATATTAAAATTCGTGAGCATAAGGATAAGATTGAGGACATAACAGGTGAGGTTAAGGATAATGCCTGGGGGAGTCAGATAAGATCTTATGTATTCCATCCATATAACTTAGTAAAGGACCATAGAACAGGAGCAGAAACTGCAAATGTTGGATCTGTGATGGATGGTAATATTGATTTGTTTATTAATGAGTATTTAAAGCAGATAAAAGAATAAGAAAAAGGAATATAGAAATTTTCTATATTCCTTTTTTCTTATAATTTCTCTTTTTAATTACTATAACTGTAAATATAATCACTAAGGTTGAGGTAGATAAAACTGATGCAATTATTAAGTATGAAAAATTTGTGTAAATAAGTTTATCACTATAAGCATCTTTTACTATGAATACCTTCATTATTGAGAAACACCTATCTATGGCTATTTCACTTATATATTCAATCCTATCGTTTGGTGTATGAATTCTAGATGTATCATTATCGCATAGGGTTACAGCTTCAACACCTATATCTATAAAAGGAACGTGGTCACTAGCATCTTGAAAGAGATAGTTAAAATATATTTTACTTTCTTTCATTACGGTTGCAACTTCATCAACTAAAGGTGACTTTACAGAAGTACTTGCTCCAGACATTATACAAAGTGGAACGCCGTCGTAGCTTCCAATCATATCAAAATTATATACTCTACTGCCTTTTAATAAAGGCTCATACTCTTTAGCAAAGGCTGTCGAACCTTTTAACCCTAATTCCTCACCATTAAAGGCTACAAAAATAATATTCCTATCAGGAGTTCCGAGGTTTTTAATGTATTTGGCTAGTTCTAAAAGAAAAGCCGTTCCAGAAGCATTATCTAATGCACCGTTATAGATATTACCACCTAGGTCTGTTCCAACATGGTCAAAATGAGCTCCAAGGACTAGTGGTGGCAAATTAGGATTAGAACCCTTTATTGTTCCAACAACATTATTTAAGGTTACTTCCTGCACTTCATATGGAATATATGTATATACTGAATAACCTTCATCTAGATATGAGTTAATGTCATCTAGAGTTTCTTTGGTAACATGAATATATAAATCTGCATCACTATTTTCAAAAAATGAACTTCTAAAACTTAGCGAGTTATTTAAAGTTGTAATGAAGATTGCATTACTGTTAGTGGAAGAATTCGAAACAAAAAAGCCATTTGTATTTTTATTTTTTATATCCATACTATTAAATTTAATTTCATTAATTCTGAAATTTAGAAGACTTTCCTTATAATTCACACCATAATCGTAAGTCTTTACGATTTTACCATCTTTATCTATTACTGATAGAAGAGGTGTATTATCCAAGGGTTGAGGGCATTTTGTTGTAAAGCTTTGATAATAATTATTATTAAAGGGCTCAAGACCTATGGCCTTAAATTCATTTTTAATATAATTTGCCACCATAGAGTTTCCTAAAGTGCCACCCAGTCGGCCTTGAAATGCATCACTACAGATATACTCTATGGTATCTTTTACTTCATTGCTTTCAAAGTTATTTAATTTTATATATGTGCTGATGCTGACTGTGGATAGCACAATTGAAAGTATAATCAATAACAATATTACTATTTTCTTCATATAACCACCTAATATATTACTTTAATATTATATATATGAAAATTTGCTTTCATATATGATAAAAATACAGTGGTTGTGATAGAATAAAATGGTACGATACTTAGCGCATGTAGGAGGAAGGCTATGTCAATCATTAATGAAAAATTATTAAAAGAATTTCCAATGAATAAAACTCAAATTGAAGATGTTATTCAGCTGTTAGATGAAGGTAATACAGTTCCTTTTATAGCTAGATATAGAAAAGAGAAAACTGGAGGACTTGATGATGTAATACTAAGAAGGTTTTCAGAGAGACTTACATATTTAAGAAACCTTGAAGAGAGAAAAGCTGATGTCATAAGACTTATTGAAGAACAGGAAAAAATGACAGAGGAAATAAGAACCTCTTTAATAAAAGCAGAAACTTTAACAGAAGTAGAAGATATATATAGACCATTTAAACCTAAGAAGAGAACTAGGGCTATTATAGCTACAGAGAAGGGGCTAGTGCCACTAAGTGAATATATATTAGCTGGAGGCGGAGATAAAGATATAAATACTTTTGCAGAAGAATTTATATCTGAAGAAAATGGGGTTAATTCTTTAGAAGAAGCATTCCAAGGTGCAATGGACATTATAAGTGAGAAGATAAGCGATAATGCAGCTTTTAGAAAGTGGATAAGAGAATATGTGATTAATACTGGGCTTATAGAGACTAAGGGCGAAAGTGAAGAAAGAACTCAGTATGAAATGTATTATGATTATAATGAAAAGGTTAAATTTATACCACCTCATAGAATATTAGCGATTAATAGAGGAGAATATGAAAAGATTCTATCAGTAAAGATAACTGCTGATATGGATAGAATTCAAGATCACATAAGAAAAGCAGTTATTACTGATGATGCTCAGTGTAATGGGTATATAGAGAAAAGTATTGAAGATTCTTTAAAGAGGTTAATTTATCCTTCTATTGAAAGAGAAATAAGAAATATGCTTACTGAAAAAGGTGAGGATGGAGCAATTAAGATTTTTAAGGAAAACCTAAAGGCTCTATTAATGGCACCTCCTATAAAGGGAAAAGTGGTAATGGGATTTGATCCAGGTTTTAGAACAGGGTGTAAGGTTGCAGTACTTGATGATACAGGAAAGTTTTTAGAGTATGTTGCAGTTTATGCAACGGCAGCAAGTGAAGCTAAGGTTAAAGAAGCTAAAGATATACTTAAGAAAATGATTATAAAGTATGATGTTGATGTTATATCCTTAGGAAATGGAACTGCATGTAGAGAATCAGAAGAGGTTTTAAGTGATGTTATTAATAAGGTTAAAGCTGAAACAGGTAAAGAGGTTTTCTATGTGGTTGTATCAGAAGCAGGAGCTTCAGTTTATTCTGCATCAGAACTTGCAACTAAAGAATATCCGAATTTAGATGTAACAGTAAGAGGAGCTATTTCTATAGGAAGAAGACTTCAGGACCCATTAGCAGAGTTAGTAAAAATAGATCCAAAATCTATAGGGGTGGGGCAGTATCAGCATGATATAGCAGTTAAGAAACTAGATGAATCTTTAAAGAATATCGTTGAAGATTGTGTAAATAACGTAGGGGTAGACCTTAATATAGCCACACCATCGTTATTATCATATATTTCAGGAATAAACCCATCTATAGCAAAAAATATCGTTGCGTATAGAGAAGAGATAGGTAAATTTAAATCAAGAAAAGAGCTTTTAAAGGTTAAAAGACTAGGAGCTAAAGCTTTTGAGCAATGTGCAGGTTTCTTAAGGGTTGATGAAAGTAATGAGCCTTTAGATGGAACTGCAGTACACCCAGAGAGTTATGATGCTTGTAAAAAACTTATGGGTATCCTAGGGTATACTGATGAGGATTTAAGAAGCAGAGATATTAATGATATCGATGAAAAGGTGAAAATTGCAGGAATAGGCAATTTAGCCAGGGCTCTTGATATTGGAGAACCAACATTAGCTGATATGATTAAGGAGCTTAAAAAGCCAGGAAGAGACCCTAGAGAAGAACTACCAAAGCCAATATTTAAGACTGGGGTAATTGAATTGTCGCAACTTAAAAAGGGTATGAAGCTTATGGGAACAGTTAGAAATGTATCAGATTTTGGGGCTTTCGTTGATATAGGAGTACACCAAGATGGATTAGTTCATAAGAGCCAGCTTAGTGACAAATTTGTAAAGCATCCATTAGACGTAGTTAAATTAGGAGATATAGTTGAGGTTACAGTTATTGATATAGATGAAAAGAGAAATAGAATATCTTTATCAATGAAAAAGGATCCTCAATTAAAATAAAAATAGAAAAAGGAAATTCATTTTTATTCACTGGAAGGAGTAAGCTCCACTAACAAAGTCAAAGATGCACACAGTGGAAGTTCTGCTTGCCAAATCAAAGATTTGGAGTGTCACTTTTGGAGCATCACTTCTGGAGTGTAACTCATAGGATAAATAAAATTTTAACAAAATATATATTGAAGTGAAATTTCCTTCATGATATGATTATACTATAATAAAAATAAATAATGCACTTCAGGGCGGGGCGTAATTCCCCACCGGCGGTAAAGCCCGCGAGCCGAAAGGCTGATTCGGTGAAATTCCGAAGCCGACAGTATAGTCTGGATGAAAGAAGGTAGTAGTTAACGTATTTTAATGTTGTACATTTTTATGCCCTGATTTTTTAATCAGGGCATTTATTTTTGTGCAAAATAAAGTATGTGGCGGCAACCCTTTGAAGAGGCAAGATGTTTTAGGGGGTAAAACAATGAACACATCAAAAAATGTAAACAGATTAGTCAAAATTTCAGTCCTAGTGGCAATGGCATTTATATTAATGCTATTCGATTTCCCAATACCAGGCTTTCCGCCATTTTTAAAGTTTGATCTGAGTGATCTGCCGGCTTTAATAGGAGGATTCGCTTTAGGTCCAGTTGCAGGAGTAATAGTTGAAGGTGGAAAAGTACTTTTAAATCTATTATTTACAGGAAGTGCAACAGGTGGAGTTGGAGAAGTTGCTAACTTTATAATTGGAGCAAGTTTTGTATGGGTTGCAGCATTTATTTATCATAGAAACAAAACTAAGAAAAGTGCTCTTATAGGTTTAGTATTAGGAACTATAGCTATGACTATCGTTGGAGCTGTGTTTAACTATTTTATTTTAATTCCGTTATATGCAACAATGTATGGTGGAATGAATGCTATTATTGGTATGTCTGCAGAGGGGAATTCAGCAATAAGCAGTTTTGCTGGAGTAATAATAATAGGGATAACTCCATTTAACATATTAAAGGGAGCTATTGTATCAGTTATAACTTTTGCGTCTTATAAGAAGGTTGCACCACTGATTAATAAAGAAAATGTAAATATGAAGCATCAGGCAGTGAGATAATTAATAAAGAGAATAGAAAAGAGTCAGTCATACTTTATGTGACTGACTCTTTTTAGGTTTAAGGAAACTTCTTCTCATGTTCATTGGAAGGAGTGCTCTACTTAGTAAGTTCATGTTATCCAAATGGTAGATGTACTATGTGGAAGCTCCACTATCTAAATCATAGATTTGTAGTGTCACTTCTGGATACTCACTTATAGATTATAATTCCACATGATATGGCCATCTTCTCTAGGGTTTTCATAAAAATTTTTACGGGTACCTTCGATGGAGAAGTTATGTTTTTTATATAAGTTTATTGCTGGTGTATTAGAAGCTCTAACTTCAAGTGTCATACATGTAGCACCTAATTCTTTTGCTGTTTTTATTAAATTTTCTACAATAATATCACCAAAATTATGACCTCGGTACTCAGGATGAACTGCGATGTTAGTTATATCTGCTTCATCAAATAAAATCCACATGCCTCCGAAACCAACCACTTTATTGCCGAGCTTTACTATTATATAAGCTGCTTTCTCATTAGATAATTCTTTTTTTAGAGAATTTAATGACCATGGAGAAGAAAAACTTAAATCACAGATTTCTTTTACTCCATGGATATTAGAATCAGTCATTTTTTCGATGGTGATATCAGTCATTTTTCTTTACCTTAGCGTCATATTCTCTTTCAGCTTGACACTTTCTAAGATAAACAGGTGCAGAACTTAGAACATTATCGCTATAGCCTTCCGAAAGCTTTTGGTGGCCAAGAGCACCTATAGAGGCAGCTTTAGCTACATTTAGGTGGCTTGGGGCAATTGAAGCATTAGGAAGTGCTTCAATAAGCTTAGTACTGAATTTGTATGTGCCGTCCCCTATAAAGGTTACAGGTTCATTAGATGAAGAACATTTTTCTATTACTTCATCTATGGAAAGCAACTGATCTTCTTCTAAAGTAACCAGTTTTCCATTTTCAAATCTATAAAAGTTGGTATAAACATTGCCTCTTAAAGCATCTATTATTGGACATACTATTCCTTGAACATTAAATAGGTTATTTGCAAGTCCATCTAATGAGCTTATTGCTACAAATGGTTTTTTAGTAGCTTGAACTAAGCCCTTAACTGTTGACATACCAATTCTAAGTCCTGTAAAAGAACCGGGACCATTTGATATTGCATACCCATCTATATCAGAAATAGTTAATCCACAGCTTTTAATTAAGCTGTCGATCATAGGCATCATTATTACAGAGTGTTGTTTTTTATGGTTAATAACAATCTCTCCAAGCAGCTTATTATCATCAAGAATGGCAGCTGTTGCACATTCAGTTGCTGAATCTAAGGCTAATATCTTCATAGTGTCAACTCCTTTGTATAATCATAACGTTTGTCTGTGTATGAAATAGTTATTTTTCTATAGGTTTCGCCCATATCATGTAGTTTTTCAATGTTAATGGTTAAGCTTTCTTCAGGGATTAAATCTTCAATGTAATTTGCCCATTCAATTACGCTTACACCATCACCAAATATGTATTCATCAAAACCAATAGCTGCAATCTCATCAGGGTCATTTACTCTATAAACATCAAAATGATAAAGTTTTAATCTTCCATCATACTCATTGACGATAGTAAAGGTTGGGCTGGTAATGTGGTCCTCTATTTTTAAACCCGTTGCAATACCTTTAGTTAAATGCGTTTTACCTGTACCCAAATCGCCTATTAGGCATATAATATCATTGGCGGTACACATTTTTCCTAATTGCATACCAAGGGAATTTAACTCTTCAACATTCTTAACTATAAATTCCATGTGATTCACCTCATTAATATTTTAGCTTAAAAGAAAAAAAATGCAAAGCAAATAGAAAAATAACATTCATATTTGCTTCGCTTTATAAGTAATATAGGTATAAAGCATGTATTTTAGCATTTATTCGGTGTAGTAAGTCCGAATAACTAAATCATAGATTTAGATTCTCACTTAAGTGTGAGTTGCATAATTTAAGATTTGGAGCATAATTTTTAAACTTCTATTCATAGTTATAATATTTCCATTTTAACTAAAAATCATAACCTTAAGAGCTTCTAGGGCATGACTACAGATAAACTGTCTTTCAGCCATTTTATCCATAATAATAAAAGTTTCTTTATTAGATAGTCCTTTTCTGTAAGGCCTATCTTCAGTTAAAGCTTGGTATATGTCGCATACAGCCATTATTCTGCATTCTTCGCTCAAACTATCAGCGGTAAGGCGATTTGGATAACCGGTACCATTCAGTTTCTCATGATGATTAGAAGCCCAGTCACAGATATCATTAATATCTTTTATTTTACCAAGGATGAGCCTAGTATAATAAACGTGAGATTTAATTAAAGCAAACTCTTCATCATTTAGAGGCCCTTCTTTATCTAAAATCTCACAAGGTATAGCTACTTTTCCAATATCATGGAGTAAGCCTGAAATTTTCATTTTTAATGCTTTTTCATCATCATATTTTAAATGTATAGATGTTTTATAGGCTAAATCAGCTATTTCTTTTGAATGGGAAGCTGTAAATGCACTTTTATTATCTATTATGGTCGCAAAGATATTTGCCAGTTGCTCAAATTCATGAAGAGATATAAAAATGTCATCTTCAGGAACAAGATCTTCTATAAAATCATCGATAATGTTTTTATTATACAAGTTCAACCAAAAGCTTTCTTTTATTGCTAGATTCGAAAAAGCGTCAACAAGCTCCTGGGAAAATAGGATATTTGCTCTACCTTGAATCCAAGAAGTAATATAGTTCATATTTGTATAGTAATGTTTATCGTAGTCTAGCTGAGTTTCAATTAAATCTGAAAGTCTAATGATTTGAGATTCAATAGGGATATCAGGATTTTTTAAATTAAAACAACCTGAACCATTATAATTTTCGTGGTGGTATTTAATAATTTTTGATACAGATGATAAGGAAGGTATATTTTTTAACATATTATATCCTTCTTCACAGTGTTTTTTCATATACCAGCTGGAATTATGAGCTAGGCTAAATATATTTTGAGTCCCGATGTCATGAATAAGGGAAGCAATGTATAAATTATAATAATCATCTTTAGATAATCTTAATTGACGCCCTAGTTCTAAAGCAATGTAAGCAGTTCGTTTACAATGGTTAGAAAAGCTATGTGAACAATAGTTTATTCCGGTAGAAGTGTCAATTAAGGAATCTAGCTTGTTCCAGTTATTATCTGCTAAGTCTAAAGCTAAGGATATAGCAGACACTATATTTTTCATACTAATAGCCATATCTTTTATACACACCTTTTAAATCATATTTTAAATAATTTTATCACAACTTGTATTATAATGGAATGAACTTTTATTGAGAAACTTAACAAGTATAAATTTGAATAAATCTATTGGCTTGGCTATTAAACTTGAGTTTAAGTATGAATTGAAATATAGAAATTTGATAAACTGTTGATAATATTTGCATAATATGAATATTTTATTTATAAATTTTTAATTATTATTAAGAAAACATTGAAGCATATAGCGTTGATATTACCTGTTAAGGTATAATAATATAAATCTTATTTAAAAGGGGAGGGTTAAATATGTTAATTAAAAATTTAATGTTATCTAAGGATGAGTTAACTATTGTAAATCCAAAGGAAAGTGTTAGAGAAGCTTTGAGGCTGATGGAAAACAATGGATTTTTATCAATTCCTGTTGTTAATGGAGATAAATTTTTAGGGGTAATTTCTAAAGGTCAAGTATATGAATATTTTTATGAAAAAGCTTTAGAAAGTAAAGATGTGTTATCAGAAATTTTAGTTGAAAATGTAATGATTACAGATGTTCCAGTAGTTTCACCAGATGGAAAGATTGAAGAAGCAGCACATTATCTAGCTACAAAAAATACATTCTTTTTAGCGGTTATAGATCATAAGGGAACAATGAAGGGGATTGTAACTCATAATGCTATATTCCAACAGTTCTCTGAGCTTTTTGGAGAAAATCATGGTTATGGAATATCTATCATCGCATATGATATACCAGGACAAATTTCTAAATTATCTAAGGTTATTTCAGAGAATAATGGGCAGATTATTAGTTTTGTAGTTGTTGACTTAAAGAGCATTACAAAGGTTAAAGAAATAATTTTAAGAATACACACAAATGATATAGATTTAATAATTAAAAAGTTAAAGGAAGCAGGCTTTAAAGTAGAATAATTTATTAATCTGAAGTTGAAAATAGGTTTAAATAAGTTTGGGTATCTAACAGATAAAGAGGTAGTTTGCTTTTAAAGGAGATGATTAAAATTAGTGACGTAATAGACTTTAATGAACTAAGGAATAAGGCAAGTGATAAGGATGTAGATAAATTTGAGGATTATATATATTCAATGTATTACTCAATGGCTCAAGGAAAGATGTCAATGGCACAAATGAGCAGAGAAATAATGAAATATATGAATGACAACAACATATCTCAAGAGAAATTTATGAATATCCAAAGAAAGATAATGGAGAGATATGGAGTTTCTACTGAAGATTTAGAAGAGCAAATGAAGTCTATGGGAATAGATTCATCACTACAGTCTTTTGGAACTGGATATGAAGATACAAGAAAAGTTATGAGTTTTCAGGAGAAGTACAAGGGAAAATTATCAGTAAAAACATCTACTAACTACTATATAAAAAATAGTAAAAATGATGTGGAAATTTATATTCAAGATGAAAATGTTATTTTGAAAAGTTTTGATAAAATTGACTTAACTGATAATGAATTGAATGAATTTTTGTGTTCATATAAGAAGGTTGTTAATGATAAAGTTCTTAATATTTCAATTTGCGAAAATGCTTCAACTTATTTATATTAAAAATTGAACGAAGAAATTAAAAAAATAATAAAAAAACCCTTGCTTTTGAGTTATATATATTATATAATGAACAAGTAACGAAGGGGTATAGCTCAATTGGTAGAGTAGCGGTCTCCAAAACCGTTGGTTCCGGGTTCAAGTCCTCGTGCCCCTGCCAATTAGAAATCAGCAAACTAAACAGTTTGCTGATTTTTTTATTTTTAAATTTAGATTAATACATAAACAAGGATAGTATGAATATAAAACATGGACAAAGTATAGAGAAAGCAGTATTAAAAAAGGATAATTTGGGCAAAATTCTCAATAGGTGAATATCTAAATCTTTGATTTAGTACTAAAGTTTGTTCTAGGGGGGAACTCCTGCAAGTAAAAGTAGAAGACGGTTCCTTAAGCAATAACAAGGATGAGAGGTTTTGTGTACATGAATATTCTTATTTTATCTGCATCTACAGGTGGCGGACACATGAAAGCTGCCGAAACATTAAAAAGCTATATTGAAAGTAATGATAAAGATGCAAAGGTTAAGTTAGTAGATACCCTTGAGTATATAAATCCAATAATAAATGGAATCATAAGCAATGGATATATATTTCTTGTAAGAAATATGAGTTATTTATATAAAATATTCTATGACTATACAGATAGAAAAAGTTTGGTATCCATATTTGTAACTAAAGCATTAGTTATTTTGTCCAAAAATCTGTTGCCACTTATAAAAAATTTTAAGACAGATATTGTTATAACGGTGCATCCATTTTCAACTGAAATAATTTCGATTTTGAAAGAAGTATCACTAATTCAAGTACCACATATATGTCTAATGACAGACTATGCAGCTCACAGTACTTGGATAAAGAAAAATGTTGATGGTTATTGTGTCGCTTGTGAGGATATGATAAATGAAATGGTTATGAGAGGGGTAAAACCTGAAATAATTTATCCTTTTGGGGTACCAGTATCTAAAGAGTTTTTTCTTCAAGTAGAAAGTGATAAACAGGTTTTACTTAAAAGTTTAAAGTTAAAACAAATAAAAACTGTTTTAATTATGGCTGGCAGCTTTGGTGTTAATAATATTGAAGATGTATATAAATCACTTTTAACTATAAAAAAAGAGTTTCAAATTATTATTATTACGGGAAATAATAAGGGCTTATATGATAGAGTAATGAAGATAAAACAAAATACCAAAAAAACCGAAATTGTTAAATATACAAATGAAGTTGCTAAGTATATGAGATTAGCGGATATTCTAATTACAAAACCAGGAGGATTAACTATTTCTGAAGCATTAGCCGCCAATCTTCCTATGGTTATCTTCGATGCAATTCCAGGTCAAGAGGAATCCAATGCTAAATTTTTATTAAGACATGAAATGGCTGTATCTATTGGTAAGGGAGATAATTGCAATGTAATTGTTGAAGAGTTATTAAATAATGAACATAAACTAGATAGACTTGAAGAAAATTGCCGTAGGTTTAATAAGAAAGAAAGTTGTAAAGACATATTTGAATTAATAAAAAATCTTATAAACAAAAATAAAAAACAAAATGAAATAGCATAAATAAAAGAGGCTAAGCCTCTTTATTTTTTTGTAGTTTTCTCCATGCACCATTAACAAATCCATTTAAAAATCTAAATGAACCTCGCTTTATAAACAGATACCCCATAATTGCAGCCATAAATCCACCAATGCTGCCACTTATCATGTCAGACATGGTATCAACTAAACTAAATAGCTGTGAATCAAAACCAAATAATTGATCTCCAGCAAATTCCCAGAATTCCCAAAGAGCTGCGCCAGTAACGGAAAACATAAAGATGAATAGACTGACAAAAGTCGGTGACAGGAAAGGATAAACTTTTTTACCGGCTAAAGTTTTTAGAGCTGCTAAAGCAATAAAACCTAATATTATACCTGACAGCCAGTGTAAAAAGAAATCCCAAAAAGGCCAAATAGAATAATAACGATACATTTTACCCATGAATAAGGTCATAAATATAAAACTTTGTATAAGAAAATCAATGGAACTTGATATGTTAAGTTTAAACACTAAACATATTATATTAGGAAGGAAGGAGGTAAAAAGAATTATAATTCCGTTAGATATAAAATTTACATTTGCGCTATTTTTATTAGTAATAATATAATGAATTGTTAAAAGCAATACAATTATCCTGAATGACCATTTGAATAATAAACTAAAGGGGAATTTAGCTTTTGACATAAATGTAACCTCCGATAATACTAAAAGTTTGTTTGGTTATTTTGAATAATTAGTAAAAGCTTCTTATCTCTTGATAATTGTTTTATTTCATATTCTCTTTTTAAAGCTGTTGATTTATCTTCACATTTTTCGAAATAAACTAATTCAACAGGTAATCTACAGCGGGTATATTTTGCTCCTTTTCCACTGTTGTGACACTTAATTCTCTTTTTTATGTCAGTGGTCCAACCAGTGTATAAAGTATCATCACTGCATTTTACTATGTATACATAACACATTTAATTTTCCCCCAATAATTACTTTTTAAACTATTATTATTATAGCAAATATGGTCAATAGAAGATTTAATAAAGTTGTGAAGAAATATGACAAAAAAGAAATGGAGCTGGTTTTAGGTAAACCAGCTCGGCAAATTTAATAAATATAAAAGATTTAAGGATTTTATAGTAATTGATATCTCTTATCAATGAATTAATAATACAATATTTATTTTTTTATGTCAATATAAATGAGAATTATTTTCAACTATTTTTGTTTATTTTCTATAGTTTTATTCTTTCTTATGAAGAATTTATAACCAAAGATAACTGCAATTATACCTATTATAACGAAAGCTATAATGGAATATTCTTTAAGTATTTTTGCTATTAAGTCTGTATTTTCACCAAGTAAATAGCCCAAAGAAATAAGAATTATATTCCAAATTGTAATTCCACCTAAGGAGTAAAGAATAAAATGCGTAAAATTCATTTTCATTGCACCAACAGCTAATGATATGTATGTCCTAGTAATTGGAAGAAGTCTGCTTAGAAAAACCGCAGGTTTATCATATTTGGTAAGTATGACATTTAAGGTTTTAAAGCTTTTTTTTGCACCCGAAGATTTTGAACAGAGCCAATCAATTATTGGAGCTCCACCGTAGTATCCTAGGAAATAACAAGCAGTTGAACCAAACAAACCAGCTAAAACGCTAACGAGAATAATTCCAGGTAAACTAAAAGCTTCCCTAGATGCCAGAAGTCCTATAAATGGAAGGAGTATTTCACTTGGCAGAGGAAGACATGCATACTCTAGAAATACAGCTAAGAAGACACCAAAGTAGCCAAAGCCTTCAATGGTTGAAATAATAATATTTAGAAAGTTATCGAATAGACTCATAAAGTTCACCTCAAAATTAAAATATATATCTATTATTATAGACAGGTTTTGGACAAAATTATATATATTTTTTTGCTAAAAAATTAAAGACTTAAAAGAGCGATACTTTTAAGCCTTTTTCAATGTGCGTGTATAAGAAGGTGAACAAATAACACTGCAAAGTGAGTAAAATCACTTAAAACAATTATGCTGAAATTAATTTAAGTTTTTTCTTCTCCATTATAGTTTGTGCAGATATAAAGGAAATTTACTAGAGAATTAAATCCATAAATAGAAACAGTAATGATACTTTAGCAGATTAAGTATTAAATTAGTTTTAATTTAGACTATGAAGATTTAATGGTATACTTTAAGTAAATATTCAGATCTTTGATTTAGTTAACAGGACTTTCAGAGAGTGAATCTTTGTTTTAGCAACTCGAACTTATTCAGTGAGGTTCTTTGGATTAAAAGGACGGGAGTTTCATTTAAAAGGATAAAAATTAATAATAGTTTTTGGAGAGATAAGTAATGAAGAGGATCATAGAAGTAGGAAACTTAAAAATTGGAGAAGGAATTCCTAAAATATGTGTGCCCATTGTTGGAGCTACAAAAGAGGATATTATAAAGACAGCTGAATTGATAAAAAAATCAGAAGCTGATTTTGTGGAGTGGAGAGCGGATTTTTTTGAAGATATTAACCAATGGAAGAAAGTTGAAGCTACTTTACAGGAGCTAAAATTTTTGCTAGAAAATAAACCAATATTATTTACTATTAGAACCTTAAAAGAAGGGGGGAATTTAAATATTTCTTCAAATGAATATTTCAAACTAAATAGTAATGTGATTAAAAGCGGATTAGCAGATTTAATAGATATAGAGTATTGTACAGACAAAAATACAGTAAAAAGTTTGATTAATGAGGCAAAAAAGTTTAATGTTATTACAATTATATCAAATCATGATTTTGAAAGAACGCCAGATAAAGATGAAATAATAAATAGATTATGTGAAATGCAAAAGCTTAATGGTGATATGGTGAAAATAGCAGTAATGGCTAAAGAAAAAAGAGATGTTTTGATATTAATGGAAGCAACAGAAGAGGTATCAAGAGTTCATGCTGATAGGCCAATTATAACAATGTCAATGTCATCCTTAGGAATAATAAGTAGAGTAACAGGAGAGATTTTTGGGTCAGATGTAACTTTTGGAACTGTTGGAGAAAAATCAGCACCGGGGCAGATGCCTGTTGAAAAGGTAAAAATGCTATTAGAACTACTTCATTAATAAAGTACTTCTCATATTAGCCAAAGAAGTACTTTAAAATTAAAAATTTATATTAAAATTTAAGGAAAGTAACAGTCAATTAATCAGTGAATTTTGGCTATTACTTTTTTTATTGAATTAATTGCATAATTTATATCATCTTTGGTATTAAATATTCCAAAGCTAAAACGTACAGTACCATTAGGAAAAGTATTTAATGTCTTATGAGCTAAAGGTGCACAATGAAGGCCGCAACGTACGGATATTCCATAATCCTTATCTAAATAATAGGCTATTTCACCATTATCGTAGTTTTTAAAATCCAAAGAAACAACTGCAGTTCTGCCTATTGAAGAGGTTAAGCCTACAATTGTTGCTTCTGGTATTTCCATGGCTTTATCAATAAAAAGCTGAGTTAATTGCTCTTCATGCTTTTGTATTTGCTTTATTCCAATTGAATTTATGTACTTTATGCCAGCGTTTAACCCATATATACCAGGAACATTAGGTGTTCCACCTTCAAATTTATCAGGCATATAGGATGGCTGACATTCATATTCAGAGAAGCTTCCAGTACCACCTTCAAGAAGTGGTTTTGTAATCTTACTTAATGCTTCAGAGATTAAGAATCCACCTATGCCTTGAGGACCTAAAAGACTTTTGTGTCCTGTAAAACATAGGATATCAATATTCATTTCCTTCATATCTATGGGAATAACACCTGCTGTTTGAGCCGTATCAGCAATAAAGTATATGTGATTATCTTTGCAGAATTGGCCAATAGCCTTAAATGGAAGTATTGTTCCACATACATTTGAACTATGAGTCATTACTATAGCCTTGGTATTTGGTTTCATGTAATTCTTCAGTTGAGATATATCTAATTCTCCAATGGAATTACAAGGTATAACTGTATACTTAACACCGACTTTTGCAATAGAATTCAATGGCCTAAGTACTGCATTATGTTCCATAGAAGACACAATAATATGATCTCCAGCATTAAATAAACCTTTTAAAATTACATTAAGGCTTTCGGTAATACCTGAAGTAAAGATTACATTTTCGGGCTTTGAAAAATTAAAAAACTTGCATAATAGTTCTCTAGTTTCATAAACTGTGTTTTCCGCATCAAAGGAGTTCTCATAGCTACCTCTGTTTACATTACCTCCGATAGATAACATATAATTAGTCATGGAATCTATAACTTCTTTAGGCTTAGGAAAAGAAGTTGCGCCATTATCAAGATATGTTTTTTTCATTTTAACCTCCTTTAAATTAAATAATTTATTTAAGTGCTCAATAGATTAGGCTTAATCTATTGATATTTTGAATTTAATCTAAAAACAAATATATGGTAGACTTTACTTGTATTTCAATATTAGCAAATTTATAAAGGGGAGTAAAGTTATGAAGGAGAAAAGAGGCATAATATTTGCAGGGGGACTTGTTGGACTAATATCAGTTGCTTTAGTGTATTTCGGAAATCCTAAAAATATGGGAGCATGTGTGGCATGTTTCTTGAGAGATACGGCAGGGGCACTAGGACTTCATAGAGCAGAGGTAGTACAATACATTAGACCAGAAATTATAGGTATGATTTTAGGCGCATTTATAATAGCTTTATTTACTAAGGAGTTTAAAGTCAAAGGTGGCTCATCTCCATTTTTAAGATTTATACTCGGTGGGATTGTAATGATTGGTGCTTTAATGTTTTTAGGGTGCCCATTAAGGATGGTACTAAGAATAGCTGGTGGAGATTTAAATGCTTTAGTAGGATTGCTTGGATTTGCAGCAGGAATATTTATTGGAATTCAGTTCCTTAATAGAGGTTTTTCATTAAAGAGAAATTATACAATGAATACAGTAGAAGGCTATGCAATGCCTGTTATTGCAGCTTTGCTTTTAGTTCTTTTAATTTCTGCACCAGCAGTTATTTTCTTTAGTGAAGGAGGTCCAGGTTCAATGCATGCACCAGTTGCCATATCTTTAGTATCTGGATTAATAATTGGTGTGGTGGCTCAACGTACAAGACTTTGTATGGTTGGTGGAATAAGAGATTTAATAATGTTTAAAGATACTTATTTAATGTGGGGATTTATTGCGATTTTTGTTGTTGCACTAGTTGGTAATTTAGCATTAGGTTATTTTAAATTAGGATTTGTAGACCAACCGATAGCATTTAATGATGGTACATGGAACTTTATGGGCATGTTAGTTGCTGGATGGGGTTCAGTTCTTTTAGGTGGATGCCCATTAAGACAATTAATCTTATCAGGAGAGGGAAATGCAGATTCAGCAATAACAGTTATGGGAATGGTTGTAGGAGCTGCCTTTGCACATAACTTTAAATTAGCATCCTCAGCTGAAGGAGCTACTCCAAATGGGAAAATTGCAATATTTATTGCTCTAGGAATACTTTTGGAAATATCTGTATTATGTATGAATAAGTCATTTAACATAGTAGGTAAGAAATCTGGAAAGGGTGGTGTTACAATTGGTTAGAGTTGATGCCAGGGGAATGAGTTGTCCTCAGCCAGTTTTAATGGTTAAAAACACTTTAGAAAGCAATAAGGATGGCTTTGAAATTCTTGTTGATAATAATGTGGCAAAAGAAAATGTATCTAGATTTGTTAAAAATGCCGGATTGAGAGTTAAGATAGAAGAAATTAATGATGATTTCTTAATAAAGGCTAGTAAATAATATGGAGTATACAGTAGTTTTCTTTACCCATTCAGGAGCAATAAAATATCACAGGTATCTAAATTCAATGGGAATTAAAAATGAAACCATGCCAGTACCAAGAAGACTTAGTTCTAACTGTGGCATAGGAGTAAGATTTGCAACAGACAAAGATGTTAAAAATATGATTACAGAGGATATTGAAAAAATATTTAAACTAGATTGTGGAAATAATATAGAAATATATAATTGTGATTAAAAAATTGGTTGAAAATGAGCTTAATTCATTTTCAACCAGTTTTTTATTTTAAAGTATCATAAATATTTATTCTTTCATAGCCACTATCTTTAAGAATAACCGGACAGTAATTCTTAGATTTTAAAGCTTTTATAAAATCATTCATAGTCTTGATTTCACAATTAAATTCTGTAGCATAGCATCCAACCTTAGCTTTCACATGGCAATCGCTTGCGCCTAAAATTCCAAGGTCACACTCTGTTGCAGTGGTATAGGCCATTAAATTGTGGTGAGGCGGTGTGCTTCCGTTAAAGGCTTCAACTCCATCTAATATATCAGCTACAGTTTTTATATTATCACCTAAGCCCCTATTATTTGTTCTATAAGGATGAGCTGCTATGGCAGCGCCGTTATGTTCATTTACAATAGTTAATAATTCTTTAGGTGTAAGCTTGTTAGGTTTAAAGGTTTCTCGAGGTAAATCCTCAACTCCAAAAACTACAATATCACCTTCTGTTGTAAGTACCTCGGCTCCTACTAAAACTAGAATTCCATCTTTATAAAAAAAGGAACCTGTCTCTTTTATAAGATCAGCATTATCATGATTAGTTATACAAACTCCATCAAGTCCAACTTTTTTTGCTTGTTCAATTATTTCATCGAAGGACACTAAGCTATCAAAAGAATATTTGTTTTCATGCATATGAGTATCTATTATCATTTTTATCTCCTTAAGAATTTTATTAATTAAATAATAACCTATAAATAAAAAAAACAGATGTTGTATTTGAATTTGTAATAGATATAAAATATCTATTATAAATTCAAATATATATAATAAATATTTTATAATTTTAAAATAAGATGTTATGATTTAATAGAAATATATATTGACACAAAAGTGATATTTAGCAATAAATTTTCATTGCTAGCTTATCGTAAAAAAACAGGAGGAACATTTATGTTTAAGAGGATAAAAAAGATATTAACATTGTCTTTAGCTACAGCAATGACTTTTGGACTAGTAGCTTGTGGAGCAAAAGATAAAACAGAAGGTGGAAGTGAATCAACAGCAATAACTGAACCTTTAAAAGTTGTAACTACATCAGAAACTTATAAAGAGCTATTTGATAAGTTTACTGCAGAAACAGGGATTAAAGTGGAGTTTTTATCCATGTCTTCAGGAGAAGTTATATCAAAGGTTAAAGCTGAAGGTGGAAACCCAATGGCAGATTTATGGTTTGGCGGTGGAATAGATGCATTTATGGCTGCTAAAGAAGAGGGTTTACTAGAGAAGGTTGAATTTGATGGAGCAAAGGACTTAGCACCAGAATATAAGGATTCAGAAGGTTATTGGTATTCTAAAGGGTTAACTGTTGTAGGATTTATTGTTAACAATGATATATTAGAAGAAAAGAATTTAGAGATGCCTAAAACTTGGGGTGACTTAACTAAGCCTGAATATAAGAGTGAAATATTAATGTCTAATCCAGCGGTATCAGGAACTAACTATGCTGTTGTAAATGCAATTCTTCAAACAAAAGGTGAAGAAGCGGGTTGGAAGTATTTTGAAGAACTTGATAAAAATATAGACTATTACTCTAAAAGAGGTAAAGATCCAAATGTTAAAACTATGGCAGGAGAAGTTGCAATTGGTATAACATATATTGATAAAGGTTTAGAGAAGATGCAAGAAGAAAAGAATGTTACAATTGTTTATCCAGAAGACGGTATACCATATGTACCGGAAGGTGTAGCTGTATTCAAAAATGCTTCTAACGTAGAAGGTGCAAAGATATTTATAGATTGGTTATATAAAGATGAAAACTTAAAAGAAGTTGTAAGACTTGATAATAAAGATACATTAAAACTAGTTAAGCCAAATTTAGAAGGAGTAGAATTAACATTCCCTAAAGAGACACTAATGGAGGAAGATTTATCACAATTTGGAACAAAGAGAACTGAAATTCTTGATAAATGGAATGTTCTAATGGGTGATAAAGCTGAAAATGAATAAGAAAAGCAGGGTATCTAAATTAGATACCCGTTTTTATAATGTAATTGATTATATTTTAATTGGCTTAATATCTATTTCTATTTTAGTTTTCATTCTTTGGCCTATTGTATGTGTAATAAAAACAAGTTTATTTATTGATGGTAAATTTACTTTAGAGTTATATGAAAAATTATTTACAAGCAATAAAAAGCTATTGTACAATAGTGTTTTTGTTGCCACACTAACTGCAGTATTTTCAACAGTGCTATCTGTAGCTGTTGCTATAAAAATAAACTTTATGGAAGGAAAGAAAAAGTTTATTTTTATGGGTATATTGATGGTTACAATGATTTCTCCACCATTTGTTTCTTCTTTAGCATATATTCAGCTTTTTGGCAGACGTGGTCTTATAACATATAGGTTACTTGGACTGTCAATTAATCCATATGGGTGGCATGGAATTGTGGCTATGCAGAGTCTATCCTTTGCTTCTCTAAATGGATTAATGCTTCTTGGAATTATGTCAAAGATAGATAAGAGTCTTATACAATCATCCTTGGATTTAGGTTCAAGTCCTTCTTATGCAGTGAGAAAAGTTGTTATTCCATTAATAAAACCAGCTATTTTAGTATGCTTTTTATTATCATTTGTAAGATCACTCTCTGATTTTGGAACCCCAATGACTATTGGGGGAGCTTTTAATGTTTTGGCAACAGAGATTTATATGCAGATTATAGGATATGCAAATCTATCACTATCTTCGGCAATGAATGTAATAATTCTTATACCTGCTTTATTAGTTTTTATTTTATACAGAAGGCTAATGAAGAAAAATGATTTATTGGTTAAGGGAACTAATAATAAAGGTTCAGTAGAAGAACTTACTATTAAAATTAAAGGAATATTTAATTGGATAATAACAGTTATATCAGCTGTATTCTTTACAATGATGATAATGCAGTATGGAGTAATATTTATAAGTGGAATAACAAAGTATAGTTATGGGAAAATGCAGTTTACTTTGGATCACTTTAAATATTTGAAGTTGTATAGCATGTCTACATTTATGAGAAGTATAGTATATGGAATTATTGTAGGTATTGTTGGAACCTGTATAGGAATACTTTTATCTTATTATGTAGAAAGAAGAAAATTATTTGGTGGTCAGATATTAGATTTTATAAGTACGCTGCCATATATTATTCCAGGAACATTCTTTGGAATAGGATATATACTGGCCTTTAATAAACCACCACTATTACTTACAGGAACAGCTACAATTGTAATCATTAACTGTGTATTCAAGCAGATGCCATTAACAACTAAGACTGCAAGTGCTGCATTATCACAAATAAATATGAATTTAGAGGAAGCAGGAAGAGATTTAGGGGCAGGCAAATTCCATGTAATCAAAGATATAGTTTTACCCAATATGAGGAATGCCTTTATTGTTGGATTTATTAACAACTTTACAACTTCCATGACTACTATTGGTTCAATAATATTCTTAATTCATCCCGGAAAGAAACTTGCTACTTTGGCATTGTTTGATGCTATAAATAGTGGGGAATATGGAGTTGGGTCTCTAATCGCAACTATAATAATAGTAATTACAATGTTTGTAAATTTGCTGTTTTCAAAAATCATTTTAGGAAGGAGTGCCATGAAGGATGTTTCTTCAATTGAGTAATTTAAATAAAAGTTTCGGAGAAAAAAAGGTAGTTAAAAATCTATCTATCAACATAAATAAGGGAGAAATATTATGTCTTTTGGGACCTTCAGGCTGTGGAAAAACAACTACATTAAAAATGATTGGTGGGTTTTTAAAGGCTGATAAGGGAAAAATAGAAATAGAAGATAATGATATAACGAAATTATCTCCAGAGGAAAGACCAGTAACAACGGTGTTTCAATCCTACGCCTTATTTCCTCATCTAACAGTTTTAGAAAATGTAATATATGGTTTGAAGTTTCAAGGATACTCAAAAAACGATGCTAAGCAAAAAGGGATTGAGTATTTGAAAATAGTTGGATTAGAAGAATATGCTAACTTTAAGATTCATGAAATTAGTGGAGGACAGCAGCAAAGAGTTGCCCTTGTTAGAGCACTGATAGTTAATCCCAAGGTACTTCTTCTGGATGAACCATTGAGTAATCTGGATGCTAAATTAAGGATTAAGATGAGGGAAGAAATTAAGAATATCCAAAAAAAATTTAATATGACTATGGTTTTTGTAACGCATGATCAAGAAGAGGCTCTTGCTCTTGCTGATAAAATAGCTATCATGAATGAGGGAGAGTTGATGCAGTACGGTACTCCTGAAGAGGTTTATAGTAATCCATCAAATATTTTTTCAATGAAATTTTTGGGTAGTGCCAATGAAATAGTAGATAAGTCGGGTAAAGCATTCTATGTACGTCAAGAAAATATAAAAATTTCAACTGATGGAGATATTAAGGGAAAAATTATAAGCAGAGATTTTTTAGGATTCTATAATGAATATACTATTGAAGTTGATAAAAATATCATAAAAATAAAAGTGCCTTGTGGTGGAGCGGTTTATAATGCCGGAGAAGAAGTAGGATTAGAATTTCAGCACAAGGTATATTTCTAGTATATTTGCAGGGATGAAGTATCACCCTGCTTTTTTTATTAAACTAAAATTAGATAAATGATTTAGAAGGAATAATAAATGAAAATCATTTATGAATGAAATCAATATATGATTTCCACTAACAATGATTTAATAGGTGAATAGATAGATTAATATAAGAAGATAATCATAGATAAAAAGTTTCAGAGATTTAAACTTAGGAAAAACAATAGTATAATAGTTTTAAAGAGAATTTGATGGAGGTCATCGATGAAAAAGTATGATTTAATTGTCATAGGAGCAGGAATTTCTGGGCTTAGTGCAGCTATAGAGGCAAAGGCCAGAGGTGTTGAGAAGATTTTATTATTAGATAGAGATACAGAGCCAGGTGGAGCAATGAATAGCTGTGTACATACAGGCTTTTATTATAAAAATATAAAGGAAAACTTATCTAGTCCTGAGCTTATTTCAATGCTTATAGAAGAGGTTCAGGCATTAGGAATTGAAATCCTATGCGAAACTACTGTTATCGAGCTAAAAGCAGATAAATCGATAATTTTTGTGAATAGGAAACAAGGAATAAGGTCGGTTTCGGCTAAAGCTATAATTCTAGCCATGGGATCAAGGGAAAAACCTTATGGATATAAAAATGTACTTGGATATGGAGCTATGTCTGGGATAACAACAGCAGGAACAACTTTGAAGTGTATAAATAGAAAAGGCGTTCTTCCAGGAAAGCAGTGCATAATTCTTGGTTCAGATGATATAGGAGTATTAACTGCAAGAACACTGGTTCAAGAAGGAGCTAATGTAAAATGCATGATTGAGACTAGTAGCACTATTAGAATAAACAATGAAATGTCTAGGGAGTTTATTGAAGATTTTAATATTCCAATTTTATTTAATCATAGGGTAGTTAAAATTTATGGAACTGCAAGAGTAACAGGAGTAGATATTGTTAAACTTGATGAAAACTATAATGAAATAGAAGGTACCTTGACATATATGGAGTGTGACACCTTAGTTCTTTGTATGAAGCCAAGGCCAGATATTAAGCTACTAGAAGGATTAGGTATAGAACTAAATGATGAAGATGATGGAGCATTAGTAAATGAAAAAATGGAAACTACAATGAGCGGTGTGTTTGCTTGTGGCACTGTTATAGATGGATATAACTCAGTAGAAAATGTTATGTGGCAAGGGAGAAAAGCAGGAATATCTGTAAGTGATTATATTTTAAATGTAAAATAATGATCAAATAATAAAAGGATGAAGAACAAAGATGAATAAAAAACAGGCAATTATTAAATTTGCTAATGAGCTTTCTTTAGACACTATAGGTTTTACTCAGTGTAGAAGTTTTGAAGAGTTAAGACCGTGGTTTGAATATCGTAAAGAAAACAATTTGTTTAATGAGTTTGAAGAGAAAGATATAGAGAAAAAGATTAATCCAAGGCTGTTGATGGAGAACGGAAAAACTATAATATCATTAGCTTTTCCTTATTATTTTGAATATAGTGAGGGTGCAAATCAATTTTCTATATATACCAAGGGATCAGATTATCATAATGTTGTAATGGCATATTTGACTAAAATATGTGACTTTATTAAAGAACTTGGAGGTACAGGTATTCCTTTTGTAGACAGTAATCCAATGCCAGAAAGATATATTGCGACCTTATGTGGTATAGGATTTATTGGTAAGAATAATACTTTAATTACTCATAAGTATGGCTCCTATGTATTTTTAGGTGAAATTATCACAGACTTAGAGTTAGAGCCAGATAAGCCTAATTATAATAATTGTTTTGGATGCAATATATGTATGGAAAAATGTCCTACAAGTGTTATAATTAAAGATGGAAAAAATTTTAATTCTAAGCGATGTGCAGCTTATTTAACTCAAAAAAAAGAACTTGAAAATGATGAGATAACATTAATTAAAGGAAGAATTTTTGGGTGTGATGAGTGTCAAAAATTTTGTCCTCATAATAATCATATAATGATTTCGCCGATAAAGGAATTTGAACCTAAAAGCTATATGAATAAAGTGGACTTAAATGAGCTTATAACATTAAATAATGCTGAATTTAAAGAAAAGTATAAAAATCATTCCTGTGGCTGGAGAGGAAAAAATATTTTAATAAGAAACGGACTTATTAACTATTATTTTAAATATAAGAAGGATAATGATGACATAATAAAAAAAATCACATCGCCATACATAAAAGAATATTATGAGAGATTATTTAATAACTCGAAATAAAAGTCTTAGTTTGAAGGGACGATTTATAATGAATAATAAAACATTAATAAAAATTTTAGAGAAGCTTCCACAAGGGGTTTCATCAAAGATATCGAGACAATATGTAAAGCAAATGATTAAAAAACATGCTAATTTAAAGATTGAGGGAGCAGAAAACTTAAAGGAAGTTAATGGCTCAACAATATTTATATGTAATCATCTAAGTAATTCAGATGGATTAATACTTAATGAAATCTTAAAGGAAAATGACCCTACATTTATTGCTGGAGTCAAGCTTTCAGATAATGCATTCACTAAAAATGGAATTAGTTATGTAAAAACTATATCAATAAAGCCTAATTCAGCAGACAAGGAAGCCATAAGCAAAATAGTTCAAAAACTTAAGGCAGGAGAAAACATTATGATGTTTCCAGAGGGTACAAGGAGCAGAACTGGTGCCATGATAGAGGCTAAAAAGGGATTGCTTCTAATTGCGAGACTTGCTAAGGCTACTATAGTACCTATTGGAATTACAGGTAGTGAGGTGTTTATGCCAATAAATGATAGTGACATGGGAGGCGAAACCTTTAATTCTTCTAATGTTGTGGTTAAAATCGGTAAGCCAATGCAGGTTCCTGTTAAGGAAAAAGATGAAGATAAGAATGCATATAATGATAGAGCTATGTTTGAAATTATGAAGGGGATAGCTGATCTTTTACCTGAAAATTATCGTGGAGTTTATAAATAAGCAATATAGATGTAATCATAAACAATATAGATGTATTGAAAAATATGTTATTTTAGGGTATAAATATACTTGAGTTGATAATTATGTTATTCAATATAATTTTTTCTGAAGTTTAGATTAGTAAAGTCTTTGATTTTGTTAATCTAACTTACTTTTAGAATTCTCATTTTAATGAATATGAGAATGAGTTTCTTTAGAATACTATTGTGGAGGGGATCATATGGGAAGTAAATCATTAGAAAAGTTTCTTAAGGAAGGTTTAAACGATCTTAAAAGTAAAGGTTTATACAACGAGATAAACACAATTACTGGACAGAATGGACCAGTTATTGAAATCGAAGGAAAGAAACTTGTAAACTTATCTTCAAATAACTATTTAGGCCTTGCTACTAATAAAAGAATGATCGAAGCAGGACTTGCTGCTACAGAGAAGTATGGAGTTGGAGCAGGAGCAGTTAGAACAATAAATGGTACATTAGATATACACATTAAACTAGAAGAAAAACTTGCAGCATTTAAACATACTGAAGCTGCCATAGCTTTTCAATCTGGATTTAACTGCAACATGGCTGCAATATCAGCAGTAATGGGAAAAGGTGATGCGATCCTTTCTGATGCTTTAAACCATGCATCAATAATCGATGGTTGCAGATTATCAGGAGCAAAAATCATAAGATTTGAGCATGCTGATATGGAAGATTTAAGAGCTAAGGCAAGAGAAGCTGTTGAATCAGGCTTGTATGGAAAAATAATGGTTATTACTGATGGTGTATTCTCAATGGATGGAGATATTGCAAAACTACCTGAAATTGTAGAGATTGCAGAGGAATTTGATTTAATAACTTATGTTGATGACGCCCATGGTTCTGGAGTGCTTGGAAAAGGTGCAGGAACAGTTCATCACTTTGGATTATCTCATAAGATAGATTTCCAAATAGGTACATTATCTAAGGCTATTGGTGTAGTTGGAGGATATGTAGCTGGTTCTAAAGATTTGATAGATTGGTTAAAGGTTAGAGGAAGACCATTCCTATTCTCTACTTCATTAACACCTGCTTCAGCGGGGGCTTGTATTGAAGCTATAAATATATTAACTGAAAGCACTGAGCTTCATGATAAGTTGTGGGAAAATGGAAATTATTTAAAAGCTGAATTGAAAAACTTAGGCTTTGATATTGGACATAGTGAGACTCCAATCACTCCATGTATAATTGGAGATGCTGCTAAAGCACAAGAGTTCAGTAAGAGATTATATGAAGAAGGCGTCTATGCTAAAGCCATAGTATTCCCAACAGTACCACTTGGAACTGCGAGAGTTAGAAATATGCCTTCAGCAGCACATACAAGAGAAATGTTGGATGAAGCTATAGCTAAGTATGCTAAAGTTGGAAGAGAAATGGGCTTAATAAAGTAATGAGATTATATTAGACAAATCATAGATTTGTAAGTTTATTTTAGTAAGACTCGGTAAATTATATTTTCTGAGTCTTACCTATTGGTTTGGTTAGAATTTTTGTGTATTATATAAAAATAATACAAGCGTTAATACTTAAGTGGGGGAATTTTTTATGAAGAAGATTTTAGTTACCGGATGTTTAGGTCAAATTGGAACAGAGTTAGTTACAAAATTAAGAACTCTATATGGAGTTGAAAACGTTGTGGCTACAGATATAAGAAAGCCAGAAGGAAATCCAATTGTTGAAAATGGAATTTTTGAAATTTTGGACGTTACAAGCCAGGAAAACTTCTTAGAAATTGCAAAAAAATATGAGGTTGATACTATCATCCACTTAGCTGCCCTTTTATCAGCTGTAGCTGAAGCTAAACCTCAATTAGCATGGACAATAAATATGGGGGGATTAGTAAATGCTCTTGAGACTGCCAGAGAATTAGGATGCAAATTCTTCACTCCAAGCTCAATAGGTGCTTTTGGACCAGATACTCCAAAAGTAAATACACCACAAGACACTATACAAAGACCAAAAACAATGTATGGTGTAACTAAGGTTTCAGGAGAGTTATTATGTGATTATTACCACACTAAGTTTGGTGTTGATACAAGGGGGGTAAGATTCCCAGGACTTATTTCTTATGAAGCACTTCCAGGTGGAGGAACTACAGATTATGCTGTAGATATATATTATGAAGCATTAAAAACAGGTAAATACACTTCATTCATAGGGAAAGGTACATATATGGATATGATGTATATGCCTGATGCTATAAATGCAATTATAACTTTAATGGAAGCTGATCCAAGCAAGTTAAAGCATAGAAATGCATTCAATATAACGGCTATGAGCTTTGAACCAGAAGAAATTGCTGCTGAAATTAAGAAGCACATTCCAGAATTTGAGTTAAGCTATGACGTAGACCCTGTAAGACAAGGAATTGCTAATACTTGGCCAGATTCAATAGACCCAACTGCAGCGAAAGAAGAATGGGGCTTTAAAGCTGAATATGATTTAGCAAAAATGACTGCTGATATGTTAGAGAAGTTAAGAGCAAAAGGTATAAAATAATAAAAAGAGTAAGCCATGGTGAAAACCATGGCTTTTATTTATGAGTTATGTTCTTTTGTAATTTTATTTAAGTAACGATAAATAGTGGCTTCGGAACAATGTAGACGTTCAGCCACGTTAGCAACCGCTCCTTTTATGTGGAATACACCATTTTCATAAAGCTTTCCAACCATAGCAATTTTCTCATTTTGAGTAAGTCTGCCAATTGGAATTATAGATAAATCAACATTTTCCTTAAATACAGTATCAATTGTATCAGAGAGTGTGTTGGTGAATTTTTCATGATTCAAGTTTAAGGAATCTATAAGTTGCAATGGTGTCTCAACATAATTTGAACATGCCATTTGCAGAATTGATTTACTAAGCTGTTCATAAGGAGTAACATCTATATTTATGCACAGCATACCAATTAGCTCATTATTATCTTTAATAAAATAGCTGGAAGAGCGTAAATGATTATTATCTTTGGTTAAACCAAGGTAGTTACATTTGCTATCTGTTTCTTTCCAAGCGTTAGTGCTTATTACTTGAAGTGCTAAATTGGTTATAGGGGCACCAACGGTTCTACCACTTATGTGACCATTAGCGATAGCAGTTATACAGTGTTTATTATCTCTTAAATCAAGTAATGCTATCTCACAATTAGGGCTAAGCACATTACCTAGGAAGTGTACAAGTTTTTCGTAGTGTTCCATTATATCTCTCATTAGTACCTCCAGTAAGAAATCTAAATTATAAAATATTACAACACGCTTTAAGAAAAAAACAAGTATTTTTTACATATTATAACACGGAGATATGGAGGTTTCAAACAAAAATGAGTCAAATTATAAAAAATTTAGATAATTTAGATAATAATTTATTATTATGATAAAAAATTATTGACCTAAAAAAAATGGGGTGGTACAATTTTATTATATCTTTGTAATATATTTACGTTTTAAGAAAATATATTTAAAAATTTATATTTTAGGCAAAGAAAAGGGGGAAAATTATGAAAATTAAGAAATTGCTAGCTGTAATTTTATCTGCCGTAATGGTAACTAGTGTTTTAGCTGGTTGCGGTAAAAAAGATGATAGTTCACAGGGCTCAGAAAATACTGGGGATAAGGGGACAGCATCAACAGAGATGGCTGGGGAGCAAGTACTTAACTTACTATTTGACGAACCAACGACATTAGACGTTAATGATGTAAGAAATGCAAGTGAATTCCAAGTTTTATCTCAAGTTCAGGAAGGTTTATTTAGAACTTATACAGATGAAAATGGAAATGATAAGATTGAAAAAGCTGGAGCAGAAGATTGTACTGTTTCAGATGATAAGTTAGTTTATACATTTAAGTTAAGAGACCACAACTGGTCAGATGGACAACCAGTTACAGCTCAGCATTATGTAGATTCATTCTTAAGATTGTTAAATCCAGAAGAAGCATTCTCGTATTCATTTATGGGATATGACATTAAAAATGGAGAAGCTTACTTCAATGGAGAAGTAGGAGCAGAAGAAGTTGGTGTTAAAGCGATAGATGAAAAGACTTTAGAGATTACATTAGAGCAAGTGACTCCATATTTCTTGAAGAAGTTAACTAACGTTTGCTTCTACCCAGTTCGTCTTGATGTAATTGAAGCAGGTGGCGAGACTTGGGCAACTGATGATAAGGTACAAGTTTATAATGGACCATTCACTATTAAAGAGTGGGTTAAAGAAAATAGCATGACATTAGTTAAAAATGAAAATTACTGGGATGCTGAAAATGTACACTTAACTGAAGTAAATATGAAGACAGTTGATGAAACAGCTACAAGATCATTATTATTTGAATCTAAAGAATTAGATGTTGTTGTTGGTGAAGCAGAGTATGCTGATAAGTGGGTAAAAATGGCTGAAGAAGGTAAGTGTCAATTTATAACTGGAAAATACCCAGGAATGACATTTATCGGATTTAACCAACACACAGGTGGACAATCTGGATTAATGAACAATGCTAAGATTCGTTTAGCTTTATCTTTATCTATAGATAGACAAGAGTTCGTTGATTTAATTTACGGAAGATATACTCCAGCAAATGGCTTAATTCCACCAGGAATTCAAGTTGGTGATTTAGAGTATAGAGATGAAGTTAAAGATGAGCCATTAGCACCATTAGTTGAAAAATATAACAGTCCAGAAAAACTTCAAGAGTTATTTAAAGAAGGATTAAAAGAATTAGGAGTAGATAAAGAGTTAAGTGAAATAGAATTAACTTATATTGCTACTGCGAATAATACTGTTGCTAAAAATGTACTTGAATACTATATGCAATCATGGCAGGATAAGCTAGGAATTAAAATTAATATGAATATCCTAGCTGATTCAAGCTTATTCGTAACTGAAAGAAATGAAAACAGATATGACATCCTTGCAAATGGATGGCATGGTGACTACAGTGACCCTATGACATTTATGGATTTATGGTTAACAGGTAGTGGATATGCTAAATTCTTCGGTGGATATAAAAGTGAAAAATTTGATAAGCTTTTTGAAGAATTAGCTGGTGAAGTTGATGATGCTAAGCGTATAGAAATTTATAAAGAACTTGAGGAAATATTAGTAGCTGAAGAAGCTGGTGTTGCACCAATATATTATCAAGATTCACAAAGATTTGTACAAAATCATGTACAAAATTTAAGCACACCATTATTTGGACCATCACTTGAGTTTAGTAGAGCATATATTTCAGCAAAATAAGTAAATTAAGGTGGTAGGGGGAGTAGTCTTACTCCTCCTATTTTTATATAAGTACATAAGTGAATGTCCAAATCTTTCATTTGGAAACATTAAGTTAAGTGAGGTTCTAAGTCTCTGATTTAGTTAATCGAACTTACTCTTCGAGAACTCCACAGAATGAATATGAAGAGGAGTTACATATTAAATAACCAAACTATAAAAGGAGGAAATAAAAGGGTATGGTAAAGTATACTATTAGAAGATTTTTAGAAATGATATTTTCCTTATTTATCATTGCAACGGCAACATTCTTCTTATTAGCAGCAGTTCCAGGAGATGCATTAACAGATAGAACTGATAAGCTTCCAGAACAGATTAAGGCTAATCTTTATGAAAAGTATGGACTAGACAAACCTGTTATGGAGAGATATGTGATAACTATGAAGGGATTAGCTAAAGGTGACTTTGGTGAATCTATTGTTTTCCCAGGACAAACAGTTCAACAAATTATAAAGGATAAGCTTCCAGCATCGGCGAGATTGGGTATTCAGCAGATGATTTTAGGGGTGAGTTTAGGATTACTTTTAGGAGTAATAGCCGCCATGAAAAAAGGAAGTGCTGTGGATTATACAGTAGTAACTTTATCAATTTTGCTTATATCCATACCACACTTAGTATTCGGATTATTATTACAAAAGGTATTTGCAGGACAACTAGGATGGTTCCCTGTAATTGGATGGCCTAAAGGGGCTGATTTATGGTTTGGTGGTTGGGAATATACAGTATTACCAACCTTAACAGGATGCTTTGCATATGTTGCATCTTACGCAAGACTTCTTAAGACATCTATGCTAGACGTAATGAATCAAGATTATATTTTAACAGCAGAATCAAAGGGGTTATCAAGAGGAAAAGTTATTGGAAAACACGTCATAAGAAACTCTTTCATTCCTATTATTACGAATTTACCTATGACAGTAGCAATGTGTATTACAGGATCATTCTTTATAGAGAAAATATACTCTATACCTGGAATAGGACTTTATTATGTAAATGCAGTAACAGGACGTGATTTGCCTATTATTTTGGGACAAACTGTAATTATAGCTGCCATTTATATTGTAGTTGTATTCTTAACAGATATTTTATATACAGTTGTTGACCCAAGAATACGTATTCGTGGCGGAAAGCGCTAGAGGGAGGTAAATATGGAAGAATTAAATGTAAAAAGTTTCAAAAATATAGGATGTGACTATTGTAAATCAGATGCCATTGTAAGACCAACGGTAACCTATTGGCAAGATGCATGGAGAAGACTTAAAAAGAATCCAGTTGCAATGGTTTCTTTAGTAGCTTTAATTATATTTACAATAATGATTATTGTAGGACCATATATTAGAGGATATGACCTCGTAACTATAGTAGCAAAGAAGAAAAATCTAGGCCCTTGTTCAGAATTCTGGTTTGGGAGTGATAGCCTAGGAAGAGATATATTCTCAAGAGTATGGTTAGGGGCTAGAGCATCTATTTTAGTTGCCATAGCATGTACTGGAATTCAAATAGTAATTGGATGTGCTTATGGTGGTATTATGGCTTACTTTGGTGGTTGGGTTGATGATATTATGATGAGAATCATAGAAGTTGTTACATCAATGCCATCACTTTTAATAACTATTATAATAATGATGGTTCTAGGAAATAGTATGTGGGCATTACTTGTTGCTATGTGTATAACATCATGGTGCGGAACTGCAAGGCAGATGAGAGGACAAATAATGCAGCTTAGAGAATCAGAATATGTTATGGCTGCTGAAACCCTTGGAGCAAGTCCTTCAAGAATAATAATAAAACACCTTATACCTAATACATTAAGTATATTAATTCTTAATGTTGCGTCAAGTATTCCAGGATATATATTTACAGAGGCTGGTTTAGGCTTCCTTGGAATAGGTCTTCAACCACCAGATACTAGTTTAGGTGTGCTTATTTCAGCAGGGCAAGCTACTATGGAATTCTATCCATATCAGTTATTCTTCCCAGCATTGATATTATGTCTAATTGTGTTGGCATTTAACTTACTAGGGGATGGCTTAAGAGACGCCTTAGATCCAAGACTACGTCAATAGGAGGAGTTTAAAAGATGGGTAAATTATTAGAAGTAAATAATCTACGTGTTTCATATCACACATATGCTGGAGAAGTTCAGTCAGTTAGGGGCGTAACCTTTGATGTTGAAGAAGGAGAAGCTTTAGCTATAGTAGGAGAATCAGGCTGTGGTAAATCAGTTACTGCAAAATCTATTATGGGACTTATAAAAAAGCCAGCAGGAGAAATTAAAGAAGGAAGCGAAATATTATATAGAGGTCAAAATATTTTGAACTTCTCAAAGAAAGAGTGGAGCGAGTATCGCGGCGGTGAGAGTGCAATTATATTCCAAGATGCTCTTGCAGCGTTGAACCCTACTATGACTGTAGGTAAGCAGATTGCAGAGAACTTAATTATGCATAAAAATATGTCTAAGTCTGAGGCGCTAAAAGAAGCTGTAAATATGCTTCGTTTAGTTGGAATTCCTAATCCGGAGGCAAGGGTTAAACAGTATCCTCATGAATTTTCAGGAGGAATGCGTCAAAGGGTTATGATTGCAATAGCCTTTGCATGTGACCCTAAGTTGTTAATTGCTGATGAGCCTACAACTGCTCTTGATGTTACTATACAAGCTCAGATAATGGACTTAATTAAAAAGCTTCAAAAAGAGCTTAATACATCAGTTATATTAATTACTCACGACCTTGGAGTAGTTGCAAATGTAGCTAAGAGAATTGTGGTAATGTATTCAGGAAATATTGTTGAAAAAGGTAACTGTGATGATATTTTCTATAATCCTAAGCATCCATATACATTAGCTTTATTAAATGCAGTTCCTAGGCTTGATTTAAAAAATAAGCAGGAATTAGCATCTATTGAAGGAACACCACCAGATCTAATTGCACCACCAAAAGGTTGTCCTTTCAGCACAAGATGTAAGTATTGTATGGAAATTTGTTGCGAAAAGGCACCAGAGTATACTGATTTTGGGGATGGACACGTTGCTGCTTGTTGGCTGCACCATCCATATGCAGCTAAAGAACCAAATCCATTTGGTTATGGAGGTAATGGCAATGAGTAATCGAGAAGTTGTATTAGAAGTTAAAAACTTAAAAAAATATTTTGATATCAATAAAAATGCAGTTTTAAAAGCTGTAGATGACGTATCCTTTAAAATACATGAAGGTGAAACTTTAGGACTTGTTGGAGAATCAGGCTGTGGTAAAACTACTTGTGGAAGAACAGCTATTGGTTTGTACAATAAAACTGAAGGACAAGTATTTTACAGAGGTAAAGACGTACACACTATAACAGGAAAAGATAAAAAGAACTTTAAAAAAGATGTTCAAATGATTTTCCAAGACCCGTACGCATCACTTAATCCAAGGATGACCGTTGCGGATATAATTGCAGAAGGAATCGATATTCATGGACTTGCTAAAAACAAAAAAGAAAGAACAGAGAAGATATATCACTATTTGCAATTAGTTGGATTAAATAAAGAGCACGCAAGTAGATTCGTACACGAATTTTCAGGTGGTCAAAGACAGAGGATTGGAATTGCTAGAGCTTTAGCTGTAGAGCCAAAATTTTTAGTTTTGGACGAGCCTATTTCAGCACTAGATGTTTCAATCCAAGCACAGATAGTAAATCTTCTTATAAAACTTCAAAAGGAATTTGGATTAACTTATTTATTCGTAGCTCATGATTTATCAATGGTAAAACATATTTCAGACAGAGTTGCAGTAATGTATCTTGGTACAATGGTAGAACTTACAACTTCAGAAGAGCTATATGATAAACCAATGCATCCATATACTCAAGCCTTATTATCAGCTATTCCAATTCCAGATCCAAAGATTGAACTTGAAAGAGAAAAAAATAAAATTAAACTTGAAGGAGATGTTCCAAGTCCAATAAATCCAGCTCCAGGCTGCAGATTTAAAGGTCGCTGTAAGTATGCTATGGATATTTGCGGTAAGGAATGCCCAACTCTAAGGGAAATAGAACCAAACCACTTTGTTGCATGTCATAAATTCAATAAATAGATTTACATAACAGCATTTACTTAAGAGAGAAGGAAGACAAATACATGAATACATTAAAGAATTACGTGAAGGATATAATAAAATCTTTGTTAATTGCATTAGGAATTAGTGGCGTTATTGCTATAGTTTTTGGTATTATTGGCTTATGTATTAAAGGCGGCAAAATTTCAGAAGCGCTAAGAGTTAGCCAACAAGGTTTGTTTATCATCGGTTCATCTCTTTTAATTGTAGTTGCCGCTCTATTTTTAAAAAGGGATGGACGACGAGCCCTATCTGATAAAGAAGGGTGGCGTAGACAATTTAAAGTTATTAATTTTTCAATGGTAATTTTAATTGTAGGTGTTTTTATATTATTTGTTGGTGGAGTGTTAGATTATGTATAATCATTGGAGGAAAATGAGATGAATTTAAATTTAAAAGATGCATATCTAAATATTTTAAAGGAAGAATTGGTTCCAGCAATGGGATGTACTGAACCAATTGCTATTGCTTATGCAGGAGCAAAGGCTCGAATGGTTTTAGGTGAGCTTCCAGATAAAGTTATTGCAAAATGTAGTGGAAATATAATTAAAAATGCTAGATGTGTTACTATTCCTAATTCAGGAGATTTAACAGGAATTGAAGCAGGAGTTATGGTTGGAGTTGTTGCAGGAAATGCTGATAAAAAGATGGAAGTTCTTGCAGATGTAGATGAGGAAGGCATAAAGAGAACAAAGGAATTCTTAAAGGCTGGAATTTGTACTGTTGAATTTTTAGATACTACAGTACCGCTTCATATAGTGGTTGAGGTCTTTAAGGGCGAAGAACATGCTTTAGTAGAGATAAAATATTCTCATACAAATATAACTCGAATTGAAAAAAATGGTGAGCTTCTTTTATGGGAAGTTGAGAATGAAAAATGGAGTCAAAACCTTCAAGACAGAAGTATGCTTAGTCTTGTAGGAATAAAGGATTTTGCAGATAATGTACCCCTAGAAGATATCAAAGAGTTATTTGATAATCAGATAAAATGTAATATGGATATATCACAGGTTGGTATGAAGGGTGATTATGGTTTAGGAATTGGAAAAATTCTTATGGAATCATATCCAGAAGGAGTTGTTACTAAGATGAAGGCTTGTGCATCAGCAGCTTCAGAAGCTAGAATGGGTGGCTGTGACCTTCCTGTTGTAATCAACTCAGGAAGTGGAAATCAAGGAATAGCATCTTCAGTACCAGTAGTAGTTTATGCAAGAGAAAATGGTATAACAGGTGAAAAGTTATATCGTACATTAGCATTTTCTAATTTATTAACTATATATCAAAAGGAGTTCATCGGAAAGCTTTCTGCATTCTGTGGAGCTGTTTCAGCATCTTGTGCTAGTGGAGCAGCTATAACCTATATAGATGGTGGAGATTTAGAACAGATTAAGAAGACAATAGTTAATACTTTAGCTAATATTTCAGGTATAATTTGTGACGGAGCTAAGGTTTCATGTGCAGCTAAAATTGCCTCAAGCTTAGATGCAGCTATGATGGCTCATTATCTTGCCATGAATGGAAAAACCTATGGAGCATACGAAGGTATCCTTCAGGGTGAAGCTGAAGATACTATTAGCTGTGTTGGATATATTGGAAAAGAAGGTATGAAGGAAAC
>JARKVD010000008.1 GCA_029851835.1 Clostridium sp. | reverse complement strand
TCACGGGTGGCAAGTAAAATAATCGCAAGTGCCAGACCTAATGTACGCCCTTTAGGCGTTGCTAGTAGAACAGGGCTACGCCCGATAATGCAAAACCACCGGCTAAGCCGGTGGATTTTTATTATATTATTGTAGATTTTACATAAGAGGTTTTATATTTGTAGCTACTATTATATAATTTACTTGAGTGAGGCTCCAGAAGGATACTCCAAATCTATGATTTGGAAAAGTAGAACTTACTCCACTGAAGAAAGTGAAGTGGAGTTTCATATAAATTTGATAGTGGAGGAAAGCAGCAGGAAAGCAGCTGTAAATTAATTATGGGTAAAAAAGTAATAAACAAGGTATTAAAACCGAGGATATCAGAGGATTTAGAAGTTATAGATATTTTAGATAGAAATTTAGAGGATGAAGAGTTATATGAAGAAAAAATTTTTGATAGCTGTGATATTTATGAGCAGATAGCTGAGCATGTAGAATTTTCACAGTGTATATTTAGAAATGTGAATTTTACTAGTTCAAAGCTTAGACATATAGACTTAACAGATGTTATATTTGAAAACTGTGATTTATCGAATGCTGATTTTAGCAATGGAATAATTCATAGAGTGGAATTTAGAAACTGCAAGCTAGTTGGGATAAATTTAGCTGACAGTACTCTTCAAAATATAACCATAGATGGTTGTAATGGTGATTATGCAAACTTCGCTTTTTCAACTTTAAAGAATGTAGAGGTGAAGGACAGTACTCTCAATAATGGAAGTATTGAAGCCTGTAAACTTTCAGGGGTAGAATTTAAAGATGTAACCATGAGAAGCTTTGATATTTCAAAGGCTGGGGTAAAGGGAATGGATTTTACATTATGTGATATTGAGGGATTAATTGGAGAAGTACGAGATTTATATGGAATTATAGTTACGCCTATGCAGGCATTATCACTATCAAGGATTATGGGGATTGTTATTAAGTAAACTCATTCTCATATGCATTTGAATGAATAAGTTTGCCTTAGCCAAATCATATATTTGGAGGTAGACTTAAGGAATAGAGGGAGAAAAATATGATCACGATAATATCGTCAACTAAATCAATAGATATGCAAAGAGAATATGTAGTAAAGCAAGGAACAGAACCAGTGTTCTCAGGTGAAGCTACAGAATTAGTGGAAATATTAAAAGGCTATAGTAAAGAGGAGTTAATGAAGCTGATGAAGATCAGTGATAAACTTGCTGAAGTGAATTATGATAGATATATGAATTTCCATAATGAATATGTTATTAGTAAAGAAGCACTTTTTAGTTTTAGTGGAGATGTGTATAAATCAATGAATCCTTTTGAATACTCTGAAGAGCAGGTGGAATTCGCTCAAAAACATCTTAGAATTTTATCAGGTTTATATGGAGTATTAAAGCCACTAGATAAAATAAAAGAATATAGACTTGAGATGGCAACAAAACTTAGTAATTCTAGTAATAAAGACTTATATTCTTATTGGACAGAGAAAATAACTAATAATATTTTAGGTGATGTAAATGAGCATGAGAGAAAAATTATCTTAAATTTAGCATCCGTAGAGTACTCAAAAACTATAGATAGAACTAAATTAAATGATGTAGAGATATTTGATATTGAATTTAAAGAGAATAGGAATGGGCAGTTTAAAATTGTTGGAACTTATGCTAAGAAAGCAAGAGGTACCATGGCTTCGTATATAATGAAAAATGCAATTGATTCAATTGAAGGCGTAAAGAAATTCAAAGAGGATGGATATGTGTTTAATGAAGAGCTGAGCACAGAAAAAAATCTCGTATTTACGAGATAATATATAATTACAATTTAAATAAATAGGGCATTACTAACTCTAAGAAAATAAAAAGCTTGTATTAGATACAGGCTTTTTTATATAAGTGAGAATCTGAATTGATGATTCATAGGTATTCGAACTTACTCCTTTGAAATTAATATGAGAGGTGAATTTTAGAGTGCTTTTGTTTACATTAATTGTAATATTGTTTATAATATTTTTAATAAAAGCTAGAGATATAATGTTTGGTTATGCTGTTTTAGAAAAAAAACGCTCAAATGATGAGATTTTCAGGCTTATGGAGTATACAAAAATTTATGATAGAGCTCATTATCATAAGCAGAAGTTTGAAAAAATAACTGTAAAAAGTGATGAAGGTTTTAAGCTTGTAGCACATTATTTAAGTTGTGATAAGGACAGTGGTTCAGTGATTATAATTCTTCATGGCTATAGTGTAGATCATCGCAGATCTTGTCAATATATAGATTTTTTCAAGGCGAAGGGCTTTAATATTCTGTTGGTGGATCAAAGGAGCCATGGAGAAAGTGAAGGTAAGTATACTACCTATGGCAACTTTGAGGTTAATGATTTAGAGATATGGGTAAATCTGATGAAAGAAAAATTAGGAGATCATTGCATTATAGGAATACATGGACATTCTATGGGTGCAGCTACAGCCCTTTTATATTCTGTTAAGGGACAAGGAAAGGTCAAATTTATTATTGCTGAAGCAGGATATTCTGATGCAGAAGAACTTTTAAAAAGTAAACTTCACAAACATAAGATACCTATTTTCCCTTTTTATCAACTTACTTATCAAAAAGTAAAGGGTAAATGTGGTTTTAAGATAAAGGATGTACGTCCGATTAATATAGTTAAAAACAGTAGTATACCAATTCTGTTTATTCATGGAGATAGGGATGAACTAGTTCCATGTAGAATGTGCATAGATATGTATAATGCAAAAAAAGATCACAAAGGAATATATATTGTTAAAGATGGAATGCATAATACTTGTTATAGCAGAGATAAAAAGATATATGAGAGAGTAGTTTCAAAATTTATTGAAGAGAATATATAAGTTAATATAACAGCAAGTGAGTTTTAAGGGGGAACATTAAAAGATGAAAGTGGGTTTAGTGTTATCAGGCGGAGGAGGCAAAGGTGCCTATGAGCTTGGCGTTTGGAAGGCTATTAAGGAATTAGGAATAGATAAGTATATTACAGCAGTGTCTGGTGCATCAATAGGTGCTATGAATGCTATGCTTTTTGCTCAAAATGATTATGAGGAAGCGCTAAATATGTGGAGGGAAGTAACCTTAGCAAAGCTTCTTCCAATAAATAATAAAGAGCTAATAAAAAAAGGGGTTACATTGGCAATAGGCAGCAAAACCTTAGAGGCAGTTAGAAAACATATGCCAAGGCTTTTAGAGCAAGGTGATGTACCAAGGGATGGAGCAATAGAGATGATAAGTAAGTATATGAATCTTGAAAAGCTAAATTCTACAGGAATAAGTTGTTATGTGGCGTGTACTGAAATTACAGAGTTTAAGGCAGAGTATTTTAAGATTAATGATTATGATGAGGAAACAGCTAGGGATATGATTCTAGCATCATCATCATTACCAATGATTTATGCAAGTGCAGAGGTTTTAGGAAAAAAGTATCTAGACGGTGGGCTAGTTGACAACACGCCAATCAAGCCACTTTATGATGAAAAATGCGATATTATAATTACGGTGCTCTTATCAAAAGAAGTGAAGATTGAAAGAAACCAATTTCCAAAGGCAAAAATAATTTCTATTGTTCCATCTGAGATGGAAAACAAGGTTTTAGAAGGGTTATTAAATCTTGATGAAGAAGCAAAAAATAAAAGGATTGATACGGGATATGAAGATACAAAGAACCTTCTTGAACCTATCTTTGCTTTAGCAATTCATCAATATCAAGAGAAGTTAGAAAAAGAAGAAGCTGAGAGAAGACGTATAGAAGAAGAAAGTAGAAGTTGGATTACTAAAGCAGCTGTGAACCTTAAAGCTAAGATATTATCTAAGATAAATTAAATATAATTTAAAGGCTGTTTGATGAAAAGATTTCAAATAGCCTTATATTATTGAATCCTCTATATTAGGTAAATGATTATGTCTTTTTCCATAAAATATTTGTAAAATTCGAGAAGGTTTACAAAATTAAATTACTATAAACAAACTAGAAATATAAAATATAAGTGGTATTATTATAAAGGAACAATTTCTAAATTTTAATTAGAAATCGAAATTAAAGATTAAATGAGTGTTATAAAATTATAGGGTTAGCACTCATTGAAGTAACCTAAAGAATTATGTGTTAATTTAGAGAGGTTGTGAATAATTATGAATGAATTAGAAAAGTGCAGGAAAGAGATTGATGAAATAGACCAGCAGCTAATGGAGCTGTTTGAAAGAAGATTGAATGTAGCTGTTAAGGTGGCAGAGTACAAAGCTGAGAATAACCTTCCAATTTATAATGGTGAGCGAGAGTCTCAAGTTATTTCGAACAATGTACATAGATTAAAAGATGATAGATATGAAATATTAGCAAGAAGATTTTTTATTGGCATTATGGAGCTTAGCAGGGAGCTTCAAAAAGAAGTAATTAAGAGACTTAAGTAACTAAATTGCATAGAGAAGGGGGACTATTTATGGTTGAATTTTACGGAGTTTTAGGCGAGAAACTAGGTCATAGTTTATCTCCAAGAATACATAATATGATATTTGAGGAAATTGGAGTTGAGGGAGCATACAGGCTTTTCGAAGTTCCAAGAGAAAAAGTTGATGAATTTGTTTCGGCGATGAAGCTTTTAAAAATTAAAGGTGTAAGTGTAACAATTCCATACAAATCAATTATTATGGAACATTTAGATGTAATTTCACTTGAGGCAGAAAGAATTGGTGCAGTAAACACTATTGCCTTAAATGGTGATGAACTTCATGGATATAATACTGACTACTTTGGTTTTGGTTATTTGATAGAAACAAATAAAGTAGATTTAGAAGGCAAAACAGTAGTAGTTTTAGGAAATGGTGGAGTAACAAAAGCTGTAATCCAGTACTTAAAAGATAACAAGGTTAATAAAATTTATATTGTAAGTAGGACACCAGAAAATGCAAAAGGAATAAAAGAAGAAAATTTGGAAATAATTAGCTATGATCAGCTCTATGACATCAGTGGTGATGTTTTAATAAATGCTACACCAGTTGGAATGTTTCCAAATGAAGATGCTTGCCCTATAGAAGATGAGATTATCAGTAATTATGATACTATAATAGATTTGATTTATAATCCATCTAAGACTGTACTAATGAGCAAGGCTGAAGCACTTGGCAAGAAGGTAGTTGGTGGATTGAATATGCTTATTGGTCAAGGAGTAAGACAGCAAGAAATATGGCAGAAAAGAACAATTGATGATCAGGTTATAAAGGATATTTACGAAATTTTAAATAGAGAATTCAGTTAGATATAGTTACAGAAGTAAAAAAAGCATATCAATAGAAGGTAGGAATTAAAGTGGAGAGTCTTAAGGAAAGATTAATTGATTTATTTAATAGGCTTACGGATAGTGGCGTTATTTTCTATTATGGTGATGATGAAATTGAATTCGGCGAAATCACAAATATATGTGATTGCAATAACGAGTTTATTACTGTTGAAGTAGAAGATAAAATAAAGAGAGACGTTGCTATAGAGGATTTTAATACCTTCCACAGTAAAGAAAATATAAACCTATATGATTGGGTTGATGTAAGAGAGTTTGATAGGCTTATTGAAGAGATTGAGCAATGCAGTGAATAAAATGAAGGATTAAGAATGAAGAATTATGGATAGAATTCTTTGTGAATTCTTTTGAATTTATATTGGGAAACTCCAAAGGAATTTCAACCACAATTTTTCATTTTATAATTTATAATAAAGGCAGTAAAACGTAGAGGGTTTTGCTGCTTTTTTATTTTATAGTCAGGTGAGACTAGTCATATCAAGTATTACAGAATATAGTATTTATTTTCCTTAGTATTATTAAACTTAAATTTAAATAAAGAGTAAAAATAAAGAAGTGTAGAAATTCGAGTAAAAATTTAGTATTACTAAACATGAGATATTTTAATATAAACTATTTTTGATGAGAGTTAGGTAAATTCAAGGCTAGGACCAATAAAAAAAATCGTGAAAATTGCAAAAAACTTTTAGAAATATATTGATTTTTTATATGGATAGCTATAAAATAATATTGCTTGTTTAGTAAAAATAAACATAAAGTTTAGATATAATACACAAGGTGGAGGTGTAGTTGTGCAAATTGGCGAGAAGATAAAAAGGCTTAGAATTGAGAAGCAATTAACACAAGAGGAGCTTGCGAATAGATGTGAATTATCTAAGGGATTTATCTCCCAAATTGAAAATGATCTTACATCCCCTTCAATAGCTACTTTGATGGACATACTTCAAATTCTAGGTACAAACTTAAATGAGTTTTTCAGTGAAAAGGTTAATGAAAGAGTTAAGTTTACTGATGATGATATGTTTGAAACAGAAGATGAAGAATTAAAATATAGATTAAAATGGCTTGTGCCTGATGCTCAAAAGAATGAAATGGAGCCTATTATGCTAATACTAGAACCAAAGGGTAGATACAAAGAGGAAGAGCCTCATGAGGGAGAGGAATTTGGTCTAGTTTTACATGGTATTATAAATCTTCATTTAGGAGATAAGGTATATAGAATACGTAAGGGAGAAAGCTTTTATTTCAAGCCAAAGGCGAATCACTACATAGAGAATGCAGGGAAAACTGAGGCAACAGTAATATGGGTAAGTACACCACCGTCTTTTTAAGTGAAAATTCACTTAGAGTTTACAAATAATAAACAGTGAACACGTGGGAGAGTATTCATTGCAATTAGGTATATAGAATTTATTATTTAGAAAAAGAGGTGTTTATATTGACTGAGAATATAATTGAGATTAAAAATATATCTAAGACTTTTGAGGATCTTAAGGTTTTGGATAATTTAAGTTTAGATATAAAAAAGAATGAGTTTGTTACATTCCTTGGACCAAGTGGTTGTGGAAAGACTACAACTTTAAAAATTATAGCTGGATTTGAAAGCTGTGACGAAGGACAAGTTTTGTTTGAAGATAAGAAAATTAACGATTTGCCACCATATAAGAGACAAATCAATACGGTATTCCAGAAATATGCACTTTTCCCACATATGAATGTGTATGAAAATATTGCCTTTGGATTAAAGATAAAGAAGTTACCAAAGGATCAAATAGATTCAAAGGTTAAAGGGGTTTTAAAGCTTGTGGATCTTGAAGGCTTTGAAAAAAGAAAAATAGATTCATTAAGTGGTGGACAGCAGCAAAGAATTGCTATAGCAAGAGCCATAGTAAATGAACCAAGAGTTTTACTTCTTGATGAGCCGCTAGGAGCACTTGACCTAAAATTAAGAAAAGAAATGCAGATTGAGCTTAAGAGAATTCAAAAGCAGCTTGGAATTACATTTATCTTTGTTACTCACGATCAGGAAGAGGCATTAACTATGTCTGATACTGTAGTTGTTATGAATAAAGGGGTTATTCAGCAGATGGGTACTCCAGAAGATATATACAATGAACCTAAGAACAGATTCGTGGCTAAGTTCATTGGTGAAAGTAACATCACTGATGGAATAATGCTTGATGACTATGAAGTTGAGTTCTGTGGAAAAGTCTTCGAATGTGTTGATAAAGGCTTTAGTAAAAATGAAGATATAGATGTAGTAATAAGACCTGAGGACGTGAAAATTGTTTCTAAGGAAAAAGGACATCTTACTGGAGTTGTTAAATCTTCTGTATTTAAGGGTGTTCACTATGAATTAGAAGTAAAAGAAAAGCATATGACTTTCATAATTCACACTACAAAGAATATAGCAATAGGTGAAGAGATAGGTATGGATATATATCCAGAAGATATTCATATTATGAAAAAGTCAGGAGATGAGTAGAATGAAAAAAGAAAGATCCTGGTTAGCTTATCCCTATGTACTTTGGAGTACAATTTTTATAATTGTACCACTTCTATTAATTTTTTATTTTGCTTTTACTATTACAGATGGTTCAGGTGTTAAGTTTTCTTTAGACAACTTTAGAAGATTAATGGATCCAATTTATGTTAAAGTTTTTGGTAGATCTATATGGCTTGCATTGCAGTCTACAATGCTTTGTCTTTTAATTGGATATCCTGTTGCTTATATTATTGCGAAGAAAGCTGAGCATAAAAGAGGACTTCTTATAATGCTTTTTATTCTTCCTATGTGGATGAACTTCCTTCTTAGAACTTATGCTTGGCTTGCAATTCTAGGGAGAAACGGTTTAATCAACAACTTATTAACTATGATAGGATTAAATCCTATAGATATTTTATATACCAATTCTGCTATCCTTCTTGGTATGGTGTATAACTTTTTACCATTCATGGTATTGCCAGTATATACATCACTTTCTAAGATGGATCAAGATTTAATAAATGCTGCCTATGATTTAGGGGCAGGTAAACTTACAGCTTTTGTTAAGATAGTATTTCCGTTAAGTATGCCAGGAGTTATTTCAGGGATAACTATGGTATTTATGCCAGCTGTATCTACTTTCGTTATTTCACAGCTTCTTGGAGGCGGAAAGCAGATGCTTATCGGTAACTTAATTGAACAGCAGTTCACAACTATGGGTAACTGGAATTTCGGTTCAGCAGTTTCCATATTGATGATGATTCTAATATTAATTTGTATGGCTCTTACATCTAAGTTCTCAGATGACGATGATGAAGGTAGAGGAAAAGGAGGTAGAGTAATGTGGTAAAAGCTAAAAAAGTGGCATCTAATATATATTTAATTTTAGTATTTATATTTTTATACGCACCAATCTTTGCTCTAGCGCTGTTTTCATTCAATGATTCAAAGTCTATGGCAAGATGGAACGGCTTTACTTTAAAGTGGTATAAGCAGTTATTCCACAATGAAAGAATAATTTCTGCTCTTATAACTACCGTTGTAGTAGCGGTACTTGCAGCAACAATTGCAACAGTAATAGGAACTATTAGTGCTATTGGAATAAACAAAATGAAGGGAGCAAAGAAGGCTTTTCTTCTAAATGTAAACTATTTGCCAGTTTTAAACCCGGATATAGTTACAGCAATAGGACTTATGATTCTATTCATATTCTTTAATATGAATCTTGGATTTGCAACTATGCTTTTAGCTCATATTACTTTTAACATTCCATATGTAGTTTTATCAGTACTGCCTAAGCTTAAGCAGATGCCTGATAACATTGAAAATGCTGCAATGGATTTAGGTGCAAAACCACTATATACACTATGGAAGGTTGTAATACCTCAAATAAAGTCAGGTATAGTTTCAGGATTTTTAATTGCATTTACAATGTCCATTGATGACTTTATAATCAGTTTCTTTAATACTGGAAACGGGGTGACAAACCTTTCAATTGAAGTATATTCAATGGCTAAGAGAGGAATTAAGCCTGAGATTAATGCTTTAAGTACATTAATGTTTATTACTGTTTTATCATTGCTTTTACTAGCAAATAGAAAACAATCTGTAGTGAAAGGGGACAAAAATGAAAATAAATAAAAGAATTTTAGCTTTAATCACTTCAGTGGTTATGTCCTCTGCACTGTTTACAGGCTGTGGGAGTAAAACTTCAAAGGAAGTTTTAAATATATATAATGTTGGGGACTATATTGACGAATCTTTGTTAGATAAGTTTGAGGAAGAAACTGGGATTGAAGTTGTATACGAAACCTTTGAAACTAATGAAATAATGTATCAAAAGGTTAGAAATGGTGGATCTAAATATGATTTAATTGTTCCATCGGATTATATGGTTTCAAAGATGATTAATGAAGGCTTACTTCAAAAAATTGATTATAATAACATACCAAATTATAAAAATATTGATGAGGATTTTTTAAATCCAGTATATGACCCAACTAGTGAGTATAGCGTGCCATATTTCTGGGGTACCTTTGGAATTCTATATAACACAACCATGGTAGATGAAGAGGTTGACAGCTGGGATATTCTTTGGGACGAAAAATATAAGGAAAATCTTTTAATGCTTGATTCGGTTAGGGATACCTTTGGGATTGCTTTAATGAAGCTTGGATATTCAGTTAATACAACTGATGAAAAAGAACTTGATGAAGCAAGAGATTTATTAATCAAGCAAAAGGACTTAGTTTTAGCTTATGCTAATGATGATGGAAAAGATAGACTTTTAGGTGAGGAAGCTGCCATGGGCATTGTGTATTCTGGAGATGCCATAACTTTAATGGATCAAAATGAAAACTTAGCCTATGCAACGCCTAAAAATGGAACTAACAGATGGATTGACTCAATGTGCATTCCAATGAGCGCGGAAAATAAGGATTATGC
>JARKVD010000018.1 GCA_029851835.1 Clostridium sp. | reverse complement strand
GAAAACCAAATCCATTTCCATTAGAAGAAATAATGAGAGAGTTTAATCTGAAGCCAGAGGAACTTCTTATGGTAGATGATTTAAAACCTGGATTTGATATGGCTAAAAAATGTAATGTAGATTTTGCTTGTGCTGGCTGGGAAAAGAGTGCACCTTTAATAAAAGAGTTTATGAAGAAAAACTGTGATTATTACCTTGAAACTGTAGAGGAATTAGATAAACTTTTATTCTTAAATAATGATAAATAGTAATGTAGGTGGGGAAGATGGGGAAATTTGAAAAATTGAAAATAGTTTTAGGCACATTTGTTTCGGTATTATTTATTTTTGAATTTATTAAAGTAGCTGAATTAAAAAGGAAGAATGAAGAGTTAGCTGTCAGAATAGAATACTTAGAAAGCAAAGTGCAGAATGATAGCTTAAGTATTAGCAATCAGATAAATAATATCCAGCAGGAGCTTACAAATAAAATAAATGAAGCCACAAGTATTTTAGCCAATGTATCTACAAAGGCAATTTATGAAAATCAAAAGATGTATATAGATATATATATTGAACCTAAAGAAGTTCTTGAAGGAGAACAGGTTTTTGTTAAGGGAGAAACTCCAAGTGGAATTGAAAAGGTAGAGGCATCAATTTTAGAAACAGGGAAATATTATGCCAGGCTAGAGACTAAATTAAATAATGAAGCAAGGATAACAGTTTTGCTTGAAACAGAGACTTCTATTAGGCAGCAATCATTGGAACCAATAAATATTAATGACATGTTTGCTTTTGCCATTGAAAGTCATTGGGGTGCTGATAAAGACTGGATGGATGCAGAGGAAAATGAAATGACTATAACGGTAACACCACAAAATGATATAAGTAAGAACTTTAATATAAATTCAGATAAGGTGGAACTGGTTGTTTTTGATTGGAATGGGAAAGAGGTTGGAAGAGAATTAATGAAAAAGGTAAATATAGACACCTATGGATGGATATACAGAAGTAAGCTTGCAAATTATTTTGGAAAAGAAGGCGGTTATAATACAGTGTTTGAAATGACAACAGAAGAAGGTATCAAGTATTCATCAAGAGTAGGGGGATTTGATATATATGAAAATGGTGACGTCGAGTATAGAACAGCTTCCGATGTTATTTATCCAGTGTGGTAATGGAGTTTATTACCTATAGATTATTATATTTACATGTGATAAATCAGAGGCTGAAAATAGTGTAATGTTTAAAAAATGATGAAAAATTACCTAAGAATGCCATATGAATTTTATACATAGTTTAAATCTAGGTAATGTTCAGTATTTATAATTTTAAGAAGTATTTAAATCTATGAATATTTATGCTATAACCAGAGTATGTTTAAACAGGGGATAAGGGCTTTTATGAAGTAGAAAGAGGTGAAAAGAAATGGAGATGTCCATTTTACATGCTATACAAAATATCCATAGCAGTTTATTAGATTCTATTATGGTTTTTATCACTAGTCTAGGTAATGCAGGAATAATATGGATTGCCATTGCTATAATTTTTTTATTTACTAAAAAATATAGAAAGTGTGGAGTTGCAATGGGATTAGCATTACTATTTTCATTTATTTTGGGAAATATTATTTTAAAGAATATTTTTGAAAGACCAAGGCCATCATGGATTGATTCAAGTATAATGCTCTTAATTAAGAATCCTATGGATTATTCTTTTCCATCAGGGCATTCCTTTACATCATTTGCAGGAGCAACAGCTATTTTTATGTATCATAAAAAGGAAGGTGTTGCAGCATTAATTTTGGCTGCTCTTATAGCATTCTCAAGACTTTATTTGTTTGTTCATTATCCATCAGATGTTATATTGGGTTCATTATTTGGTGTAATTGTAGCGATAATAGCTGCAATGATAGTGAACAAGTTTATAAGTGATTATAGTATTAAGATAAATAAAAGCTGACCAGAGAAGGTCAGCTTTTATATTTAAAATGATATTAAGATAAATGCAAATAAAGAGCATGTTAAGATATAGGCAGCTAATGCTTTAATACTGGTTCCACCACGGTTAAGTATTTTATTTTTTAAATCTTTATTCTCATAATTTTTCTCTTTAATTTTTTTTACTTGATTTTTTGAATAGTGAAAGTAAAGTTTATTGCCAAAAAGAGCCAGCAGAAAGCATAGAGACCAGTTAATAATTGATGCAAATGTTGAGGAATCAACTAATATAGAAATAAAGTTTATAGGAATACCGAGGAAAGCTAAGAAGTACATTTTTCTGTATGCAAGCCATAGAAAACCGAAGAGAAAAGCTGCCCAGTTCCACGAGGGAGAAAGAGAATTTTCATCATCTATATATTTCTGCCATTTTTTCATGTAGTAGTGTAAATTATCTATTCCAATAAATAGTCGGAGGTCATCAGAGGTTACTCTATCAGAAGAGAAGTTATTAAAGTTGAAGGGGTTGCCACTTTCTTGAATTTCAATAAAAGCTCCACATTTGTGACAGAAGGTAGTATTTTCAGAAGTTTCACAGCCGCAGTATTTACAATACATTAAGCAGCCTCCTTTTAATATTTATATATTATATTTATTCTTAATATTTAATAATAAAACTAATAGAAATAAAAATGCCAAACTCAATTAAGAGTCTGGCATTTTTTATCTAGTAACTTTAGATAATTTGTTATGTCTTATAAAGTTTATTCTTTGGATAAGTCTGCTTAAGGTTGAAACTGTTATAATGCCTAGAGCTATAAGTCCAGCTACAGATAAGGTTTCAATTCCCTTATTTAAAGATTGGATAATATCGCCTTGTACAGCGGCTAGAATGGTGTAGTACATTCCACTACCCGGAGCAAGGGGAATAAGGGCGCAAATTAAAAACATTGTTACTGGATTTTTTAAAACTCTAGAAAAAATCTCTGCGTATATACTGATTACAAGTGATGCTATAAAAGTAGACATCATTACAGAGTTGTTCATATTCATTGAAGCTAGATAAGTAAGCCATCCAAGAGCACCTCCTAAAGAGGCAAAAAATAAGTTTTTATTTCGAACATTAAATAATATTCCAAAGCCCAGTGTTGCAATAAAGGCACATATAATTTGTAAAATCATTCTTAGACCTCCTATACAATATACATCCAGAGTTTAAAACTAAAGGCTGTGCCAATTGCTATTGCACCTGCAATTACAATGGCCTCAAGTCCACGGGAAAGGCCAGAAATTAAATCGCCGGCTATAGTATCTCGAATTGCATTAGTGATAATTAGTCCAGGAACAAGAAGCATTATAGAACCTATTATAATAACATCTTCATGAAATACTGGACTTAAGGAAGAAGCTGAAAGTCCGATAAGACCTGCGATTGTTCCACCAATAATGTTTATAAAGAAATCATTAACTCTAAATCTTGCTAGCAGTGCACATACTCTGTTAATTATCATACCACCCAAAAATGCAACAATAAAATCAAAAATACCTCCACCAAATAGGATGGTAAAAGAAGCAGTAGTTAAACCGGCAAAAGCCATTTTGAGAAATCTACTGTAGCTGGGACATTTAGATATTCTATGAAGTTCTGTTTTAAATTCCTCAAAGGGAAGAGGTGAATTTTGAACCTTTCTTGACAGATCATTAATCATTGCTACCTTGTTTAAGTCAATTGAACGAGCGGTTATCCTTTTTATAATAGTACTATTTTTACCATCTTCACTGGTTGTTGAAGTAATAATAGCTGTAGGCGATACAAAGCTCTGTGTATCTTTTATATTATAGGCTTGGCAAATCATTCCTATGGTTTGTTCAACTCTATAGGTTTCGCCGCCATTTTGTAACATAATTTTACCTGCCTCTGCAGCAAGGTTGACTATAGTATCATTTGCCATAAAAATACTCCTTATCTAAATAATATATCTAAGATATATTATCATATTTTATTGTTAAAGGAAACTCATCTTCCTATACCCCTAGATGAGTAAGTTGGGGTAACTAAATCAAAGATTTAGTTATTCCAACTTAATTTTATGAAGACGTGTTAAAATATATTATATGTTATTGGAATATTATGATAAATTATAATTAAGACAATTTATTTTAGCATTTATTAAAAATTAACTCAATTTAAAATGCACAATGGGAAAGTACTACTTACAAAATCAAGGATTTGGAATATTATTTTATGAAGTATAACTGTTGAATTGATACTTTAAAGTATTGATTTTCTTTGGGGGGAGTTTTTTGAAAGATAGTAGATTACTTTTGAGTTGTTTAATTGAAAATTTAAAGGAGGGAATTCATATTGTTGATGCTAAAGGTAAGACCATATATTACAATGATGCTATGGGAGCTATTGAAGGTGTTGAAGCAAAGGATGTTATGGGAAAAGAGATTCAGGAGTATTTGAAAGGCCTTGAAGAAAAATCAACAATTATTCAAAGCTTGAAAAGTGGACTTGCATTTAAGGATAATATACAAAACTATAGTAATGATAAAGGAAAAGTTATAACAAGCATTAATTCTACAATACCAGTTTTAAAAGATGGGCAAGTTAATGCTGTCATAGAGATTGCCCGAGATATGACTCAAATTAAGAAGCTTAATGAAACTATCTGTAATCTTGGAAGTAAAGAGAAATCTGAAAAACATTATTATACATTTAAAGATATTATAGGTGGAAGTAAAATTATGCAAGAAGAGATAATAAAGGGTAGAAGAGCTGGATTATCTAATTCTTCTGTGCTTATTTACGGTGAGACGGGATGTGGTAAGGAACTTTTTGCTCAAAGCATTCATTATGAAGGTGTTCGAAGTAATAAACCTTTTATTGCAATAAATTGCGCTGCAATACCAAGTGCTTTATTAGAGGGAATGTTGTTTGGAACTGTAAAAGGGAGCTTTACTGGTGCGGAGAACAGGAAAGGGCTTTTTGAAGAAGCACATAGGGGAACAATGCTTTTAGATGAGATAAATGCACTGGACCCATACTTACAATCTAAATTACTTAGAGTACTTCAGGATGGTTATATTAGACCCATAGGAAGTAACAAATATATAGATGTGGATGTTAGAATCATAGCAACCATAAATGAGGAGCCCAAAAAGCTAATAGAAGAAGGTAAGCTACGTAAGGATTTTTATTATAGGCTAAGTGTTATTAGACTTACAATTCCACCTCTACGTGAAAGGCGAGAAGATATAAGACCTTTATGTAAATATTTTATTGATTATTACAATAAAATATTGTTTAAAAATGTGGGTTCTATAAGTGAAGAGGTCCTTGAAGGGTTTATGATTTACGATTGGCCAGGAAATGTACGTGAATTAAAAAATTCCATAGAAGGAGCTATGAATATGATAGAAGATGGACATGTATTAACTAAGGAATCCTTCGGAAATAAAATTAGCATGATTATTGATCAAGAGTCACATAAGGAATATAAAGAGCTTGTTGGTTTGGATGAATATATAAATAATATGGAAAGAGAAATTATTAAAAAAGTTTACTTGAAGAATAAGAAAAATGTGAGCAAAACAGCAGGAGAACTAATGATATCAAGGCAAAACCTGCAATATAAACTTAAAAAACATGGTCTGATAAAAGAGAAGTAATGAAAATAAGGTGGAGATGAAAGATGAGCAATGATAAAATAGTTCTATTGATTGTTACAATTTTAATGGGTGGAATACTAATAGGGTTTGGAGCAATAATTAAAACTCAAAATGCTGGAGATATGCTTAATGGCTTCGATGACCATAGAGATGATAAAGATAAAGTTTCAAGGATTATGGGAAAATCCTTGCTGTATACTGGATTATTAGAAATTATCCTTGGGTTAATCGGTATATTATTTTTAGATAAATATCTTAAGGCAGTTGGGATAAGTCAGGTTATAATAGTGTGTGTTGGATTAGGCATTGGAACCTATAGAACTAATAAATATGGAAGAAAAGAATAGAGGTATATAATGAATGAAAAAATAAAATATAAAAAAATGAATGTAGATGAAATAAATGAAGGTTTATTTAAGGATTTTAATAGATATCAGAAGGTAAGTAAGTGTTGGCGTAAAGTTGAAGGTAAGTGGGTATTAAAGAATATTGAATTTACAGAAGAGTGGACTGCTGATGAGTATAGGTTTTTAGCTAAATGTCTTCAAAACACGGTAAATACTGGGGGCGTGGTATATGGAGCATTTAATGGTGAAAGTCTTGCAGGTTTTGTGTCTGTGGAAAATACTTTCTTTGGTAGCCAAAAGGAGTATCTACAATTATCATCTATCCATGTTACATTTGAGGAACGTGGTATGGGAATAGGAAGAAAACTTTTTGACTTAGCAGTAAAAAGTGCTAGAGATATGGGGGCAAAGAAACTTTATATTTCTGCACATTCCTCTGAGGAATCACAAGCTTTTTATAAGAAGCTTGGATGTGTTGAGGCAATAGAATATAATAAAAAGTTAGTTGATGATGAGCCTTGTGATTGTCAGTTAGAGTTTGAATTATAACTTGGTATAGAATGAAAAGGCATATAAAAGATATTGAACCACTAGATATATTATAAATAATGAGTTATAATAAAAGAGAGTTGGCTATAATAAATAATAGCTTATAAGTGAGTGTTCAAATCTTTGATTTGACTAACACGAACTTAAGTGAATATCCAAATTTTAATTTGGATAATATGAACTTACTCTGTAAGAGTACTCCTTTGAATGAATATGATAAGGAGTTTCCATAAGTGAGAATCTAAATCTCAGATTTAGCTCTTCGAACTTACTCCTTTGAATGAATATGATAAGGAGTTTCCATTAAAAATAAATTCTATGAAGAGGAGAGTACTTATTTTAGAGTATCTTTCAGCGAGTAAGAGCAGAGTGTGAGTCTTACAAGATATAAAGTAAGGAAGAGGACCTTGGAGAAGCTATTCGAGCATTTTAGAAAAATTATTCATGGTAAGAATAAATTGATTTCTGTGAGGACATTTCTAAGAGGTAAGGATGTGACGTTTACCGCGTTAAGGTTTTGAGTGAACTTATTATTTAGTTAAATTGAGTGGTACCGCGGAATATCCGTCTCTTTGTTGTAAAGAGGCGGTTTTTATATGCAAAAAATAGGAGGAGAAGTATGGACATTTTTATTAATCAAATTAGTAATGTAGTAAAAGATGCCTTTGATGAACTTGGATATACAAGGGAAAGCGGAAAGGTTAATACATCAAACAGACCTGATTTATGTCAATATCAATGTAACGGAGCTTTAGCTGATGCAAAGAAATTTAAGAAAGCTCCAGTTGTTATTGCCAATGAGGTTGTTGAAAAATTAAAAGAAAATGCAATATTTTCTAAGTTAGAAGTTGCAGGACCAGGCTTTATTAATATAACTATGAATGATGAGTTTTTAGTTGATTATGTTAACAAAATGAAGGCTGATGAGAAGTTAGGTGTTTCAAAGGCAACAGAAGTTAAGAAAGTAATAGTTGACTATGGTGGAGCTAACGTTGCAAAACCTCTGCATATTGGACATTTAAGATCTGCAATTATAGGAGAAAGTATAAAAAGAATTGCTAAGTTTTTAGGCCATGATGTAATTGGTGACGTTCACCTAGGTGACTGGGGTCTTCAAATGGGAATGGTTATTTCAGAAGTTGAAAGACGTAACCCGGAGCTTCCTTACTTTGATGCAAGCTTTGAGGGAGAGTATCCAGCAGAAGCTCCATTTACAATTGATGAATTAGAAGATATTTATCCTTATGCAAGCAAGCTTGCTAAGACTGATGAGAAGGTAATGGATGCTGCGAAACAAGCAACAGTTGAGCTTCAACAGGGTAGAAGAGGATATGTAGCTTTATGGAAGCATATATTAAATGTTTCAGTTAAAGATCTTAAGAAAAACTATGGAGCATTAAATGTTGACTTTGAATTATGGAATGGTGAAAGTGATGCACAAAAATTCATTCCAGAAATGATTCAAAACTTAAAAGAGGGCGGCTTTGCTAAAGAAAGTGAAGGAGCTCTAGTATTTGATGTAAGTGAAGAAACTGATAAGAGCCCAGTTCCACCACTTCTTTTATTAAAATCTGATGGAGCATCCTTATATGGAACTACTGACCTTGCAACAGTGGTAGAGAGAGTTAGAGATTTAAAGGCTGATGAGTTAATTTATCTTGCTGATAAAAGACAAGGACTTCACTATGAGCAATTCTTCAGAGCTGCTAAAAAATCTGGTATTGCAGGTGAGAATGTAACATTAGATTTCATAGGCTTTGGTACTATGAATGGAAAAGATGGTAAGCCATTCAAGACTCGTGAAGGTGGAGTAATGAGACTTGCAGATTTAATAAACATTATTAAAGAAGCAGGTAAAGAGAAGCTTAAAGATAACAAGAATATAGCTGAAGAAGATGTTGAAGAAATTTCATCAAAGGTAGGATTAGCTGCTTTAAAATACGGTGATTTATCTAACCAGGCATCTAAAGACTATATCTTTGATATTGAGAGATTTGCTTCATTTGAAGGAAATACAGGACCATATATTTTATATACTATCGTAAGAATTAAATCTATATTAAATAAAGCTAATATTGCTGGAGAATTCAGTAGTATTGCAGCTCCACAAAGTGATGTAGAAAGAAATTTAATGCTTCAATTAATTAAGTTCAATGAAGTAATTGAATTAAGCTACAGAGAGCGTGCGCCACACAAGATTTGTGAATATGTTTATGAGTTATCTAATAACTTCAATAAATTCTACAATGATACAAAGATATTAGCTGAAGAAGATGAAGTTAAAAAAGCTTCATGGCTTAGCTTAATTAATCTAGTTAAGAACACATTAGAGCAGTGTTTAGATTTATTAGGTATGGAAAGTGTAGAAAGAATGTAATAGATAAAAAGGCTGTAGTAAATCTACGGCCTTTTTATTATATATAATACTAAAGTTTTGGGAAAAAATTACGATGATATATAATGTGTATAATATGGAGTAAAGAGGAGAAAAAATATGTTTAGCTGGTTAAAGAAATCTGAGAAAAGTGTTGAAAAATCTTTAGAGAAATATATTCAATTACTAAGAGAAGATATTAATCTAATAATTAGAACTAGATTCAATGGTAGATTATATACAAGTTACGTAGAATCTTTAAATGATAAGGAAGTAGTATTTAGATGTCCTATTGATGATTGTGAGATTATTAGATTTGCACCTAACAGCATTATAAAAGTAGAGTTTATTAGCTTTGGAGAGTTATATTCTACAGAACTTTTAATACATGAAAAAATAATAAGAGATAAAATTGTGTTTTATAGAGGAATAATATGTAGCCCAATTGAAAAAAGTCAAAGAAGAAAAAATTACAGACTTCCAGTAGTTCTTGATGTTGAATATACAATCCTTCCAACGGAAACAGAGGTGTATTCATGGAATACCTTAGATATCAGTGTAGATGGTATGCTTATGGAGACCTTAGAGAATATTGTAAAGAAAGATGTAAAGGTAGGTGTTAATTTAGATGGAAAGACATATAAGATTAAAAGCACTATTTTGAAAAAGAGAATGAATTATCGTAGTGGAACATACTTATATAATTTAAAGTTTAGTGGTATGAGTCAAAGGCATAGGAATGAGATAAATAGATATATATATGATAATTCTTCTAGAAAAAGACGAGTCATTCAATCGGATGCATAATTAGTATATAGGATAATCAAATGAAAAGAAGTAAAATTAATATATAATTGTAGAAGAGATAAGTGGTACTAATTTTATTAATACCACTTAAATTTTAAACTCATAACATAAACTTAGTATAGTCTACAGCTTTTAGGAAATAAAATAAGTATAAGTGAGTATCCAAATGAAATACTTTAAAGGTAACACTCCCGATATTTAAATTGGTTAGTGGAACTTTAATAATAATATTTCCTAGGAGGGTGTACAAATGAAAAAAAATGGCGATGTGACATGGAAGTTTATGGCCTTAATGCTAATGATGATATTAGTGTTAACTCCAATGGTTGCCGTAATAACAGTTATGACAAATGAAGGAGGAATAATTCAAACGGCATTTATGTCGGATAGCGTAACAAATAACATAATTCCAAAGCCTTTGAGCTATGAAGCTGGAAAGGGAAAATTTATATTTAATAAAGATACTTCAATTCATGTACAGGGGAATAATGAAGAAGAAACAGAACAGCTCTTAAAAATCGCTGAATTTTTAAGAGGAAAGTTAAATCCAGCAACGGGATACAATTTTAAAATTATAAAAGGTGAAACTTCAGCAAGTGGTAATATATTCTTAACTACCGTTGGTGGTGAAGAGAGTCAGGGAAATGAAGGATATAAAATGGTTACTAATTCAAGTGGAGTTACCATTACTGCATTTAAACCAGAAGGTATTTCTAGGGGAGTTCAAACCATAAGGCAATCTTTACCGCCAGATATAGATAAAAGTTCTCTAGTTAAAGGAGTTGAATGGAGTATTCCATCATCAACAATAGTAGATAAACCAGAGTATAGTTATAGAGGATTAATGCTCGATGTAGCTAGACACTTCTTTACCGTTGATGAAGTTAAGCGTCAGATTGACTTGGCTGCACAGTATAAAATAAATAAGTTGCATTTACATTTAAGTGATGACCAAGGGTGGCGCTTAGAGATAAAGAAATATCCAGACTTAACTTTAATAGGAGGTAGCACTCAAGTTGGTGGAGGCCCTGGTGGGTATTATACTCAAGAACAATTTAAAGATATTGTTAGCTATGCAGCAGAGAGATATGTTGAGATAGTGCCTGAATTTGATATGCCAGGTCATACTAATGCAGCATTGGCATCTTTGGGCTTCTTAAATCCAGATGGTCAAAGGAAACCATTATATACAGGTACAACAGTGGGATTTAGTTCCTTTATGACTGACAGTGAGGAAACATATGAGTTTATTGATAATGTAATTGGTGAAGTTGCAGCTATTTCACCTTCAGAATATTTTCATATAGGAGGAGATGAGGCTGATTCAACTCCAAAGGAAGGTTACGATTATTTTGTGGGAAGAGTTGCTGAAATAGCTATGAAACACGGAAAAACTCCAATAGGATGGGATCCAATTGACACTTCTCCAGCGATAGGACCACCTGTAATTCTTCAAAACTGGAGGGATACTAATGCAGCAGCAGTAGAAAAAAAGATGAAAATTATTACATCCATTGCTTCAAAGGCCTACTTAGATATGAAATATAACGAGAATACGCCTTATGGCTCAGATTGGGCAGGTTTTATTCCAGTTGAAACTGCGTATAGCTGGGACCCTACTGATTTTGCACCTAAGGAATTAGTGTTGGGTATTGAAGCTCCTTTATGGACAGAATTTATAGAAAACCAAGACCAAATGGACTTTATGATATATCCAAGGTTACCGGGATATGGTGAAATAGGATGGACACCGAAGAATCTAAGAGATTGGGATGAATATAAGGTTAGATTACAGAGTCAAGGACAAAGGCTAGAAAATAAAGGTGTAAATTATTATAGAGATCCTTTGATTTGGGGAAGTGAAAATTAAAGATAATGAAAATATAAATAAAAGTGCCGAATAATTGGCAATAGGTGTGCAAATAATTTTGCACACCTTATTTTTATGGATAAAAGTAGTATATTCACTGCAAAATTATTTGCATGTAAGTGAATAGTTAGTAGAAAAGAGTCCTAAAATAGATTAAAAATGAGCCTAGATTGTAATAAATATAGTTAAATGATAGTAAAAAATTGGCATGGAAATTGCTATATATATTTTCAATAGAAAATAAAAATTATGGGGGGAAATAAAATGGAAAATGTTAAGGTTGCAATATGGGGCTTTGGAGCAATGGGAAGCGGAATGGCAAGAATGCTTCTAAATAAAAAAGGCGTAGATATAGTTGGCGTATGTGATATGCACCCAGAGCGAGTAGGAAAAAGTATTTTTGAAGTTTTAGGTGTAGAAAAAGGGGAAAGAAAAGATGTGATTATAAATGTAGATATTGATGAAGTGCTTACCGAAAAATGTTGTGATGTATGTTTATGTGCTACAGATTCCTTCACTAAAAATGCTTTTCCAAGATTAAAGCATGCTCTTGAAAAAAAATTAAATGTTATTTCTACTGCTGAAGAAATGTCTTATCCAAAGGCTCAAAACCCAGAATTAGCAGCAGAACTAGATAAAATAGCAAGGGAGAATGGAGTAACAATCCTTGGTACAGGTATAAATCCAGGATTAATTATGGACTTGTTAGTTGTATGTCTAACTGGATGTATGACTGATGTAAAGCATATAGAAGCTAAGAGAGTTAACAGCTTATCACCATTTGGACCAGCAGTAATGGAAGAACAAGGTGTTGGAATGAAAGTTGATGATTTTATGGCTGGAGTTGAAAGTGGACATCTTGCAGGTCACGTTGGTTTTTCAGAGTCAGTTAATATGATAGCTGATGCTTTAGGATGGAAGGTTGAAAAGTTTCAGCAACAGATGGCTCCAATTGTTACAACTGTAGATAGAAAATCACCTTATGGCTTTGCAGCTGCTGGAGATGTGGCTGGAGTTAATATGACAGGACAAGGTTATGTTGATGGTGAAGTGAAAATTGATATGATTCATCCACAACAAATCGAACCAGAGATGGAAGGAACTCATACAGGGGACTATATAACAATTAAAGGAACTCCAGAAGTAAACATGGCAATAAAGCCTGAGGTTGAAGGTGGACTTGGAACAATAGCTATGGTAGTTAATATGATTCCTCACGTAATAAATGCAAGACCAGGCTTAAAGACAATGATAGATTTACCAGTTCCAAGAGCTATAATGGGTGACTTTAGAGATATGATTGAAAGATAGGGAAGTGAAGAAATGATTAAAAAAGGTACATTTGTTGAAATAGAAACATTGGTTCTAGATTGTCCAGACCGTTCTTCAGCAATCCCAGAGGATACAAAGAAAACACAGCTTAAGATGTGGGTCAGGGGCTTTGTGAATTCAGATTGTGAGATTGGAGATGTAGTTGAGATTACTACTGCAATAGATAGAACAATTCAAGGTAAGGTAGTAGAGATAGAACCAGATTACAGTCATGATTTTGGAAGATATGTAAACGAGATTTCTTACATTGGAAAACAGGCGAAGGATTTACTAAAAGACTAATATAAAATTCGAAAAGAAAGTTGGTGGGATTTTGAATAAGTATGAAGAGGTTATGAGCCGAAAAAATGAGATTATGCTTAAATCAGTAGGCATGAATTTTGATAAATATGAGGAAGGAAATATAGCTTTTAATTATGAGTTAATGATGAGAGATATAGGATATTCTCTTCAGGATATAATGAGAATTCAAGGTGAGGTTGGAGTAGGAAATACACCACTTTTAGAGCTTAGAAATATTACGGCTCTTGCTAGAAAGGTTTCAAAAACAGGGAAAGCAGCAAGGATTTTTGTTAAGGATGAAAGCTGTAATCCTTCTGGAAGCTTTAAGGACAGAAGGGCATCGGTATCAGTATATGATGCTAAAGAGAAGGGCTATAAGGGCGTGGCTTCAGCTACTTCAGGAAATTACGGTGCAGCTGTTGCTTCTCAAGCAGCCATGAGAGGATTAAAATGCACTATAGTTCAAGAGTGTTTTGATTCTAGAAAAATTGGACAGCCAGAGATTATAGAAAAAGCTAGAAAGTGTGAATATCTTGGAGCCGAAGTACTTCAACTTACTGTTGGACCAGAATTATTCTTTACTTATTTACAAACTTTAGAAGAGACAGGCTTCTATAATGCATCTCTTTATTCTGCTTACGGAATAGCAGGGGTTGAAACTCTTGGATATGAAATTGCTACAGAGTGTAGAGAAAGATTTGGAAAGGATCCTGCTGCAGTAGTGATTACTCATGCTGGGGGTGGAAATGTTACAGGTACAGCAAGAGGACTCCTCAAAGCGGGAGCTGAAAATACAAGAGTCATTGGTGCTTCTGTTGATTTATCAGGACTTCACATGGCAAGTGATGGAGCTTTTAATAGAAAATCATTTACTACTGGACATACTGGCTTTGGCATTCCTTTTATGGTGTGGCCAGACAGAAGTGATGTTCCAAGAAGTGCTGCAAGACCCTTAAGATATTTAGACCGATATGTAACAGTAGCTCAAGGTCAGGTATTTTATATGACGGAGCTTTTAGCAAAGCTTGAAGGTCTTGAAAGAGGTCCAGCAGGTAATACTTCTTTGGCAGCTGCCTTTGTTATTGCTCAAGAGATGGAGGA
>JARKVD010000036.1 GCA_029851835.1 Clostridium sp. | reverse complement strand
TCAGCACTTCCATTGTAAGATTCAACTAAGTTATCTCTAACCATTTCAATAGCCTTTAATGCTAATGGATCTGAAAAGTTTGATCTTAAAGATGCTGTGTATGCTTCAATAGCATGAGTTAATGCATCCATTCCAGTGTGAGCTGTCAAAGTTTTAGGCATAGTTTGTGCTAAATCTGGATCAACTATGGCTATATCAGGAGTTATATTAAAATCTGCTAATGGATATTTAATTCTCTCTGTATAGTTTGTTATAACTGAAAATGCTGTAACCTCTGTTGCAGTTCCACTAGTTGATGGAATTGCTACAAATTTTGCTTTTTGTCTAAGCTCTGGTAATCCAAATGGAACTACAGCTTGTTCAAATGTAAAATCAGGATACTCATAGAAAATCCACATTGCTTTAGCAGCATCAATTGGAGATCCTCCTCCCATTGAAACTATCCAATCAGGTTCGAAGTTTCTCATTGCTTCTGCACCCTTCATTACCGTTTCCACAGATGGATCTGGTTCAACGCCCTCGAAAATCTGAACTTCCATTCCAGCTTCCCTTAAATAATCCTCTGCTCGTTGTAGGAATCCAAATCTTTTCATTGAACCTCCACCAACAACTATCATAGCTTTCTTTCCTCTTAGAGTTTTTAATACCTCCAATGAGCCTTTTCCGTGGTAAATATCTCTTGGTAATGTAAAACGTGACATGAAACATTCCTCCTCGAATAAACCTATATAAATCTATTAAAACATATTAAACAATCGTTATTTATTTAACAGCTATAAACTTATTATAACACCTTTTGTAAAAATATCCATAGTTTTGTTAAAATTTTATCTATTATTTTTAAATTTAACAATTTCTTAACCATCCTTTTCACAAAGCTAATATTGATAAAATACATATTATATTGTTGATTCTGAAAATCATCCCAATAAATTTACTACTTTTTATATTTAAAAGTATCTTATCTTTATATATATTTAATAACACTTTCCATACTTCCTTAATCTATAACCTCGTTATCCTTAAATATAAATCTGTTTTCATCTTTAATGTGTTTTTTTTAACAATTGCTATATAAAAAGCTGCCTCATTACGAGGCAGCTTATAATTATACTAATTCATTTAAATCTATGGATATTTCCTCATGGTCATCTTGATTCTGTTCTTCTTTAACAATTTCAAAATAGATTTCATGGGCATCAATATCAACCTTAGAGCATTTCACCTTAACTTCATCTCCAAGTCTGTATATGTTCTTAGTTCTCTCACCAATTAAACATAAATGTCTTTCATCATAATTGTAATAATCATCATGAAGCTCACTGATATGAATTAATCCCTCTATAGTATTGGGAAGTTCAACAAACATTCCAAAGCTTGTTACTGATGAAATTATTCCCTCGAATTCCTCTCCGATTCTATCCATCATATATTCAGCCTTCTTCAAGTCATCAACTTCTCTTTCAGCTTCAACTGCCATTCTTTCAGTATCAGATGATTGCTTTGAAGCATCTATGACAAAGGTACGAAGTCTCTTTTCTCTCTTAGGATTTAATCCACCTTCATTTAATATTTCTTTAATTATTCTATGAATAACTAAATCAGGATACCTTCTAATTGGAGAAGTGAAGTGACAGTAGTATTTAGCTGCAAGTCCAAAGTGACCTACGCATACTTGAGAATACTTTGCTTTCATCATACTTCTTAATAAAAGTGTACTTACTACTGTTTCCTCTTTTTTTCCTCTAACCTGCTCTAATATCTTTTGTAAATCTTTTGGATGAATCTCATCCTCCTTAAGTCTTACTGGATATCCAAGATTATAGGCAAATTCACTAAAATGTATAAGTTTCTCCATGTCTGGGTCTTCGTGAATTCTATATACAAATGGTAAATTCGTCCAGAAGAAGTGCTCTGCTACAGTTTCATTACAAACAAGCATAAACTCTTCTATTATTGTGTTTGCAATAGCTCTTTCCCTAAGTTTTATATCTATAGGTTTACCATTTTCATTCAGGATAACCTTACACTCTGCAAAGTCAAAGTCTATAGCACCTCTACGCATTCTCTTTTTATTTAAAATCTCAAATAACTTACCCATATTTTTAAAATCTTCATGGAGATATTTATATTTTTCAATTGTTTCTGGATCTTCATCACGAAGAATCTTAGTTACATCAGTGTATGTCATTCTTTCCTTTGTCTTAATAACACTTTCAAAAATATCATGGTCAACTACCTTACCATTTGATGGATCAATCTCCATAAAACAGCTTAGAGCAAGTCTGTCTACTCTAGGATTCAAACTACACACACCATTAGAAAGCTTTTTAGGCAGCATTGGTATAACTCTGTCTAAAAGATATACTGAAGTTCCTCTTTTAAAGGCTTCTTTATCTAAGGGATTTCCTTCTCTTACATAGTGAGATACGTCCGCAATGTGTACTCCAAGCTTATAGTTTCCGTTTGGAAGTATTTCAACTGAAACAGCGTCATCAAGGTCCTTAGCATCTTCACCATCAATAGTAACTGCAGTTATATTTCTTAAATCTCTTCTTCTATCAATTTCACTTTGTGGTATTTCTTCTGGAATTTTAGCCGCAAAGTCTTCAACATCTCTAGGGAATTCTTCAGGCAGATTATGTTTCTTGATGATAGTTAAAATATCAATTCCTCTATCTCCCTTTTCACCAAGAATTTCAACAATTCTTCCCTCAGGATTTCTACGCTTCTCTGGCCAGCTTGTAATTTCTACAACAACAATCTGTCCTGATTTTGCTCCATTTTTATTTCCTTTAGATATAAATATATCCGATGCAATCTTTCTATCATCAGGTACTACAAATCCAAAACTTTTACTATCTTCATAAATTCCTACAAGCTTCTTGTTTTTTCTTTCAACAATGCGAATAATTTCACCCTCGCACTTTTTCCCCTTATTTTCTTCTCTAAGGATTTTTACTAGAACAATATCATTGTGCATTGCGCTATTTACATTACTGGCAGGAATAAAGATATCTGGTCTATCCTCATCTAGGATTACAAAACCAAATCCCTTAGCGTGAGCTTGAAATACACCTTTAACAATCCCCATTCTCTCTGGTATCCCATAAAGCTCTGCTCTGTTTTTTATGATGAGTCCTTCTTTTTCCATGTCATCTAATATCTTTTGGAAATCATTCCACTCTCTTTTATTTATTCCAAAAACCTTGGATAATTCTTTAAAACTCATTGGCTTATAAGCCTGTTCTTTCATAAAGCTTATTAGCACTTCTCTTATCTTCATAATTCACAACCTTTCAGAATCCATATATTACTGAATCCTATATAATAATCACATTAAGACCCTCCTTCTCCCTTAGGATTAAGGAGTGATCTGCTGAGTGATTTCGAGTAACTAAATCTAAGATTTAGACTTTACTTATAGTATTCCTCTTTCATCCCATATTTACACAATACATTAAATATAAGTTGAAACCACTCATTTTCTTACGCTTTAAATACTCCTTCCAAATTAATTAGAAGGAGTTTCCTTAAGCAAGAGTCCAAATCTCTGATTTGGGTCCTCGAACTTACTCCTTCAAATAAAATGATAAGGAGTTTCCTTACTATTATATACTATATATGTTAAGTTTATAAGTTTTCTACCAAATTTTTTAGTTAATAATAAATTAAACTATCCATTGATATAGCTTACTTTCCTAAAGCTTCTCTCATAGTGTCCTTTTAAGAACCTTTATGTTTAAACTCACATACATAGAAAAAACTCCTTGGATTTATCCAAGGAGTTTTTTCATACCACCATGTGGCATAGTAAATCTTACATAAACCTAAGTATAACCCTTGGGGAAGGCTACACTTAAAATAAATAAAAAGGGGTTATTTATTTCTATCTACACCTTTATTATATTCCTAGTTTTTCGTCCCTTCAAGTGAATTTACAGTTAAGTTTTTTAAGCAATTATTAATAATTGTTAAAAGAAAATTACAATTCTCAAAAAACTCCAATTTAATTCTACAGTGTTCTACAAGCTCTTTAACAGCTCAACTTCAGCTTCTGTTAATTCTCTATATTCTCCTTCTTCTAGGTTATCATCTAATTCCATCGGTCCAAACTTAACTCTCTTTAGGTAAACCACAGATTTTTCTAAAGCCTCAAACATTCTCTTAACCTGATGGAACTTCCCTTCCTGTATTGTAACAAGAACTTCAGAACCGTCTTCTGTAGCGCTTAATATTTCTAAATCTCCTGGCATACACTTGTATCCGTCATCTATCGTTATCCCACTTTTGAAAGCTCTCACATCACTTTCATCTACCGGTTTGTTTATTTCTGCATAATAAACTTTATCTACGTGGTTCTTTGGAGATATTAACTTATGATTTAATTCTCCATCGTTAGTTAATAATAAAAATCCTACTGTATCCTTATCTAATCTTCCCACCGGAAATGGTTCAAAAACCTGATACTCAGGATCAAGCAAATCTATAACCGTTTCATCATAATTGTCGAAAGTTGCACTTACAACTCCTGCTGGTTTATTTAAAAGTAAATATATAAACTTTCTATAGTTAACTACTTCTCCATTTATTTCTATTACAGCAGTTTCAGGATCAATCTTCATTGAGCTATCCTTCACAACTTCTCCATCTACAATAACTAGGCCTTTTTTGCAGCTAGCTTTAACTTCTTTACGGCTTCCATAGCCCATATTTCCTAATATCTTATCTAAACGTTCCATAACTTCACCTCATAACTTTATAAGATATATATTACCCTATTATTAAAAGCAAATACAACCCCAAAGCTAAAATTGACCCTTGGAGCATCTGTCCAAGAGTCAATATAACTCAACTATTTACACTCAATCTCCATTATATCATAATCATCATAAGCTTCTTTACTATATCCACTCTTACAAAGGGCTAATATCTTATAGAAGCCATTATAGAACGCCATAAATCCATAATAATCTTTCTTACTATATTTTTGAATTACCTTCCACTCTCCTTGTTCCATTAAGTAGAACTCATAAAGATTATCTCTTCCACCATCACACTCTACCTTAAAGGTTACATTTTCATTTACTTTAATATTTCTATTCTCAACAATTATTTTTGCATTTGTAATAGGAGGGCCTTCCATTACTCTGAAGGAAAGTTCTCTTTTACAGTCATGGTCATTAGTACTTAATATATTTTTACAATACACCTTAACTGTATAAACACCTGCACACCTTGGAACCAGCTTAAATTTTTTATTATTAGAATACTCTGCAGTCTCAACAAATCTTCCATTTATCTCTACACAATATTTAGCTAAAGTGTCTTTAGTATTTTCTGTGACAACTTCTAATTCTATATCTTCTCCTAGAACATAAGTCTCCTTTTTTTCTGTTAGCACATAGTCAATTTTAGCAGCAATGAATTCCTTGCAATCAATACTAATCATGGAATGAACATCATAAATTCTCTTAGACTTTGGATGTTTAACCCTAACCTCAAGAATATGCTTACCAACCTCTGTTGGAATGAAGGTCATATTATCTGCCTCGTCATACTCCAAGTGGAAAATTTCATTATTGTCCTTTCTAATTATGAACTCATATAAAAGATTTTGGCCACCCGTCGCATTTACCTTTACATTTAAATGCTCATTCAATAAAATCTGTTTTTTATTACTAAGTTCAATTTCCTTTATAAATATATTCCTAGTAAAGTCCTTATCAATGGTAAAATCCAAGGTAGCCTTTTCTTCATATTCATCCATACAAGTTTTGTCCTTAACCAATACCATAGCCTTGTACATTCCACTTGCCTCTGGAAGCCATCTATAACTATTGTTTTCTGAAAAGCTAGAACTCTCATTCAAATTACCATCTACTATAAATTTGTATAACAGATTATCTCCACCAGAACATATGGCTTTAAATTCTATTGGTGTTTTCTCTATTTGAGGTGAACTTAAATCAGAAGTGAAGCTTAAAATTTTAATAGGCTTATATTTCACAACTTCATAATGTATCTTAGCTCTATCATCAAACTTTTTATGGGAATACATATCCTTAATAGTACATAAAAGTTTATACTTCCCTGGAATTATTTCTACAAAGGTTGTAAGTCTTTTACTTGAAAAGTCTTGAATTAAATGTACATTCCCACGTTCATCAATTTTCTCAAATTTATACAGTAGAACTCTGCTTTCATCATAACTTGCTTCAGCTTCAAAGGTTAATTCCTTACCTAGAATTAAGTCATCTGTGAGACACCTTAAAGCATTAATCCTTACAAATTTCATCGGAAAGACTTTAAAGGACATTGTTTCAAAATCATCAAACTGATTTTCAGAATCAATAGTCTTACATTCAACTAATAACTCAACATTTCCTTCTACATTTGGTACAAAGCTAAGCATAGTATCTAGGGAATAATCTCTGATTAAATTCCACTCCCCATCTTTTTTAATTAAATACTTACATAGAAGGGGTAGTTTGTTTGGAACAACGGTAACCTCTAACTTTTCTCCCATTCTAAGCTCGCTGCTACTTAAAATAATATCTTTAATAAGCTTTTCATTTATACATCCAATAACGTACTCAATACGCGAAGTAAAATCATGGGACTTTTTACTTTCAGGCATCTTTGATTGAACCATTATCATATATTTCCCATCTTCATTAGGAGTCCATACTGCCTCACACTCTTCATTAAAATCTCTTATAGTCTGCCAACTGCCACCATCACATTTAACTAAAAATCTATATAATAAGCCTTCTGCAATTTTATTTTCAATATTAATTTTAATTTCAGAGCCTTTGTCTTGAGGACTCGGCAGGCTTGTACCAATTATCATTTCGTTCAAATGTATCCCTCCTAACCTAAGTTCTTCTCTCTATTTTTTACATAGCAATGTATTATCCTATGATTTAGATAACTATATTATACTACAATTCCATATTATGTAACAATATTCCTTTCTAGTTTTTACCAGAATAAATAAGACAAATTATATAAAAAAACTCGCTTGTAGATTATTTTTCTACAAGCGAGCTTATAAACATTGTTTTTCAGTCAATTATTCAGTTTTATCTTGTTGATTAATTTGTGAATCCCTAATACTTCTTTCTACAAGTATTATGAGATTCTCACGAAGGCTGGCATTGTCATCCTCACTACGTTTTTTATGTTTTCCTGTTTTGCCACCACTTCTTCTTACCTTAGCACTAATATGCCTTTCAAAAAGTAATTTATCTATATTATTCTCTGAAAATATATAGCCCCTTGGACTGATGGCATAGGATTTTTTACCTAGTACCATTGCTGCCACCCCATAATCCTGGGTCACAACAATATCCCCTTTTTTAGCTTCATTTGCTACTTTCATGTCAACAGCTTGAAATCCGCTATCCATAACGATAACTTCGCCATACTCTGAGGTTATAACGTGATGAATATCACAATAAATTTTCAATGGAACATTATAACACTTTGCAACTTCTTCAATTATATCTCTTCCTGCACAGCCGTCTCCATCAACTATAATAGCCATTCTATTACCTTCCTAGTTTATTTAATAATGTTTTTTGTAACTCCTCATAACCTGGCTTTCCAAGAAGTGCAAACATGTTTTTCTTGTATGCTTCAACCCCTTCTTGATCAAATGGATTAATTCCTAATAAATATCCTCCAATAGCACAGGCTTTTTCAAAGAAGTATATTAACTCTCCAACAGCAGCTGGTGTTAATTCACTCATATTTATTTGGATATTAGGAACCCCTCCCTCAACGTGAGCAAGAGCTGTTCCCTCCATAGCATTCTTATTAACAAAGTCTATTGTTCTGCCAGATAAGAAGTTAAGTCCATCCACATTCATAGTATCTTCTTTTATTGTCATTTCTATAGGTACTTTTTCAACATTTACTACTGTTTCAAATATATTTCTCATTCCATCTTGAATATATTGTCCCATGGAGTGAAGGTCTGTGGAGAAATTAACTGATGCAGGGAATATTCCCTTTCCATCTTTTCCGTGGCTCTCACCATATAATTGTTTAAACCACTCACCCATGTATTGAAGGCATGGCTCATAGTTTACTAATATTTCAGTAGTTTTACCCATTTCATATAATAAATGTCTTGAAGCCGCATACTGATAACAAATATTGCTATTAACATCTTCATCATCATAAGCTTCTCTTCCTTTAGCTGCTCCTGCCATTAATTCATCTATGTTAATTCCTGCTACAGCAATTGGCAAAAGTCCAACTGGAGTTAAAACAGAGAATCTTCCCCCTACATCATCAGGAATTATGAAAGTCTCATAACCTTCTTCAGTTGCAAGGTTCTTAAGGGCACCTCTTGCTTTATCCGTTGTAACAAAAATTCTATTCTTAGCTTCCTCTTTTCCATATTTATTTTCAACAAGCTCTTTAAATACTCTGAAAGCTATTGCAGGCTCTGTAGTTGTACCTGACTTAGATATTACATTAACAGCAAAATCCCTATCTCCTATTACCTTTAAAAGCTGTGCTAAATAAGTTGAGCTTATGTTATTTCCTGCAAAATATATTTCAGGAGTTTCTCTATCTGCTCCTGATAAATTGTTGTAGAAGGTACCTGTTAAAGCTTCAATAACAGCTCTTGCACCTAAATAAGAACCACCTATACCTACAACTATAAGCACTTTAGAATTTGCTTTAATATTTTCAGCAGCTTCCTTAACTCTTTGAAACTCTTCCTTATCATACTCTACAGGCAAATCAAGCCATCCTAAAAAGTCATTTCCAGCTCCACTTTTTTCATGCAAAATCTTATGGGCTGCAGCTACCATAGGTTTTAAGTTATTTATTTGCCCCGCACTTACGAAACCTTCAAGATTTCTCATGTTTAAACTTACCGCATTCATCATACTAATCCCCTCCTAAAATAATAAGAATTTATATATTATAAAGTCATAAATAAGAATCCTATGTAAAACACATATACACCTAACAACATGGCACCATTTTTCTTAGTGTACTTTCCATATGTTGTTATAGGAAGAATAACTAATAACATCATTACTAATGCTACTGGTATATCTAACAGTATGGTTTGATGGAAGTTAACAAAGGTTTTTCCAAAGAAATCTATATTTCTTGATGTTAAAACTAATCCATCATTAGAAATTATACCACAAGTTGAAACTATCATGACGATATTCAAAATGTTGGCTCCAATAATATTTCCAACTCCAACTCCACCCTGCTTTTTAGAAATGGATGTTAATGCTGTAACAAACTCTGGAAGTGATGTTCCAAGAGCAACTATTGTTAAGCTGATTATTGCTTCAGGCACTTCAAAATACTTAGCAATAACCTGTGCATTATTAACTAATAAATTAGCTCCTACTATAATTAATATAGTTCCTATTCCAAACATAATAAGATTTTTTGAAATCTCTCTTTTATCTAATTTTACTTTAACTGTGTCATCTGCAATAGTAGTTGCAACTTCATCAACAAGTTCCAGAGACTTTTGAGCTTCTTTTTTATTTTGAATTATGTAGTAAACAAGAATTACTGCTAATACAATACCTTCAATTCTATTAATAGTTCCATTAGTGGAGAACAGTAATAATAGGACTGTTGAAGCTATCATAAGAGCTGCTTTAGACATAAACGACTTCTTCTCAACTTTAACTGGCATAATCATCATTGATATGGATAATATAAGCCCTGTATTGCATATAATTGAACCTATAGCATTTCCTATTGCTATATCTGGTGACCCACTAACAGTTGCTATGGTCGAAACAAAAAACTCTGGTAATGTGGTTGCTAAACTAACAATCGTTGCACCTATTATGATGTTAGGTATTCCTGTTACCTTTGCCATCCAAATAGCTGCATCCACAAATAGATCTCCGCCCTTGATGATAATTGCGGCACCTAATATAAATAATATAATTGGTAAAATTATTTCCATAATACTCCCCCTATTCACTATTGTAGTATACAATATTATGAAAACTCTTTCAAATATTTATTAATTCCTTAAACCGGTTTCACATAAATCTTATCCCATTTATAAAAGATATTAAGGTCTTTATCAAGTCCATCTACGCGAATTATAGGAGAAGCATCAACTTCATTTACATAGGAATAATTTTTATTATCACCTAGAACAATATTCACTATGGAAGCATCATTAAAATTGATATTAATGCTTTTTATAATTGGAGTATTAATAACGCCATAAATCACAGTGCAGATAGGCAGACTTTCCTTTCTGAATTCTACCTCACGAAGAGTAAAGGGCTCATATTTATTTATTTTATCTACAGCTTTAAATAAAATCTCATCCTTCTGTGATATTTGACAGATTCCTTCATGGTCATCCTCACCATCTTCATAGATAAAGGTGGCTATAATACTATTATCAAAACTACTTTGTGATAGTATTTTGAGGTTTGAGTCGTTTAAGGCTAATTCCTGGGAAATAATGTCCATAAGTTTTGTCTCTGCTAGTTCATCCACCTTATCATCTACTAATTTACTTACAGTTTCAACAACTTCTATATATGATTCTTTAAAATTTGCCGTAGAAACATATCCCTTTCTAACCTCTTCATGAGTAACAACAAGCCAAATAATCAAAAACATGCCTAACACTAATAATACTAAATCAATCTTAGTTTCTAAGTCCAATTTTTTTCTTTTGTTTTTCACTTGAATTCACACTCCCTTTTAAATTTACAAATAGCTCAATGGCTATTTGTATTCAGCAGCATACCATTCATATCTAGCAACATATTCGTCATCTATTTTTTCAGAATCATAAAGTCTAAAAATTATATATTGAGTCCAGTTCATTCCCGGTTCTACCGATAAAGATAAAATTAAAAATGTTGCTCCAAAGGAGCCACTTACGGTAAATACCACTTCATTCCTTGCCTCAGCTGGGATATTTCCTCCACCACTAGACGTTCTGGATATAACTCCACCAGTGCTATTTGCTATATTAATAATTCCATAGGAAGACTGACCACCTCTAGCATATTTTATAGTTGATTCTCCATTACTTCCTAGCTGAAATTCAGTGTATAAATAAACCTTGGAAAATGATAAGCCTGACTCAAATGCCCATTCACCCTCTCTCCAACCAAGATTTTCATAAGCATAGGTAATGCCTTCATCCATAACTGTCTCTTCATATCCAAGGTTAACAGTATTATATACATCCTTCTTTTTATTGTTATCTAAGACTTCGCTTAAATTTTCTACTTTATCCTTGTTTTGTTTTTGTAATATCCTCTCTTTTTCTGCTCTGTAACTACTTTCTTTAATCCTTGTATCATAAGAAATTTTAGAACCATCAGGATATATAATTTCGAAAGCGGCTTTATCTGAAAAAGTGCTTATTACTCTTTCAGCATATTCACTACCATTAATTAAAGTATCTAAAGATTTTATCGCCTTCTTTAATGCCCTTTTATCTCCATCTAATATTTTTTCTCTATAATAAGCTTTATTAATTGAAAACTCATGGTCTGATATATCTTCTACATCCTCATCTATTAGAACCTCTATATTTTCATTCTCAAGACTCTCAACAAGATTATTCAACCTTACATAATACTCCGCATCCTCAATTGTCATTCCAGCTGATGTAAGTTCCTTAACCTGTCTATCTATATTCATTTGTTTTACTTCAGCACAAATCTCCTTAATCCTCTCTTCCTCATCTCTTTCCCTATCTGCCGAAAATACAAGAACTGGAGATAAGATATTAATTACAAAACTTATTACTACACTAAGTAAAATGAATCTATATCTTCTTTTCACCTAAACTCTCTCCTAGTTGTGACTTTTAGATTATTATTCCTAAAAGTCCATTTTTAAATCATGAAAATAAAAAATATCCTAAGCTAAGAATATGCTCAGGATATTTTTTTATATGTTACTTATTAATTGCTATTTCTATTGCTGGTCTGTTATCACTTACTTTTTCCTCTTTAGCTTCTCTTTTATTTATAGCTATTTGAGCTAAAAGAGCACCTATCAATATACAAATTACTGATATTATAGCCTTTTTCATCCTTATCCCCCCGATGTATTTTTAATTTAATCCTACATCATATTATAGACCCATTAAGTTACTAAGTAAATTTTTAATCTTGCTTATTCACAATAAAAACTAAATTATCCCCAGTTAATTACTCAACTGGGGATAATTTTGGGTGTGATTTTATTTAAACATAAATAATTATGTGTAAACCTATTTGGAGGCTAAACATTCAAGAGGATAGCAATCTCCTCACAAACTGTTTAGCGATGTTAACTTTATTAAAGAAACTCCTTCTCATATTCATTCGAAGGAGTGAGTTCGGCTGACCAAATCATAGATTGTGAGCCTTACTCAAACTCTATTGTTGCTGGTGGCTTTCCTGTGCAATCGTAGAATACACGGTTAACCCCTTTAACTTCATTTACTATTCTAGTAGTAACCTTTCCAAGTACTTCCCATGGTAGGTCAGCAGATTCTGCTGTCATGAAGTCACTTGTTGTTACTGCTCTTAATGCTACTGCGTAGTCATAAGTTCTTTCGTCACCCATAACTCCTACAGAACGCATATTAGTTAAAGCTGCAAAGTACTGTCCTATTTCTTTATCTATTCCAGCTTTTGCAATCTCTTCTCTATAAATGTAATCTGCATCTTGAACTATTCTTACCTTTTCAGCAGTTACTTCTCCAATGATTCTGATTCCAAGACCAGGACCTGGGAAAGGCTGTCTGTATACTAATTTTTCAGGTATTCCAAGCTCTAGACCAGCTTTTCTAACTTCATCTTTGAATAATAGTCTTAAAGGCTCTATTATTTCTTTAAAATCAACGTATTCAGGAAGTCCTCCAACATTATGGTGTGATTTTATCACTGCAGAGTCGCCAAGTCCGCTTTCGATGATATCTGGGTAAATTGTTCCTTGTACTAGGAAATCAATTGTTCCAATCTTCTTAGCTTCCTCTTCAAATACTCTTATAAACTCTTCACCTATGATTTTTCTCTTAGTTTCAGGATCCTCTACTCCAGCAAGAGCTGCGTAGAATCTCTCTTGTGCGTTAACTCTTATGAAGTTTAAGTCATATTGTCCTTCTGGTCCAAATATAGCTTCAACCTCATCGCCTTCGTTCTTTCTTAAAAGACCGTGATCAACAAACACGCATGTTAACTGTTTACCGATTGCTTTAGATAAAAGAACTGCAGCAACTGATGAATCAACTCCACCAGATAAAGCGCATAGAGCTTTACCATTTCCAACTTTAGCACGGATTTCTTCAATAGTTCTCTCAACGAAAGAATCCATTTTCCAATCTCCTGCACAGTTACAGATGTTATAAACAAAGTTAGATAACATCTTGTTACCCTCTTTGGTATGCATTACCTCTGGGTGGTATTGAACTGCATAAAGGTTTTTATCTGCACACTCCATTGCCGCTACTGGACAAACTGGTGTATGACCTATTATTTTAAAGCCTTCTGGTGCTTTTTCTATATAATCAGTGTGGCTCATCCAACAGATAGTTGATGGTGAAACTCCATCAAATAACTTAGATGTAACATCCACCTTAACTTCTGTCTTACCATACTCGCTAACAGGTGCAGTTGCAACCTTTCCGCCAAGCATATGAGACATAAGCTGTGAACCATAGCAAATTCCAAGTACAGGAATTCCTAGTTCAAATATAGCTTTATCTATAAGAGGAGAATTTTCACCATAAACACTGTTTGGTCCACCAGTGAAAATTATTCCCTTTGGATTCATTTCTTTAACTTTATCTACAGATATTGTGCAAGGGTGAACTTCACAATATACGTTACACTCTCTAACTCTTCTTGCTATTAACTGGTTGTATTGACCACCAAAATCAATAACTAATACTAATTCTCTATTCATAAAATTATCTCCTATTGTCCTACACTGTAGTTTGGTGCTTCTTTTGTTATTGAAATATCATGTGGATGAGACTCTCTAAATCCTGCTGATGTTTGGATTACAAAGTTTGAGTTCTCATATAATTCCTTAAGAGTTGGTGCTCCTAAGTAACCCATTCCTGAACGGATTCCTCCAACTAATTGATATATTGTATCTACAACTGAACCTTTAAACGGTATTCTTCCTTCAACACCTTCTGGTACAAGTTTCTTTCCTTCTTCTTGGAAGTATCTATCCTTACTTCCTGCTGCCATAGCTCCTAGAGAACCCATTCCTCTATAAACCTTGTAACTTCTGCCTTGATATATTTCAATTTCTCCTGGTGACTCTTCACAACCAGCAAGCATTGACCCCATCATGCATACCTTAGCACCTGCTGCTAAAGCCTTAACGATATCTCCAGAGTACTTTAATCCTCCATCAGCTATAACTGGTACTCCATATGGCTCAGCAGCCTCAACGCAATCCATAACAGCTGTTAATTGAGGAACTCCAACTCCTGCAACTACTCTTGTAGTACAGATTGATCCTGGTCCGATACCAACCTTAACACAGTCTGCTCCAGCTTCTATAAGTTCAACTGTAGCTGCTGCTGTAGCAACGTTTCCTGCTATAACTTGAAGCTCTGGGTATTTAGCTTTAACTGACTTAACAGCATCGATAACGCCTCTAGAGTGTCCGTGAGCTGTATCTATTGTTATAACGTCAACTCCCACCTTGTAAAGAGCATCAACTCTAACCATCATATCCTTTGTAACTCCAACTGCTGCTCCACAAAGAAGTCTTCCACCCTTATCCTTTGCAGCATTAGGGAATTTTATTGCCTTTTGGATATCTTTTATTGTTATTAATCCTTTTAAGTTAAAGTTCTCATCAACTAAAGGTAATTTTTCTATTTTATTCTTAGCAAGGATGTTCTTAGCTTCCTCCATGCTGATTCCTTCGTGTGCAGTTACTAAGTTCTCACTTGTCATAACTTCACTTACTTTTTTAGAATAATCAGTTTCGAAAGCTATATCTCTGTTAGTAATAATACCAACAAGCTTTCCTCCCTCTGTAACAGGAACCCCAGATATTCTATATCTAGACATGATAGCTAAAGCATCACTTATAAGATTATCTTTTCCGATTGAGAAAGGATTTACAATTACTCCATTTTCTTGTCTCTTAACAGTTTCAACTTCGTTAGCCTGTGCTTCGATAGACATATTTTTGTGGATAATTCCGATTCCACCTTCTCTAGCCATTGCAATTGCCATTTTGCTCTCTGTAACTGTATCCATTCCTGCACTCATAAGAGGTAGGTTTAACTCTATTGTCTTAGTTAAATTTGTTTTGAAATTAACGTCCTTTGGTAGAACCTCTGATTTATTTGGAACTAATAATACGTCATCGAATGTGTAAGCTTGTTTTAGTATTCTTGCCATAATTAAAACTCCTTCCCTTCTTCTTAAATTTTGTGTCAATTTCTCATATACATATACTCTTAGTTATCTCTTAAACAATAAAAAACATGCTACCTAACTTCACAGCCTTAATCAAAATTTCAGATTCCTGAATTTTTCCTAAAAAACTATAAAGTAAAAGTAGCATGTCCATATTTTATATATAACATGTTCTCTTACTCATAGTCAGAAATTCACGGTTTCCGGTAGATACTCCTTGCCATATTCAAGGTATATATGAGTTCGTCACTATTTAATTCTTAATTTATTATACCTATTTTATTTAAAATATATTGTTTTGTCAAGGGTTGTTCATGAGGATTTTTCTGAAATTTGTCGAACTTTAGATGTGTATTTAATGTATTTCGTATATTTATGCAGCAAAATATAACAAAACCGAAATTTTATACAATTAAAATATTTTCAGTTGCATATTGTGAATATATAATATATATTTTCCTTGCATTTATAAAGAGAAGCTTACCGTTTTCTCAAATCAGTAAGCCTCTCTTAAAAATTAGAACATATTTGGCAATGATGCACCTTTTAAATTAAGAGGCTTATCTATATTCCCAAAAATAACATTATTGATATATGTCTTACCTATACTATCTGAATTCATTTTTACTGCATACTTAATAACAACTTCGGTTTGTCCACTTATTTCTTCCGATATTGTAAACTTATATTTATTTTGAGTTTCTGTTGTTCCTGATTTTACAACATTAAATACTAACTCTTGCAGCTTGCCATCCACAACCTTATACATCTTGACATCGCTTACATTATCTTTATTATATACATCTATATTTTTATCAATAAGCAACTCCACATTTACATCACTAGAGGATAACTTAGCTCCAGCAGTTATATTAATATTCATATTCTCAGCTATAGTAACCACATCTTCAATTAAATTAACTTCCCTATTTTCAGAAGTATGCTCTATACCATGCTTTACTTCCTTTATCGGTTGAGTCAATTTTATTAAAGGTATTTCTAATATTGGATTAACTTCTTTATTAATTAGGTTCCTATACTGCATAGTTCCCTTTTTAAATTGTAAGTCCCCGTAATTCTCAATTATAGTTGTAACTGTAAAAGCTATTGGCTCTATGCTTTCGGCTCTATATATATCATTTCCGATATTGTTAAATCTAACTGTCGGTAGATTTATTATTATCTTATCGTCCTGCTTAACCTCACCGTCTACTACATGCCTAAAAAACTCTCCAAGCTCAAATGTTAATTGCACATCTCTTTCATAAGTCTTATAATTACCACTATTATCTATCTTTTCTAATACAGTATTCATCTTATTAGAAATCTCATCATTGCTACTAGCAGTTACAAAACATTCTTCTTGCTTCCCTAACACAGCTGTATGCAAGGTTTTTAAAGAAGTTTCTTTGCCCTTAACACTAAGACTTATAACATTATAATCTTTTCCTCTTACAATGCTAACAGCTTCATCATTTTCATCATACTTTTGAGTTCCTGAACCAATAAATACGATATATTTATCTGAATCCTCTGTTGCCCCTTGATTTAAATCGTTTAATACCTCGACAGCTTTACTGATAGCTCTTCCTATATTCTTCTCTGTGCTACTGCTGTTAGATATATCGTTCACAATTTTCTCCATATCGTTTCTGTTGTCATTTGTATTCTTCGTCAACGAATTTAGTACACTAACTTCATTACTATATGTTATAAAACTATATTTTACCTGGTCAGAAATATTATTATTTATCAATCTCTCAATTATAGGACTCTTTATCTGACTTAATTCTTCCCCCTTAGATACATCTATTAACACTGCTATATCCTTTGGTTTTTTATTACCAGAATCCTTAAAAGTAAACTCTTCAGCTGTTATATTATAAGTAACCTCTACCAACTCCCCTGTAATTGTTTCAACAATTTTATCACTTTTAAGCTCTGCCTTTATTTTCAATAAATCATTGTCTTGAATTTCAATTGATACACTTGGAACTTCAATATTTATATACTCATCCTTCCAGGGGAATGTAATAGTTGCATCTTTAAACAATTCATGTATACCTATCTGACTATTTTCAGTAGCGCTAATTATAAATTCAAATCCAATTGGATCTGCAGCATATTTCACTCTACCATTATTAACTATACCATCTGTTTTATAGTTAACATTATCAATTCTCACTGTATTTCCACCAACGCTTAAAGTGAAATCTGATCCTAAATTAGGATTCATATTTATATTGCTAAGAGCATATGTTGATAGAATTTTCTCTGCAATCTGCTCAAAAACTTTATCAATAGCTCCATCATCAGAAGCAAAGAAATTTTCATCTTTTCCTCCCATTGAATTATGCATTTCTTTCATTATCTTATTTTCAGTACTTGTATCTCCACCAAGTCCATATCCAATTGAAAATACATTATTCACTGTATCTTTAATTGTATTTCCAATAGTTACAGCATAATTTTTAGAACTTGTGTCAGCTCCACTTCCCGGGCCAGCAAATCTAGGCGGATTATCTTTAGTTATCTCTGTATAAAAATTCTTATCATCTTTATTTACCGAATAAAAAGTAGGTAAACCATCTGACATTAAAATTATAGTCTTATTAGCATTTTTATCTCCATTTTTCAGCATATATTGTGCTCTTCTAAGACCTTCTCCAGTATTAGTTCCTCCTAACGGTTCTAACTCATCTATCATAGATGGTAATCTGCTGTCCTTTACATCCAGAAAACTACTTCCAACACTTATGTAATTAGGTACTTTATGACTACTCCTCGAATCAATGCTTTTTACATATATATCACCATTTTTTCCATTAGGGTTAATTGTAGCTAAACTAGAATAGGCGACTATACTAATTTTTAAATTAGGAACATCTTTCATTTTGTTAACAAAAGCTTTGGCCGCTTTTTTAAGTTCTTTAATTCTAGTTGAATTTGTAGTTGAATAGTGTGTTTCTGATTTTTCATGTGTAGTACAGTAATTATCAATCCAATCATGTTCTTTTCCATTTTTATTATGGGAACCAGTCTTTTTATGAACAATACAATATCTAACGCCTTCCAATTTGCATATAGTTGTTGTTTCTAATTTTACACTTTCATTCATACTTCCTGAAGTATCTAACACCATTACTATCTCCTTAGCTGGTACCTCTGTTTCAAATGGTTGTGGTGTTATAGTGCCTTTTACTGTTATATCTTCTCCTATGATTGCCGGATTTGGTGATACACTATCTATAGATACTTTAAATGATGGCTTAGTTGCTATCTCTGCATTTGCAGACATACGTGAATTCACAAAAACTACTCCCGATAGAGTTGTTAAAACTAAAAATGATATAACTATCTTCTTTCCATTCTTCAAGCTCTTCACTTAGTTTCCTCCCTCCTATATAACTTCATATAGCCTAATTTAAATGACTATTTCTAAATACAAAATTATCACTTATTGAGTATGTCACATTCTTTTCTTCTAACATCAATTTAACCTCAATATTTTTTTCTTCATCTCCTGAAAATGTAATAAATTTTAATCTTGTACAGATTTCCTTCTCTGTAGCTTCTCCTATGCTCATGGTTAAAGCTTGTCCTGTAAATGTAACTTTATTGCCTTCCTCAGTTTTACTGCATTCAGTTACTTTAAAGACTACTTTGTCATTCACATCAGCACCCAAGAATGTCACTTTATCCTCTCCAATTTCCACCTTACTTGCTTCCATTGCGTATTTTGAAATTTTATTCATTACCTCTTTAGCTTCATATTGTAAATCTGATTTTATTTCTACCTTATTTAAAGTATTTTTATTTGTAAAAAAGAATGAAAATACAAGAGCAGTAATAACTCCTAATAATCCCAAAGTAATAATCAGTTCTATCAAAGTAATTCCTTTAATACATTTTCTATTATTCATGGCATCACTACCTTTTTTCTTATTTTACTAATGACCACTTTTCCTTAGTAATTAAATCTTGTATAGATATCTTATCGGTTGAATCTTTACCTATTGCATCTAAAATTTTTGTACTTCCTAATGTTCCTGTACATCTGTCAATATTGATATCCCCAACTGATAATATTTTGCCTTTGAATCCATTCATCTCTTGAATTTTAACTTCACCATTGGTTATTATTAAATATTCAACATCTGGCTCTATATTAATACTATTAGCTCCTGCACTAATCTTGTTATTCATAATTGCTACATTTGCGCTATTTTTATCATTTTCATTATAACTAATTACTACCTTCATATTATTAGTAATTGTAGAATAGAAAGTCCTATCTCCCAAAACAGCTTTAACCTCATCCCAATTAATTTGATTACTTACAGTTTTAGCTGGAATTCCTAAAATAAATTGTTGCCACATAGTTGCTTCTTCAGCTTTATCATTCATAAAGTAAACAGATTTAACAAAGTTAGATTTAAGATTATTAACTTCCTCATTTTTATCAAGCATGTATCCACCCTTGTTAACTTCCGCTTCACCTTGTTCTTCCGAAATAAAGGCCCCCAAAGTAAAAGTTTTATCTTTAGGCAATGAAATCCCTGATATTCTTAATTGTGACTTATTGTTGTCACTATAAAGTTTGAATAGATTAGCTTTATCAATCACATCTAACTTTTCACCATCAACACTATTAACTAATTGTAGTGGATTGATATATACATATCCCATTCTCTCATAATCATATTTCTCTGAATTTACATCCTTTGAATTATAATCCTCTGGCGAACCCGTATAAGCTTCATAGTTTCCCTTTATTGCTACTGATTCTCCTGTCTGATAATATGCACCATCCTTATTAGCATTATTATAACCGGAACCCATAATATAGGCTGATCCCATAATATAGGCCTCATTACTTACTTCTATTTTCTTGTCCTTTTGTGGCCATGCCATAGAATTTACTATTATTGAACTAGACCCTCGAATTTCTTTATCTGGCTGTCCCATTGCCGTAACTCTTGCATCATTAAATGCATACAAATTTTTAATTTTAGCCTCTGCATCACTACTAGATACAACTAAATCATTTGCTAAATAAACATTAGCTTCTTCTCCGTTTAATTTAGCCTCTTGTTTTGTTTCCTCTTTTCCTACAGTTCCTAATAGAATATTCTCTGCATAAAGATTATTTTTATCTGCTTCATTATTAAGTATCATTTCAGTAAAGCTTAATCTTATATTTGATGCAGTATAGATATTGCCACTAAAGCTTACCTTAGCATTGTTCAAATCAATTCCACCATTGTACTTATTAATAACTGGATTATCATATATGGATTTAATATCATCTCTCTGACCTTTTACCCATACATCTCCATCTATAGTTAAGTTATTATTAGTAATTCCTGTAGGATTACAGATATTTAAATCTCCATCTGTAACTAAGGAATACTTTCCCGCACTCCCCAAAGTAATATTGCCATCCATTTCACTATAATTGTCTGGAATCCCTATATTATATGAAACCTGTACAACTCTACTCTTTCCACCTACCTCATAGCTGGACTCTAATACAACCTGTCTTATATCATTTTCCACCTCTGCCACTGTACAAAGTACATCTGCAGTTTCACCATTAGAGAGTAGATATGAATCTGTCACATTTATAGGTAATGTAGTTGATATATACTCAAGGTATTTTTCTTTAAATAACTCTCTCGATGCCATTCCAACTTCAACTGCATTTTTTACTTCTTCAATCAATCTAATATATGCCATATCAATTCCTGATTCTGCAGAGTATAAGTCTTTAACCCTATTATTTTCAGCTATACGCATTTTGTAGTTAGCTGTAGTTGCAGCTAACATTGATGAACCTAGTATCGTTAATATTCCAAATATAGCTATTGTAAGCAACATTGATGAACCTTTTCTTTTTCTTCTTTTCATTACTATCACCTCACTCTAGTGACTTTTTTTACTTAACAAAATCAGCACTTAGGCTATCTACACTCTTACCTTCTTTTATAGCATTAGCCTTAAACGAATATAAACTTGTAGTGCTTCCACTAATATTTATACTACCTGCTATATTACCATTACCACCATTGCCGCTGCCTTCGCCAGATTTTATAATCTTAATGGTAGCATTGATATTGTTATTTTTAATATCATTCTTTGTAATTCTTCCTGATTTATCATATAAATAAATCACCACATTTTTCCCACCAGTAATATCAATATTAAAGTTAAATGGAACTGTATATCCATCTAGGATAATTAGAATAGCTCCTTTATCTCTTTTGATTTTATATTCACCCTTTGGACCAAACTTAAATATTCCATTACCTTTATCCTCAATTTTCAACTTATCGTCAGCAATAAATTCCTCTTTTCTATTTGGTTTTTGGATATTTATTGCATCAGTCAAATTAAGTGGAGTATCAATTACCCATGTCTTTTTATAATTATAGTATAATACGCCATCAATCTTTCCTGATATATCTTCAACCTCTTCTATAATGATTAAGTCATCTATCTCTGTTGGTACTTCTTTCCCATATATTTCGCCTTCAACAGTAAAACCATAATCCGTTTCATGCTCTTTCTCAACTATAAAGTACATTCTTTCTTTGGGTGTTTCTCCTTCTGAAAATACCTCATCTGGATTAATCTGATCAGCTGTTCTTGTTAAACTAACACCATTTTCTAAGGCTAGTAATTCACCAATTATGGGCATTTCCTCAAGTCCCTTTATGTACTCAACAGTTTCTTGAAGTACAGTACTAGCCTGCTGCTTATCTTCAGCAGCCTTATTTATCTTAACAGTCCCTAATACCATATTCCCCATAGGAATTATAAATAAAGCAATAAGACCTAAGCTCACTACTATTTCTAGCAGTGAGAAGCCTTTTTTCTTTTTATTTTTCATTAAATTCTTACTTGATAACATACTCCACTTTCCCCTTTGCATTTATATTTATACGAGGATTCGTTTTGTCATCATCCATGATGGTTACAACCGTCATTTTTTCTTCAGCACTACTTGTTACATTTAGATTTACTGTAACCTTATCTTCTACATTTAGTCTTGTAGTAGAATATACTGCTATTTGAATCTTGCCATCTTCAGGATTAATTTCTATCCCTTTTTCACTATAGTTTGAAGGGTAACTTGAAGTTGGAGTTCTATACCTCACGTAGAATTTTCCCCCTTCTTCAATTATCTCTATATCAATATCACCCTTTTCATTTTTATCAAAGTAAACATAGGTGTCTCTTGTTAAATCATTGGCTTTACCTAAAGTAACGCTTGGTAGGTCTGAGTTTGCTCCCTTTACTGACATTATTACATCGTAGCCTTCATCCTCTTTGTTTGCAGAAGCACTAATCCCTGTGCCACCTTCTAAAAATGGATTTTCTTTCCCATATGTATTTTCTATTGTCCACTTTAAGTATTCACTATCTTCCTCTGAAATCTTTGGTATTGAGTAAAACTCTAAATCTAAAGATCCTGATACCGCATCTCCTCCTGAAGCAGATAAAGATAAGGTCGGCATTGCTACAAGTCTTGCATAATCAGATACAAGCTTTATAAATTTAGTTGTATTTGCATAGGTTCCTGTAAAGGAAATTGAAACCTTCATCTGCTCAACCATATTTCCTTCTACAACTTCAGGTGTTCCTTCTGATGATTGTTCACCCTCTGTACCTTCAGCGTTTTCAGTACTTTCACCATTGTTTACATTCTCATTATTACTTGATGAAACTTCATCTTCTGCAACTTCTTCACCATTTAGCTCTTTAATCTCATTAGCTGTTTTTTGTAATGTCGCTTCTGCATTTTCGCCCTGTTCACCTGCAAAATATTTCTCAACTGGAGCTACAGTTACTTCAGAAAAAGATAAACTTCCTTTTATTCCAGCTTCCTCTAAAAGTTCATTTACCTCAAGAATTATCTTCTCTTGATAAAGCTCTGGATAAAGCACCATTGACTTTGACCCAATACTTTCTCTGCAAATTTTTATGTCCGTCTTATTTTTTTCAATTGTGTTAACCTTTGTCAGCATTGTTTCATACTTTAAATTTACTTCCTGCTCCTGAGCCTTAAGCTCCTCAAGCTTTGCAACCTGCTTAACATATATAAACTGATAATAAATTACTCCTATAGCTACAAAGGCTAATAATACTAACAATAGTTTTTCTCTTTTACTTACTTTCATTGTAATATGCCTCCTCTAGCTCACAGGTAATTGAAAACGAAAAGACTTCATCTGTATCTCCCATATCTGATGCAATTCCCCCAATGTGAGACTTATTAATAAAGTCTATTTCATTTATATTGTGCTGAAACTCTGCAATAGCTTCTCTGGTTGTTGCTTTAGCACTTATTGATACAACTCCCCCACTAAAATTAATTGACGAAAATACAACCTCTTTAGGAATTGTGAAACTTATTTCTTCTAAGAAGTCTGGATTTAATTTATTTCTATCTTCAATAAGTGTGTAGATATTATTTAAAGCTATGTTATATCTGTTATAAGCATCCTTTTCCAAGGAAACTGATTGACTTTCTGCATATTTCTCTTGAAAGGCTGCATCATTGATTTTCTCTTCAATGGTTGCAATTCCTTTTTTAGTACTGCTTATTCCAATAACATTAGTTACAGCAGTTACTCCAATTAAAACTACCATCACGGCTGCTCCGCCAAAAATAGCTTTCTTAGTTAAGACATCATTTTCTTTAATATGGGTTACTTCAAAAAAGTTTAAATCTCTCATGTTATCACCTACAATCTTATTAATGCGCCAATAGCATTTACATATTCTTCAACTGTAGTAATCTTTAAATCCTTATCAAACTCAAGATTATCTATGGTTAAAATATTTGCTGTTGGAATTCTAAGTCTATTTTCAACATAATCATCAAGTCCCTTAAGCTTTGAAGTTCCACCATATAAATAAATATAATCTATCTGCTTACCGCTACCCTTATTTGCGTAGAACTGAACAATTCTATTAATATCACTTGCCCACTCATCAACAATTAAGGCTACACCGTCATTTATCTCATTAAGTTCTCTTTTTCTTCCTACATCAACCTGCTCCATTTTAAGCTTTTCTGCTGCTTCTAATGGAATGTCTTTATTATTTGAAATAAATATATCTATAACTTCTCCACCAACTTGAAGCGTTCTAATAAAATCAAGTTTTCCTTGATTAACGATGGATATATTTATTGTTTTTGCTCCAAGATCAATGAACATATTTGTTTTCTCTTTATCTAGTAAATCAGCATTAAAGAACTTAGCTAAGTTTGCAACCTTCTTAACCGCATTATTAGTTAAGTCTAAAGCATAAGGATTTAAAAGCATTCTTGTTGTTAAATCCTTATATGACTCAATAATTCCTTTCGGATAAATAATAGCAAGAATCTTTTGCTTCTCAATTCCATCAACTACCACATCTGCAATCTTCATAAACTGAACTTCATAGTTATTAAGGTTAATACAAAGGAACTGTTGAATCTCATACTCAACTAAACTCTTAAGCTCCTCATCCTTGTCAACATAAGGCACAATAAGCTCCCTGCTAATAACTGTTGAGGATGAAGAAACAAAAGCTAAATCCTTTGTTTTAATTCCATGACTTTTTAAATAACTCTTAACAGCTAAAGTTACAGCATCAACCTGCTCAATAACCCCATCCCTTAAAATATCCTTTGGTGAAGGAATCTTATCCATTCTAGAAATATGTATCTTTCCACCTTTAACCTTACCTTCAACTACCTTAATATAACTTGTCCCAATATCAATACCAACCAACTTAACACTTGTCGGCTTTTCTGGTTTCTCTTCTTTTCTTTCTTTTGGCTTCTTCTTGAAAGTTATGTCCCTAGTCCAAATTGACTCTTTTTTAGTCTTTAAGTTATCTGTGTCAACACCAGGATAGTACCCTTCTTTATTTAATAATGTTCCATCATCTATATCCTTGCTTTTTATAGGCTCTTCAATCTCAGTTCCCTTTTTAAACAATCCCAAAACTTACACTTCCCTTCGTAAATTAAATATGCAGTCTTTATTTCAAAATGTAATTTTATTTTTTATCTATTAAAACTCACATCAAATGTTTAATTGACATGATTTATATTCAAATTTAAACTTCTTAACTAAGCCTCAAACCAACTCTACCTTCCTATACCAATTATAGTGTGGCAAAGTCTGTGGCAAATATGTTTCAAACTTTTTAAAGAATGTTTTTGCCACAAATTTAAAATTATCTACTAATTTATAAATATTGCTTTGCCACACTTTTTGTAAAGTTGTAGCCAAGTATTTTCCAACTAAATTTCAATAAATTAAAAACCCCCTAGGCACTAACGTGGGAAAACTCAGGATAGTCCCTATCATTTGGTGCCCACGGGGCTTTATTTTACATTGTTTCACACCCCTGGAAGTGCTACTGAGGACGTGAGTCCGAAATTGTTAAGAGATTGATGGAATTGTTACTACGACATTTCCATCTGTATCTAATGTAAATACAAATGTATCCCCCGTATTAGGTTTTTTTACATTCTGCAATGCCTTGTACATTTCATGCGTAGTTGGTAATGCCTCTGTCGCTTTAGCTTCTTTAATAACAACAGTTTTTCCTGTAAATGAAATTGTATAAGTTCCTGCTACAACACCTTCTATATCTCCAGCTGCTAATGTTTCTACAGTTCTTTCGATTGTTTCTATACTTTGTTTATCAGCATTATTCTTAGATTTCTCTTTAACTGATGTAAAGTTAGGTATAGCTATTAACGCAATAATAGCCATTACTGCAAGTACGATTATTAACTCGATAAGTGAAAAACCTTTTTTCTTTTTTTGATTTGCTCTTTTAATCATTTTAAAAGACCCCCTATGTATTCTAATTTTTTATTTATCCTAAACGGTTTCCCGTAAAGACCAGTTAAGTGAGAATCTAAATCTTTGATTTAGTCCTTCGAACTTACTCCTTCGAACGTATATGAGAAGGAGTTTCCTTTTCGTTTACATCATTGTTTCATACATTCCAAACATTGGTGATAATATTGCGATTACTAAGAATCCAACGATTACTCCCATGATTACAATCATGATTGGCTCTAGGATTGCTGTGAAATTTGCGATGGCTCTTTCCAGCTCTTCGTCGTAGAAGTTTGCTGTTTTTTCAAGAATTCCATCCATGTCTCCTGATTCTTCACCAATTTTTATCATTGATGCAAGCATTGGTGGAAATATATCAGCTTCTTTTATGGTTTCTGATAAGGATTCACCAATAAGCATTTTTTCTTTAACGGTTTTCAGCTTTGCTTGTGCAAAGTTGTTTCCAACTACTCCAGCGATTATATCTAATGAGCTGGTTAAGGATAACCCTGCTCCAAGTACCGTGGATAGTCCTCTTGCAAATCTTGATACTATTGTTTTCCCATTCAAGTCCTTAAATGGTGAGTATTTTAACTGGAAGATACTATACATGTAAATTCCTGCGTCAACTCTGGTTATGTAATATCTTAAGGCTATAACTGCTATTGCTATTACTCCAAAGATTGCAAAGAAGTTATTCTTGAGGAACTCTGATAATACAAGAATAGCTTGCGTAACAGCTGGTAAAGCTGCTTCAGATGATTCAAACATATCAACGAACATTGGCATTAAGTAAATTAATATGAAACTTACAATTGCCACTGTTACAATTCCTAGAATTATTGGGTATATCATAGCATTCTTTATTTTCCCATTCATCTTTGTTTGGTTTTCATAATAAACTGCCATTCTATTCATTATTGAATCTAAGGTTCCACTGCTTTCTCCAACTTGAACCATGCTGATTAAAAGTTTTGGAAATTCATCCTCATACTTTGCCATTGCCGTTGAAAGCTCTTCACCTTTTCTTATATCTTCATTAACCTTTGTTAGGATATTTTTTAATTTCTTGTTGGGAATCTGCTCTGCTAAAATCCCAATGGAATAAGTTATTGAAACTCCAGCTTCAAGCATTGTTGCAAGCTGCCTGCAGAAGATTGATATATCCTTTGTATTTATTTTTTTAGTTCCAAGGACAATCTCCTTACTTCCTGTCACTTCTTCTATTGCAAGTGGTGAATATCCATTAGCAGTTATAACGCCTAGTACTTCATCTCTTGTTTTAGCTTTATGGATTCCTTTAATGATTTCACCCTTAGGGTTTATGGCTTTATATCTAAACTCTGCCATAGACTATCCTCCCCCTTTACAAATTGTCTGCGAAGATTATCTTCATCATTTCTTCTATAGTAGTTTGTCCGTTTAACACTAATTCTTTAGCACTCATAGCTAAGGTCTTCATACCCTTTTTAATTGCTAAGTCCTTTATCTCATCTGAGTTACTTGTTTTTAGTATTAAATCTTTTATCTCTCTATCGATGTTCATTATTTCATAAACACCCATTCTTCCTGCATACCCTGTATGATTACATGCTGCACAGCCTTTTCCTTTAAAATGCATTGCCTGCTCATTTGCATTTATTCCAAGAAGTCTTTTTTCTGCCACATCTGCAGGAATTCCCTCTTTACAATGAGGACATATTCTTCTAACAAGCCTTTGTGCTATAACACCCTTTAAGGCTGTTGCAACCATAAATGGTTCTATTCCCATATCCACAAGTCTTACCACTGAAGATGGAGCATCATTAGTGTGAAGTGTACTTAAAACTAAGTGACCAGTGATAGCTGCCCTGATTCCTATTTCAGCAGTTTCACTATCCCTCATCTCTCCTATCATTACTATGTCAGGGTCTTGTCTTAATATTGAACGAAGACCACTAGCAAAAGTTAGTCCCACTTTACTATTTACGTTAATTTGATTTATTCCTTCTAAGGAATACTCTACTGGATCTTCAACAGTTACGATATTCTTTTCATTATCATTTAGTTCACTTAAAACTGTGTAAAGAGTTGTGGATTTACCACTTCCAGTTGGACCTGTTACAAGAATGATTCCATGAGGAGCTGAAATAATATCATCCAGTTTTCCTAAATCCTCTTTGCTCATTCCAAGTCTTTCTCTTCCAACCTTGTAATTACTTCTATCAAGTATCCTTATAACCACCTTTTCACCAGTTATGAGAGGAAGGATAGATACACGCATGTCCACATTTTTATTATTTATATTAGTAACAATTCTTCCATCCTGTGGAACTCTTCTCTCAGCTATATTAAGATCAGCAAGAATTTTAATTCTTGTAACTATCCCTGATAAAACGTCTATGCTTAGAGTTGAAATTTCCTTTAACACTCCATCCACTCTAAAACGCACTCTTATGAACTTTTCATAAGGTTCAATGTGAATATCTGAAGCTCTTTGCTCAACTGCATTTTTAAGAAGAGAATCTACCAGTTTTACAGTTGGAGCATTCTTAACATCATCCATCTTGTCAATATCTTCAGCCTTAATGCTGGTTACTGCTACAGTCTTATTAATCTCATTTATAGCATTTTCAACACTTCTTCCAGAGTAATATCTATCTGTTGCATTTCTAATTTCTTCCTTGGTTGCAATATAAGGAATAACTCTGCGGCCTGTGTTTATTTCTACGTCATCTATAGCAAAAATATTAAGTGGATCTAATACTGCCACCTTAATAATTGTGTCTTCCAGATAAAATGGAAATATACCATATTTCTTGCATAAGGCTTCACTGACTAAACTTACCGCTCTTCCATCAATATCAATGGAGCTTAAGGTTACCATATCGATTCCTAACTGTTCCTTAAGAACCTCTATTATCTCTATCTCTGACAGAATACCTTCTGCTACAATAAGCTCACCAATTTTTTTCTTTTTAACCTTTTGAAGCTCCAATATCTCATTTAGCTGAGCTCTGGTTATTTTATTTGCTTTAACTAATAAATCACCTAATCTAATGTTATTTCTAGGCATTTCATTCCCTCCATTGGCTCTTATTTAAACCTTTAATGTCTAACTTAATCCTAATAATCTCATTATCAGTGTTTCTCCCATTAATAAAGCTATATAAGCTCCAATGGCTAAGCTTGGCCCTAAAGGCATATAATCTGTTTTTGATTTTTTCTTAGCGAGAATCAATGTAATTCCCATGACCCCACCTATGATAAAGGCTATCAGAATAAAGTATATTTCAAGCTTCCAGCCTAGAAATACTCCACACAGAACTGCAATTTCAATATCTCCAGCACCAAAGCCTCCCGTTAAAAGGTAAATTCCCCCAATTATCACAAAGCCTATAGCCGCTCCTATAATGTAGTTGCCTAAACTCCCTGAATACATGACTCTTTCTAACATTGCGAATATTATTCCCACAGCAATTCCAGGATAAACGATACATGAATAAACATCCGTTGTATCATAATCTATAAGAGCTATCACTATTAGAAATAACGTTAAAATCCCATATTTAAAGAAATCAAGAGTCAGTCCATATCTAAAATATATCCCAACCAAAAGAAGTCCTGTCAGTAGCTCTACACCTGGATATCTTAAAGAAATCTTTTTCCCACAGTATCTGCATTTTCCTTTAAGACATAGATAACTTAATACCGGAACTAAATCCATCCATCCAAGTCTATGATTACAGCTTCCGCAACTAGATGGCGGAAGGACTATTGATTCTTCATTGGGTATTCTATATATGCAAACATTTAAAAAACTTCCTATTACTATACCATATATAAATATAATTACTCCCATATCCTCTTCCTCTTTTTTGAATATTTTCAATAAAATGTATCAAAATTGGTATAAAAAAAACGACTAAATTCGAGAATTTAGCCGGTTGTACCATCAACTCCAAAATTCCAAGGTACCCAATTACTGAAATTTCTTCATAGCATCATTAATTCTTACAAATTTTGTTACACATTGCTTTTAATTTTACATTAGCATACTATTACAAAAATAATAATACCATGTTTTATGTAAAATTTCTAGATAATTTTGCTAATTTTATTGAACTTTATTACATAATTTATTTACTTTTATCCACTCTTCACTAATATTTTATATTTTAACCACAATTAGGTTATCGTTAAGCTTTCATCGGCATGAAGCAATAAATCATTTACTTTATCCTAATAAGCAATTAACTCTCAGTGTACATTTATCGCATAGTGTTTTTTATCAAAAATAGTTGTAGTTAGATATAGATATGGAGACTACTATTCCTTTGAATCAAAGAACTATCCACCAGAATATATCATAGAAAATAACAAATTAATAAAAATATACCCTAGTATGAAATATAAAAAATGGTTTAAAAGCAAAGCTTTTAAACCATTTTTCTCATTGCGAGGAATCCCCAAAGGGATTTCCTCAACAATTTTTAATCTTTAATTAAATTAGTACATTCCGTCCATTCCCATTCCTGGGGCACCTGGCATTGGAGCTGGGTTTTTTTCTGGAATCTCTACTACTGCTGCTTCAGTTGTTAAGAATGTAGAAGCTACAGAAGCTGCGTTTTGAAGAGCACTTCTCGTAACCTTAGTTGGATCAACTATACCAACTTTAATCATATCAACGTATTTATCTCTTAAAGCATCATATCCTATTTCTACACCTGATACGCTAACTTTCTCAACTACTACTGAAGCTTCTGATCCAGCATTGGTAGCTATTTGTCTTAGTGGTTCTTCAAGAGCCCTTCTTATTATGTTTATTCCAACTTGAACCTCTGGAATATCAGAAGTTAATTCAGCAACTGCTGGAATAGCATTGATGTATGCAGTTCCACCACCTGCAACGATTCCTTCTTCAACGGCAGCTTTTGTTGCAGCAAGAGCGTCTTCTATTCTTAACTTTCTTTCTTTAAGCTCTGTTTCAGTAGCAGCTCCAACCTTGATTACTGCAACTCCTCCCGCAAGCTTAGCAAGTCTTTCACTTAATTTTTCTCTATCGAACTCAGAAGTTGTGTCTTCTATTTGCTTTTTAATTTGATTTACTCTTGAAGCAATGTCTTCTTTATAACCTTTACCGTTTACAATAACAGTAACGTCTTTAGAAACCTTAACACTGTCACACTTTCCAAGCATATCCATAGTAGCATCTTTTATGTCATATCCTAACTCTTCAGATATTACTGTACCACCAGTTAAAACTGCGATATCTTGTAACATTTCTTTTCTTCTATCACCAAAGCCTGGAGCTTTAACAGCAACACAAGTGAAGGTTCCTCTTAATTTGTTAACTACTAATGTGGCTATTGCTTCACCTTCAACATCCTCAGCTATAATTAATAGCTTTTTACCTTGTTGAACAACTTGCTCTAATATTGGAAGTAATTCTTGAATATTAGCTATTTTTTTATCTGTGATCAAGATATATGGGTTATCTAAAATAGCTTCCATCTTATCTGTGTCAGTTACCATGTATGCGCTTAAGTATCCTCTATCGAACTGCATTCCTTCAACAACTTCAAGTTCAGTTCCCATTGTTTTTGACTCTTCAACAGTGATAACACCTTCGTTACCAACCTTCTCCATAGCAGTTGCAATTAATGCACCTATTTCTTCATCTGCTGCAGAAATGGCTGCAACTCTAGCTATGTCTTCTTTTCCATCAACGTCTTTAGAGCATTTCTTTATTTCTTCTACTGCTTTATCAACAGCTACTTTTATACCATTTCTGATTAGCATTGGGTTTGAACCAGCTGTAACGTTTTTTAGCCCTTCTCTAATTATTGCTTGAGCAAGAACTGTTGCAGTTGTAGTTCCATCTCCAGCTACATCGTTAGTTTTGTTAGCAACCTCTTTAACAAGTTGAGCTCCCATATTTTCATAAGCATCTTCAAGCTCGATTTCTCTTGCTATAGTAACACCATCATTTGTGATTAGAGGTGATCCAAATTTCTTATCTAGTATTACGTTTCTTCCCTTTGGTCCTAAAGTAACCTTTACTGTATCAGCAAGAACATCTACACCTCTTTGCATAGATCTTCTTGATTCTTCACCAAATAATATTTTCTTAGCCATATATATTACCTCCCCTATTCAATAACTGCAAGTATTTCGTCTTGCTTTAAAATCATATATTCTTCTCCATCAACCTTAACTTCAGTTCCTGCAAATTTAGAGAATATTATTTTGTCTCCAACTTGAACTTCCATTTTAACCTCTGCTGTTCCTGGACCTGCAGCAATAACTACCGCCTCTTGTGGCTTTTCTTTTGATGTTCCAGCTAGAACTATTCCACCTCTAGTTACCTCTTCTGTTTCTACTCTTTTAACAACAACTCTGTCACCAAGTGGTCTAATACTCATATAAAACCCTCCTAAATTTAATGTAATATATATTATTTCTTGTTTTACATTTTGTTAGCACTCACACTTACCGAGTGCTAACCTCTATAATTAATGATAAAGAATTATCATAACATTATCAAATCTTCTATTTTATGTAATATATCAAAAGCATTTCATTTTTAAGAGTTATCTTTCATTTCCTTTATTTTTCAAAGATTTACATCCTTTTTCATTAAAGAAATCATGAAAAAATTCTACTATATTATGTCCTTTTAAAATTCCTATCAAGAATAAGGTTCCAGATATAAGTGCTATACCTATTGTAGTAACATAATTTCCTTCATTAATGCCATGGCCAAACACTGCTGAGGCTATTATCCACGGTAACCTTCCCATGGATGAATAGATGATAAAATCAATAAGCCTCACATTGGAAATTCCAGCCACATACACAAGGATATCCTTAGGAATACCTGGAATGAAATATATGATAAAAATAGCTATGTTATTACTTCCTGCATCTAATATTCTCTTAAGCTTAGTCAAATTATTTCTTTCTATAAGTCCATTTATGTACTTTTTCCCAAGAACCTTTGCAATAAAATATCCTATTATACTTCCTAAGATTATCCCTATGGAGGAAGCCATGCCCCCTATAATTGGTCCAAAAATATATCCTCCCGCTATCTGAACAACTTCTCCTGGTATAAAAAATATTACAACTTGAAGAACTTGCAGTATAATAAAGGCTAAAATGCTGTAATTGCCAAAAGAAAGAATTAAGTCTCTAATTTTTACTGGATCTCTAAATATAGCAAACTCCTTAGAAAATTCATAATAAGCGAAGCCTATCACCGATATAATTAAGACTGTAATAAATCCATTTTTAATATATTTTTTTATCTTTTCCTTTTCCTTCATTTCACTCTTAGCCCCCATTAAAAGATAACACAAAGATTTAAATTTTAATCTCCATCTATTTTTATATTATTTTCCCTTGCATAATAGAACAGATATTGCTGCGCAAATCCTGATAGATTTCCGAACTTATCCCTTGCAAACTGTCTTATCTTAGGAAGAGATACATCTGGCGCAACATAAAAGTACTGCATAGCTCTCTTAACCCATACATCTACTGGAAATGCAGAATATTTTCCCATGGAGAATAGCATAATACAGTCTGCAACCTTTGGACCAACCCCGCTAAAGTTCTTAAGCCCTTCATGACATGCATCGTCGTCACTTATTCTTATAGCTGTTAAATCGTATGTTCCATTTGCTAAATCCTCTAAGGCTTTAACTATATACTTTGCCCTAAACCCTACACCTAATCCTTCAACTTCCTCTAAAGTAGCTTCTTGGAATTCCTTTAATGTAGGGAAAGCATAATATGTTTCATCTTTATACTCAAGCTTTTTTCCATAAGTTCTGCTTATATTTTCAATAGCTCTCTTAATCATTGGAATTCTATTATTAGCAGAAATTATAAATGAAATTAGCATTTCAAAAGGGTCCTGTTGTAATAATCTTATTCCATAGCCAAATTCCACAGCTTTTTTTAGGAGTTCATCCTGTTCAAACTCTGCCTTTATAGCTGAATAGTCTCTTTCTAAATCAAAATACTTAACCCAAATTTTATTAAAATCACTTAAATTAGTATTATATATAGTAACAGTATCACCTTGTTTTTCTACTTCTATAACTCTTCCAAATGCCACTCCAATATAATTACCATTTGGCTGTTGATTCCACCTAAAACACTGACCACAGTCAAAAATATGGGAAAGCTCAAAGTTTTTAACTTCTGTTAATATTACTTTCCCCTCTTTTTCAATGGCTTCTTTAAAATCCATTAATATACCTCCTCTTTTGCTCATTGAATGAAAGATTAAGAATGAAAAATAAGTAATTTGGGTGAAAACTCCTTATGGAGTTTATTTATTAAAAAAGTTCCTGTACAATTCTTTCCTCCATATTTAATCTTTCACTTTTAATTTCTCATCTAATTATTATTCACTTCTAAAGACTATTTAAAGCATACTTTCAAATAATTTCACATAAATTTAAATTTTCTTATATAAGTCTTCTTAAAACATGTATATATTATTCTTTTACTTTTATTTCTCTTGTTATAATTTCATCTAAAATTATAGCACCTGTTTCAACAATCTTTATACATCTAATCTCGTCGTTTCTATAAATTTCTTTTAAAGTTGCACAGTTTAATGTTGAGCACTGAGCTTTGAATTTATCCATAAACTCCTTTGTAAGCTCTTTAACATATTTGCTTTCATGTGCTCTTTCCTTAGTAAACATTATACCAAGTACACAAATTGCTCCTGTAGCAACTCCACAGGTATCTTCTATTGCCATTCCACCACCAAAAGCTGACATGGTCTTAAAAGTTTCCTTTGCTAAATTCAACCTATATTCTTCATTGGCTGCATATAGAATTGTTTCCGCACAATTTAAATCAAATTCACTTTCATAAAATTTTCTCACCTTATCTAACAACATATTAGTGCCTCCCTTCCCATATTACTATATTCCGCTTCTCCCAAAATGATCATCCAAATTCTTGATTTAATTACCTAATGATTACCTTTACTATATTTATACTATAAAAGAGTCACCTTTTAAAGGATTTTACATAACTTTAAAAGATAACTCTTTCTATAAGAGAATGTCCAGAAGTTGCTCGAATTTACTCTTTGAGCACACCTTGGAATGAATATGACAATAACTTCTGCTTTAACTTTTTATCGATAGCTTTTGCAGCTTTCTTGCCAGCTTCCATAGCTAATATAACTGTGGCAGCTCCTGTAACTGCATCTCCACCTGCATAAACACCTTCCTTAGAAGTTAACCCTGTTTCATCTTCTGCAATTATACACTTGTGCTTATTTGTGTCTAAGCCTTCTGTAGTTGCTGGTATTAATGGGTTTGGTGATGTTCCTAGTGACATAATTACTGTGTCACAATCAATTATAAACTCTGAACCTTTTACTGCTTGTGGTCTTCTTCTTCCTGATTCATCTGGTTCTCCAAGCTCCATTCTTACACACTTCATTCCTTTAACCCATCCATTTTCATCTCCAAGGATTTCAACTGGATTTACAAGAAGATCAAAGATTACGCCCTCTTCTTTTGCATGGTGAACTTCTTCAACTCTAGCTGGAAGTTCTGCTTCACTTCTTCTGTATACTATATGAGCTTCTGCTCCAAGCCTTAAGGCAGTTCTAACAGCGTCCATAGCAACATTTCCACCACCAACAACGGCTACACATTTACCTGGTCTAATTGGTGTCATATATTCATTTTTGAAAGCTTTCATTAAGTTGTTTCTTGTTAAAAATTCATTAGCTGAGAATACTCCATTTAAGTTTTCTCCTGGTATTCCCATGAATTTAGGAAGTCCTGCTCCTGAACCAATAAATACAGCATCAAAATTTTCCTCATTCATTAGTTCGTCTATTTTTACAGTTTTGCCTACAACCACGTTAGTTTCAATTTTTACACCAAGCTTCTTTAAATTATTTATTTCATGTCTAACAACAGTATCCTTTGGTAATCTAAACTCCGGAATACCATATTGTAAAACTCCACCTGGCTCATGAAGTGCTTCAAATATTGTTACTTCATATCCCATTTTTGCAAGCTCACCTGCACAAGTAATTCCTGCAGGACCTGAGCCTATAACAGCAATAGTTTTACCTTTTTTCTCTATTTCTTTAGTTAAGTCTACATTGTTCTCTCTAGCCCAATCAGCTACAAATCTTTCAAGCTTACCTATTGCAACAGCGTCACCCTTTATACCAAGGACACATTTACTCTCGCATTGAAGCTCTTGTGGACATACTCTTCCACAAACCGCTGGTAGTGCAGTGTATTTATCTAAAGCCTTTGCAGCTTCTTCAAAGTTGCGTTCTTTAATGTGGCTTATGAACTCTGGAATATCAATAGCTACTGGACATTTAGTTGTGCATGGCTTATTCTTACAGTTTAAGCATCTTGATGCCTCTGCAACAGCTTCATCCACTGTATATCCAAGACAGACCTCTTCAAAGTTTGTTGCTCGAACCTTTGGTTCCTGTTCTTTAATTGGAGTTCTCTTCATTCTATCCATTACTTAATCCCTCCTAAAGCACAATCACTTTCTACATCTTTACCTATTTCCTCAGCTTTATACATGGTACTTCTCTTTAAAGCTTCATCAAAATTAACCTTATGACCATCAAACTCTGGACCATCAACACAAGCAAACTTAGTTTCTCCATCCACAGTAATTCTGCACGCTCCACACATTCCTGTGCCATCAACCATAATTGGGTTCATGCTTACTACTGTTTTAATTCCAAGCTGCTCTGTTAACTTGCATACGAATTTCATCATTATCATTGGACCTATTGCCACAACTAAATCATAATGATTTCCTTCCTCCACCAAAGCTTGTAGTCTATTAGTAACCATCCCTTTAAATCCATAACTTCCATCATCAGTTGCCACATAAACATTATTAGCAACTACCTTCATTTCATCTTCTAAAATAACCATTTCTTTATTTTTAAAGCCCATAATTACATCAGCTTTAATTCCATTTTCATTTAACCACTTCACTTGAGGATATACTGGAGCCGCTCCAACTCCCCCTGAAATAAACATAATTTTCAACTTCTTAATCTCTTCTTTATCTTCTGAAATAAGTTCTGATTCCATACCAAGTGGACCTACAAAGTCATAGAAGAAATCTCCAGCTTCATAGTTTTCCATCTGTCTAGTACTGCATCCTATAGTCTGAACTACTATTGTTACTGAACCTTCATTAACATCAGTATCACATATTGTTAAAGGAACCCTTTCTCCTTTTTCATCTACTCTCACAATAATAAATTGACCTGGCATAGCAGCTTTGGCAACTCTTGGCGCTAATATCTTCATCATAAAAATTGAAGGAGCTAGCTCCTTTTTCTCTAGAATCTTATACATATACTTACCCCCATTCGATTTGTTTTTACCATATAAACTTATTCTATATTATTCTAATTTTTCCTTTTTTATTTAACGTTTCGACCAAAGCTTTTTTAAGTGAAAGATTAAAGATAAAAAATGAAGGATTAAGGTTGAAATTTTCTAAGGTAAATTTCTTTATTTTAAGAAAAATTCATAGAAATCATTTCCTTTTTTCATTTTTTACTTTTCATTCTTCATTTAAAAAGAGTTGCGATTGCAACCCTTTTAAATTATTTACTGTAGTCGTAGAATCCTTTTCCAGACTTTCTTCCAAGCCATCCAGCTCTAACATATTTTCTTAATAAGCTGTGAGCTCTATATTTTGAATCACCAGTTTCATGATATAGTACATCCATAATTGCTAGACATACGTCTAATCCTATTAAATCTCCTAGAGCTAAAGGTCCCATTGGGTGATTAGCTCCAAGCATCATAGCTTTATCGATACCTTCAACTGAAGCAATTCCTTCAGAATAAATTCCAACAGCTTCGTTAATCATTGGAACTAATATTCTATTTACAACAAATCCTGGAGCTTCTTCAACAAGAACTGGTTCTTTACCAATTGATACTGAAAGCTCAACCATTTTGTTGTAAGTATCTTCAGATGTTGCCATTCCTTTGATAATTTCAACAAGCTTCATTACTGGAGCTGGGTTAAAGAAGTGAAGTCCTATAACTTTATCTACTCTCTTAGTAGCTGTTGCTATTTCAGTGATAGATAAAGATGAAGTATTTGTTGCAAGTATAGTTTCTGGCTTACAGATTTCATCTAACTCTTTAAAAATTGATTTCTTTATTTCCATATTTTCAACTGCAGCTTCAATTACTAGGTCAACATCATCTAAGTGAGCTAATTCAGTTGTTCCACTTACTCTTGATAATACCTCTTCAGCAACCTCTTCAGTCATCTTGCCCTTAGTAACTAATTTGTTGATATTTTTAGTTATTATTCCAAGTCCTCTTTGAACGAACTCGTCTTTGATATCTCTTACTATTACTTCATAACCTTTTACTGCGAAAGCTTGAGCTATTCCTGACCCCATTGTTCCTGCACCTAAAACACAAATCTTTTTCATTTTCGATCTCCTCTTTTCGCTTTATTTCATGCTCTCTATACTTAATCTATATCATTACTTGTTCATTTCCCTATATTGAGCTACCATTTCTGGAAGAATCTTAGCATAGTCACCAACAAGGGCAACATCTGCAACCTTCATGATTGGACAGTCTGCATCTTTGTTGATAGCTATTATAAAGTCTGATTCCTGCATTCCAGCTAAGTGTTGGATTGCTCCTGAAATACCACAAGCAATATATATGGTAGGTCTAACAGTTTTTCCTGTTTGTCCTACTTGCATTGCCTTTTCTATCCAACCATTATCTACAGCTGCTCTTGAGCCTGATACTGTTCCACCTAAAGCATCAGCAGCTTCCTTAAGAATTTCGAAGTTATCCTTACACCCAATTCCGCGTCCACCTGATATTATGATATTAGCTTCAGTTATATCAACAGTTTCCTTCATTGATTTAACAACTTCTACTACTTCAGTTCTAATGTCAGCAGAATCTAATTTAACTTCAAATCTTTCAACTTTAAATTCCCTTGCTAAATCTGGCTGTAATTTTTCAAACACTCCTGGTCTAACAGTAGACATTTGAGGTCTATGTTCTCCACAAACGATAGTTGCCATTAAGTTGCCACCGAAAGCTGGTCTTGTCATCAGAAGATTGTTGTTATTTTCTGTGTCAATATCTAAACCAGTACAATCTGCTGTAAGGCCAGTTTCAAGTCTAGCTGCAACTCTTGGACCTAAATCTCTTCCTATGAAACTTGCACCGATAAACATTATTTCCGGTTTTTCCATATTAGCAACTTCAGCTATAACCTTTGTATAACCATCAGTTGTATAGTGAGTTAATAATTCGTGGTCACATACTAAAACTCTATCAGCTCCGTATGCCCCTAATTTTTTTGACATTTCATCTATGTTTTTATGTCCAAGTAGTAAAGCTGTTAATGGAGCTCCAAGCTTATCAGCTATTTCTCTACCTTTACCTAATAATTCCAAAGCAACCTTTTGTAGTTCTCCGTCTCTTTGTTCAGCGAATACCCATACGCCTTTATAATCTGATATATTCATGGTTAATCCCTCCTAAATGATGCTCCAAATCTATGATTTGGCTAGCAGAATTTAAGTAAGTGTCCAAATCTATGATTTGGAAACACCAACTTACTCTTTGAACACTCCTTAGAATGTAATGAGAAGAAGCCTCCTAAAATTTAGATAAAGTGCTTCTCTTTTAATTTTGCAAGTGCAACCGCAGCAGCCTCTTTAGGCTGAAGAACAAATTTTTCACCTTGTCCTTTAGGCTCTTTAGTCATTGACTTCTTAACCTTTGTTGGTGAACCTTTTAGTCCTAGCCTCTCTACATTTACATCCATATCAGCAACTGTCCAAACCTTAACCTCTTTCTCTTTTTTCATTGAGAAGATGTTTGCTACATGCATATATCTTGGTTTATTTAAAGTTTCGATAGCAGTTAATAAAACAGGAGTTTGGACTCTTACATACTCATAACCATCTTCCCAAGCTCTTCTAACCTTTAATACACCTTCACTTTCCTTTATAACTTCTTCAACATAAGTTACCTGAGGAATATTTAAATGCTCTGCAATTTCTGGTCCTACTTGTGCAGTATCTCCATCAATTGCTTGTCTACCCGCGAATATTATGTCATAATCTAAAGACTTTATAGCTGAAGCTAATGCATATGACGTTGCTAATGTATCAGCTCCCGCAAAGGCTCTGTCAGTAATAAGAATTGCTTCATCAGCGCCCATGGCTAATGCTTCCTCTAAAGCTGCCTTAGCTTGAGGAGGTCCCATTGATATAACTGTTACACATCCACCATGAAGGTCTTTAAGTTCTAAAGCCCCTTCTAAAGCATTCTTATCATCTGGATTTATTATTGAAGGAACACCATCTCTTATAAGAGTTCCTGTCTTTGGATCAATCTTAACTTCATTAGTGTCTGGTACTTGCTTTAAGCAAACAACTATTTTCATCTTCACTACCCCCTACTTCAATACACTACCTGAGATAACCATTCTTTGAACCTGCGAAGTTCCTTCATAAATTTCGGTTATCTTAGCATCTCTCATCATTCTTTCTACTGGATAATCCTTTGTATATCCGTATCCACCAAATAATTGAACTGCCTTAGTAGTTACTTCCATAGCTACTTCTGATGCGAATAATTTTGCTCTTGCTGCTTCCACAGTATATGGTATTCCTTTATCTTTATTGTAAGCAGCTTTATATACAAGATATCTTGCAGCTTCGATTTTTGTATCCATATCTGCAACCATCCATTGAAGTCCTTGGAATGCTGATATAGGCCTTCCGAATTGTTTTCTTTCCTTCATGTATGCAACAGCTTCCTCTAAAGCGCCTTCAGCGAGTCCTAGAGCTTGTGCTGCAATTCCAATTCTTCCTCCATCAAGAGTTTTCATGGCTATACCAAAGCCTTTCCCCTCTTTACCTAGTAAATTTTCCTTTGGAACTATACAATCAGTAAATACTAGCTCAGTAGTAGATGAACCTCTTATTCCTAACTTGTCCTCAACTTTTCCTATAGAGAATCCTGGGAAGTTCTTTTCAACTATGAATGCTGATATTCCTCTTGTCCCTTTTGATTTATCTGTCATAGCAAAGATAATAAATATATCTGCTACTCCACCATTGGTTATAAATATTTTAGATCCATTTAATACATAGTGGTCACCATCAAGAACAGCTGTTGTCTGCTGACCTGCTGCATCAGTTCCTGCATTTGGTTCTGTTAAGCCGAATGCCCCTATTTTTCTTCCTGATACTAGGTCTGGTAAATATTTAGCTTTTTGATCTGGAGTACCAAATTGATCTATTGGTGAAGTACCTAAAGATGTATGAGCTGATAGTATAACTCCTGTCGTTCCACATACCTTTGAAAGTTCCTCTACAGCAATAATGTAAGATAGTATATCTCCACCTGCTCCACCATATTCAGTGGAAAATGGTATACCCATTACACCGTATTTGCCCATCTTCTTAACGTTTTCCATTGGGAATTCTTCAGTAGCGTCTATTTCAGCGGCGATTGGTTTTACCTCATTAATAGCAAATTCCCTTACCATTTGTTTAACAAGCTCTTGCTCCCTTGTTAATGAAAAGTTCATTGTAATACCCCCTACCTATTAAACTTTATTGGATCTTATTTATTTTGGAAATTCTTATCTCTTTTTTCTACGAATGCAGTCATTCCTTCTTTTTGATCTTCTGTTGCAAAACATAGTCCAAAAGCCTCTGCTTCAAAGGCTATAGCATCATCTATATCCATCTGCATTCCTCTATTAATAGCTTCTTTACATTGTGCTACAGCTATCGGTGCATTCTTCATTATTCTTCCTGCCATAGCTTTAGCTTCACCTAAAAGAACTTCTGGCTCAACTACCTTATTAACTAGTCCAATTCTTAAAGCTTCATCAGCCTTAATCATGTCACAAGTGTATATAAGTTCCTTAGCAATACCTTCCCCAACAAGTCTAGCTAATCTTTGAGTTCCACCAAATCCAGGTGTTATTCCAAGTCCAGCTTCTGGTTGTGCAAATTTAGCTTTAGCTGATGCTATCCTAATATCACATGCCATAGCAAGTTCACAACCTCCACCTAGCGCAAATCCATTTACTGCAGCTATTACAGGCTTGTTCATTTTTTCCAAATTCCTGAAAACTCTATTTCCTAGAGTTCCGAAAGCTTTACCTTCTACTGCATTTAAATCCTTCATTTCTGATATATCTGCACCGGCTACAAATGCTTTTTCACCTGCACCTGTAAGAATTACAGCATATACCTCTTTATCATTTGAAATTTCTTGGATTACTAGATCTAATTCTTTTAATGTATCTGAGTTTAATGCATTTAAAGCTTTAGGTCTATTAATCTTAACGATAGCTAAATTGCCATCCTTTTCTAAGATTACATTGTTGTATTCCATCACAATTTCCCCCATGAAATTTTATTGTAGGCTTCTTTCAGTTTTTGTTATTTATTTAACAATTAATTTCTAGTACCTACATACCTACTACCATTATTATAGTCCTACCAAATATCGTTTTCAAGAATTTTTAGACTATTTGTAATTATTTTTAAATTCTTTATATGGATAAAAAAATTATAGGATATGAAAATTTTTACTTTCATACCCTATAACTATACCCTTGATTTAACTCCTCTTTTTAGAAGAATATCTCTCCTATTCAACAACTTCACTTGTTTCATTTCTTTCATTAATTAAATAGCTTAAAGTCATTAAACTTTCACTTAAGTGAACATTTTCAACAATTACATCATCTGCAACCTTCAAATCTATTGGTGCAAAGTTCCATATAGCTTTAACGCCATTATTGGTTACTATATCAACTACACCTTGTGCTCTACTCTTCGGAACACATATAATTGCAATATCTATATCTTCTTTTTGTAAGAAGCTTTCTAACTCATCCATATCCTTGATTTCAATATCTCTAATCTTTAAGCCTATTAGCTTAACATTCAAATCAAAGATACCTTTTAAATTAAATGACATCTTATCAAAAGTCGTATAGTTAGCAATTGCCTGCCCTATATTTCCTGCACCAATAATAACTGTGTTATAAGCCTTATTTAATCCTAATATAACAGAAATTTGATATAGAAGGTCTTTTACATTATATCCATATCCCTGTTGACCAAAATCTCCAAAACAGTTTAAATCTTGTCTAATTTGAGATGCAGTGAATCCAATCTTTTCACTAAGCTCTTTTGATGATATTCTATCCACATCATTTTTATCAAGTTCACGTAAATATCTATAGTATTTAGGAAGTCTCTTGATTACTGCCATAGAGATACTTCTCTTCTTTTCCATATTGTCATCACTCCTTATTTCATTATATATCCGAACATTATAATTCCTACTAAATCATTACTAATATAAGTATCTTTTAATAGGCTCCTTCGCTCTCATGTTTTTTATTATACTACACTAATTGAATTTGTTACATATTTTTATCTCAAAATTTAAAATTTCCCACATATATATTGTTACCAAATCCTTTATATTTCATAACTGTATATCTGTCAATATTAATTTAAAATTTATGAAACTCCTCACCTCTATGTTCGGAGGAGCAAGTTCGTGTTATCCAAATCATAGATTTCTTTTTTAGGAAGCTCCTTCTCACTGCCTTCGAAGGAGTAACTTCGCCTTAGCCAAATCATAGATTTGATTAAAAAAGGAAACTCCTTTTCGCTTTGCTCAAAGGAGCAAGTTCGTGTTATCCAAATCATAGATTTGGACACTCACTTGTGTTAAAATACCTATAGGACGGTGAGATGAATGATAGTTTTAAGTTGTAAAAATATAAGTAAATACTTTGGAATAGATATGATTTTAAAAGATGTAACCTTTAACGTTAATGAAGGTGAAAAAATAGGACTTATAGGTGCTAACGGTGCAGGTAAATCTACCCTTTTCAAGATTCTTACTAATCAACTGGAATATGATGAAGGAGAATTATATATTGATAAATCAAAAGAATTAGGTTATCTTGCGCAGAACCTTTCTCTTGATTCAAATAACACTATATACACAGAGGTTTTAACGGTCTTTGATAGCTTAATGGAGATGGAGTCCAGACTAAAAACCCTGGAAGAGAAAATGAATGAACCTTATGATGTTTCAAATGAAGATTATCACAATAAAATAATAAGGGATTATACTACCCTTACAGAAGTCTATGAAAATCGTGGTGGATATACCTATAAAGGAGAAATCAGCAGAGTTCTTAAAGGTTTAGGCTTTACTGAAAATGACTTTGATAAACCAATTTCAATTTTAAGTGGTGGACAAAAAACAAGAGTAGCCCTGTGTAAGCTTCTCTTAAGGAAGCCAGAAATTTTGCTACTTGATGAGCCTACAAACCATCTTGATCTTGATGCCATCGAATGGCTTGAAAGTTATTTAAAAGAAGTAAAAGGTACTATAATTGTAATCTCCCACGATAGATTTTTCCTTGATGCAATTACAAACAAAACTGTAGAGCTATTAGGTGGAAGAGTTGAGACTTATAACGGTAACTATACCACTTTTATAGATTTAAAAGAAAAAAATAGAGAAGTTCAGCAAAAAGCCTTTGATCTTCAACAAGCTGAAATCAAACGCCAAGAAGAGATTATTGCAAGATATAAATCTTTCAACCGTGAGAAGAGTATAAAAGCTGCTGAAAGCCGTCAAAAGGCTCTTGATAAGATAGAGAGACTAGATGCACCTATTAAGGAATCAAAGGCTTCTAGAATCCGTTTTGAGACTCAAATCAAGAGTGGTAATGATGTTCTTTATATTGAAAATTTAAAGAAAAGCTTTGGAGAAAAGCTTCTGTTTGAAGGGCTTAATTTAGATGTAAAGAGAGAAGAAAAAATCGCTCTTATAGGTGAAAATGGACGTGGTAAAACTACTTTATTCAAAATAATAATGGATAAAGAACCTTCCGACTGCGGAGTTAAAGTTCTTGGTAAAAACGTATTTTTAGGTTACTATGACCAAGAACAGTCTAATCTGGATGAAAGTAAAGCTATTATCGACGAGGTATGGGATGACTTCCCTCACATGACAACCACAGAAGTTCGTACTGCTTTAGCCTCATTTTTATTCACAGGTGACGACGTATTTAAGAAGATATCCACACTTAGTGGTGGGGAAAAGTGTAGAATTAATCTTTTAAAGCTAATGCTTTCTAAGTCAAACTTCTTACTTCTTGACGAGCCTACCAACCACCTTGACATCATGTCTCGTGAGGCTTTAGAAGAAGCCATCTTAAACTATGATGGAACAATAATTCTTATATCCCACGACAGATATTTCTTAAATAAGATTATCAACAAAATCTACGAATTAAATGAAGATGGAGTTAAAGAATATCTAGGTAACTACTCTTACTATGTGGAAAAGAAAAATAATCCTCATAGATTCGAACAGATGGAGGAGAATACCTGTATTACTAAAACTCAAATCAAATTAGATAAAAAGAAAAAACGCGAAGCTGAAAAGGCTGAAAGAGAACAGGCTAAGCTTCTTAAAAATATCGAAAGCAAAATTGCTGACACAGAAGAAACCATAGAGGATCTACAAAATCAGCTATGCTTAGAAGAAGTTTATTCTAACCCTGACAAAAGCAAAGAGGTTCATCAACTTCTACAAAATGCTGAAAATGAACTTGCAGAGCTTTATGAACAGTGGGAAGAAATGGCTTAGGAATTAAGAATTACCGAATGTAGAATTAAGAATTATGGAGGTTTCTCCTCACTGCATTCGGAGAAACTTTAGTTTAATTTTTAATTTAGAATGTAAAAATCAAGAATTACTTATCGTAAAAAAAGCAAAAACCTTCTAGCACTGCTAGGAGGTTTTTGCCGTTTTTACCAAATCGAAGATTTAGTAAAAACGAATAAAATCAAAGAAATTCCGTAAGAATTTCATCCATCATTCTACATTCTTAATTCTTAATTCTTAATTCCAAAGAACTTTTCCCCAAAAATTCTTCAGTATTATTTTATAATTTGTTTCCCCATACCATCTATTGATTACCTGGATTTATATATTAAACTAAACCTCTTGCAACCATTTCTGTTACTGCGAATGTAGCAACATCATCTGCATATTTTCCTGGGCCAAATCCAGCATCATATCCTAGCTCTTTTGCTAGTTCGTGTGTGATTCTTGGACCACCAGCTATTAATATAACCTTATCTCTTAAACCCTCTGCTTCAAGAAGTTCAACAAGGTTAGTTAAGTTATGAATGTGTACGTCCTTTTGTGTAACTGTTTGTGAGACTAATAGGACATCTGCTTTTAAATCAATAGCCTTCTTAATGAACTCTTCATTTTCAACTTGGCTTCCTAAGTTATGAGCTTCAATTCCTTTGTATCTCTCAAGACCATAATGTCCTGCGAAGCCTTTCATGTTCATAATAGCATCGATACCAACTGTGTGAGCATCTGTACCAGTTGAAGCTCCAATTATTACAACATCTCTCTTGACATTTTCTGCAATATAATCTTGAACCGAAACCATATCCATAGTATCCACTTCTACTGTTTGAACATGAATCTCTTCATAGTTTACAGTATGAGTTAATGAACCATAAACAACATAAAATGTAAATTCTTTATCTAAAGATTCGTGATGAGCACAGTTTGGATCTTTTAATCCCATAGATTTAGCTAATTGAATTGCTGCCTCTACACCTCTTTCATCATCTTTTACTGGTAGGGTAAAACTAACTTGAACCTTTCCATCATTCATTGTATCTCCATATGGTCTAAGTTTAGTTAAATCAAGGTTAGTATCGTAATCTCTTACTTCTGTTGAATATAATCCGCCACTCATTATCTGTTACCTCCTAACATTAACTCAATAAATGGGTTGAAGTAATTTGCTTCTTTCTCAACAACTCCATCAAGTCCCTTTCCTCCGTTTAGAGGTCTCTTAATTCCAGCAAATTTTCCCTGCTCTATAGTTCTGAACAGACCTTCTTTCTCTATTTCAGATAATAGGTTAGCAGCCTTATTTAGAACTTCGTCAACTCTCTTTTCAATTTTTCCACCTTTTTTGTATGTTAACTCATCACCAAGGTCCTTCATAGTGTTAAAGATGTATTGTGCATTAGCTATAGATATAGCTCTATCACTCATAAATGGAGTGTGTATAGCTTCTGTCATCATACCCAATAAATGTAGTTTTTGTCCTGTTAATATAGTTACCATGTTAAATAGGGCATCTTGTACTTGTCCTTTAAATATATCTCCAGTCATGAATTTAGTTGGCGGCATATATTTAAGTGGGGCCTTAGGGAAGATTTCCCTAGCCATTTGTGCTTGCGCAAGCTCATATAAGAATCCATTTTCAACGTTTGGATTGATTTCAAATGCATGTCCTAATCCCATTTGCTCTTCTGGAAGCCCAGCAAATAAAGCAAATTGCTCGTTGATAAATTGAGAAGCAAGTACTGTATGAGCTTCTTCAATTGCATCAGCAGTAGTTAGGTAATTATCTTCTCCAGTATTGATTATAACTCCAGCATAACCGTTGATTATTCTTGAGAAGTATTGATCAACAATTGTTCTTTGCATGTTGATATCTCTGAATAAGATTCCGTATAATGCGTCATTCAGCATTACGTCAAGTCTTTCAATAGCTCCCATAGCAGCTATCTCTGGCATACATAATCCAGAGCAGTAGTTGCATAACCTTATGTATCTTCCTAATTCTTCTCCAACTTCATCTAAAGCAGCTCTCATTAATCTGAAGTTCTCTTGAGTAGCAAATGTTCCTCCAAAACCTTCAGTTGTTGCACCGTATGGTACGTAGTCAAGTAAGCTTTGTCCAGTTGTTCTGATAACAGCTATGATGTCAGCACCTTGCTTAGCAGCAGCTTTAGCTTGAATTATATCTTCATATATATTTCCTGTGGCAACGATAACGTAAAGGTATGGACCTGTTTTATCGCCAAACTTTGCAAGATATTCTTCCCTCTTACCTCTGTTAGCTTTAACCTTTGCAACCATTTCTTTAGCTACCTTGTTAACTTCCATTTGAACCTCGAAAGCATCTTTCATTGGAAGCTTCGTTAATTCAATTTCACCAGCAGCAACTTTTTCTGCAACTTCTTGAGCTGATAATCCAGTGTTTAGCATTGCATTACCAATGTAATATGCAGCTCCAACAGAAAGACCATTTCCTGCTTTAATATTTTCAACGATTACGTTTGGTAGCGGCACACCAAACTCGTCTACACCATCTATCCCTAATAATCTACAGATCGTTCTCTCTACAGCTACTGTAGTATGCTTATCTATAAACTGTTGTGTATCTTTTGCTATATTTTCAGCTGATTTTCTTGCTTTAGCAACTACTTCTAGGTTTAAGTTTAATTTACTTTCCATTGTATTCCTCCTGATAATAAGTTTTTGCTATCTCCACTATGTCACTCTCTAGACCAAGCAACATTGCAATATTTAGAGCATCCTTAGGAACCATGTTCTTCTTTGATACCCTCTCAAGCTTATATTCCATATGCTCTTGAATAATCTCAACAGAATGGGTTTTATTTAAATCTATCTTATACTTCAACTTGTTAAAATCGATATTCTTAAGGCCAACTACCTGATAATGAACCATTGATTCCTCTACTATTCCATCATAATGGGTTGAAATTATGCTGGCAGTATTAAACTTCTGCAGATAGTTTGCAAGGGATTTTACTAAAAAGAATCCTTCCTTTGGATTTGTTCCTCTAGCAAACTCATCTAAAGCAACAAAGCCATCTCCACGTTTTACACACTCCACAACTTCCTTGAGTTTTATTATTTCTGCTCCAAAGGTGCTGAGACCTTTAGAGATTGACTGCATATCATCTGAAACAAAGTGTATAAAATCTAGTATTGGATAGCTTGCTTCCTTTGCAAATACAAAGAATCCCATCTGGCCAAGGAATAAGTTAAGCACTATTGTCTTCAGCGCAACACTTTTTCCTCCCATATTAGCTCCAGTTATTACTGTTGTTCCACCTGTAAGTTCAATATTTACTGGTGAGAACTTTTTTCCTTTTTTCTTAAGGATGCTTTCAATTTCCGGATTAATACTGTCTACTATTTTTATGTCCATTCCCTTAACTATAGTGGGTTTAATACAATTATATTTAACAGCTAAGTGCGCCTTTGCCATCAATAAATCAAGAATTCCAACTACTTTTAAGTTATGAACTAAATTTTTACTAAAGGAAGCAAGTTTTGAGGTCAGCTTTCTTTTTATAGCTAACTCCTCCTCTTCCTCCTCAATGACAATATTTAATCTTTCTTGTTTTAACAGCTCAATTTCATATTCATCATTACAGGAAAATATGGCTCTTTCCTTCTCCCCCTTCACCCTTCTTATTTCAGAAAGCTTTTCACTGTATTCTTCATATATATAGAAGGTAGACATCCTTTTTCCCGTAGGATCAAGTATGTCCACAACTTCTTCTAAAGAATGCAGCTTAATTTTATCTATAGCTAAAGTCACTCTATCCAAAATCTGCTTTAGCTCTTCTAGCAGCATTGCTACATATTTAATTTCATAAAGTTCAACTTCATCTAAAGTTTCAACTTTTTCGACTCTCTTTAATGTACTCCTAATGTCTTTGATCTTGTGAAGAATTCTAACTATATCATTGAATTCATCTGGGTAATCCTTCATATGATTAATCATATTTTCTATGTTATTAAGCTCTTCTTTCAGTTTCTTGCTTTCTCCAACTTTATATGGCTTTAACTTCTTTTTTTCTTCTGCACCATAGGTCGTTATAATTCCCAGTTCATCCATAACGAAGGAAAATCCGATTTGTACTCTTTGCTCATTGTCTAAAAACTTCATATCTATTCTCCTCCTAATACATCAAATACTGGTATGTTTACAGCATCCCTTAATCCTCCTAAGAACTTGTCCTTAGGGAATTCATATCCATAGGGAGATTTAGGATTTGCAGTAATACAAACTACAGTTATTTTTCCTAATACCTTTATAGTTCCACCTTGCTTTTGAAACTTATATAAGGTATCTCTGCTTATAAACAGCTTTGTTCCATCTTCTACTAGAAAGGTTATATTTTTATATAAATTGGTAGATGCCATTATTCCTTCTAAAAGCTTATCTGACACTGCACCTTTAATTACCACATGTGATACATGTTCATCCATGGCTTCAACTATTTCTTTAGCAGCCTCAAGTGCCGTTAAAACTTCAACTATTTTATAGGTTCCATCCTTATTTATTGTGCCTACAATTCCTGCTTCTATAATTTTAGTGGCAGCTTTTATAGTTTGTGGTTCCTGTTCATCTGGCAGACTCAATAAATCTAGGGTATGTTTTGTTTCCTTTATAACTGCTGTCATACTTCTTGATAAAGCAGCTCCAGTTGCTAGGACAGTGGCTTCACATACCTGGGGAGCAGCGAAGGTCTTCCTACTTAGTGCGCCATCAATAATGACTAAATCACAGCTTAACTTTAATAGTTCATTTTTAATTTCTGCCATATATGAATTTACAGAGGGACCTCCTAAATCCACATATCCATCACTTAAAGCCCTGCAAATAACAATCTCGCCCATTGGAGTATGTATACCTGTAGTACTTATTATTTCTCTAGTAAAATCACTGTTTAAAAGACAACATTTAGCTGTAGCAATTGTTGTGCCCTTTTCAATGTATATTCTAGGCTTTTCTGTGGCTGTCACCCTATCTAATTCTTCTCCATCTCTTCCAATTGAAGTGAGGCCTAGGGACACTATGCCCCTAGCCTCCTTCAAAATATGATTTAATGTTGTAGTCTTTCCCACATTTTTATTCATACCTATAATTGATACACTTCTATAGGACCTTAACATTTTTAAAATTTCATTCATCTATTTCACTTCTTCTACTTCTTTTTCGTGAACGTGTCTTTCATTTCTTTCAAGTCCCATTGGTTCTAAAGCCATCTTCTCTCCGTTAAGCAATCCAGCAACTCCAACTTTGTGTACCTTTTTCTTACCTGTGCAAACGTCACATTTACATCCTACAGTGTAGTTATGTGGCTCTGTGTAAGTTGTGATAACACCTTCAAAGTTTCTTAAGATTACCTTATCGTTGCTTTGAGAAATTACGTAGTTTGGCATAACTGGAGTTTTTCCACCTCCGCCTGGAGCGTCAACAACGAATGTTGGTACACAGTATCCAGAAGTATGTCCTCTTAAGCCTTCGATTATTTCAATGCCTTTAGAAACGGGAGTTCTGAAGTGCTCTAGTCCTAGAGATAAATCACATTGATAGATGTAGTAAGGTCTAACTCTTATCTTAACTAATCCCTGTACTAAATCCTTCATTACGTGAACACAATCGTTAACTCCTCTTAAAAGAACTGATTGGTTTCCTAGTGGAATACCTGCATTAGCCATTCTCTCACAAGCTGCTTTTGACTCTTCAGTAATTTCATTTGGATGATTGAAGTGAGTGTTTAACCAAATTGGATGGTACTTCTTAAGCATATTTACAAGATCATCAGTTATTCTTTGTGGCATAACAACAGGAGTTCTTGAACCTATCCTGATTATTTCAACGTGTGGTATTGCTCTTAATTTACTGATGATGTACTCAAGTACTTCATCAGCAACTAGTAAAGCATCTCCACCTGAAAGCAAAACATCCCTTACTACTGGAGTTTTTGCAATGTAGTCGATAGCTTTATCTATTCTAGCCATTGGCATACAGTCGTCGCTTTGTCCTGCAAATCTTCTTCTTGTGCAGTGTCTGCAGTACATAGAGCATTGGTCTGTAATAAGAAGTAATACTCTATCTGGATATCTGTGAGTTAATCCCGGTACTGGAGAATCTGTATCCTCGTGTAGTGGATCTTCAAGATCTGCAGCAGATTTGTGAGCTTCTAATCCTGTTGGTATAGCTTGTAATCTTACTGGATCGTGTGGGTTTGTTGGATCTATTAATGAAAGGTAATATGGAGTTATCGCCATTCTTAAAGTTTCAAGGCACTTCTTAGCTCCTTCTTCTTCCTCTTCAGTTAATGGAATATACCTTTTTAATTGATCTAAAGTTTCTATTCTATTTTTAACCTGCCATCTCCAATCGTTCCATTGCTCATCAGTTACATTTGGAAACAATTCATATCTACGTGTTGTATTCATTTATTTTTACCCCCTAAATCCTATTTTTTAATTTAATTGAGATTTATCTTCTAGTCTAAATGGATTAAACGTATAATTCTTTAAATATCTGTCTTAATTCTGCATTCTCTTTTAGTTCTTCAAGAGTTATTTCCGCATGTCCCTTTGTATATCCGTTTCCAACTATCATAGTTACATCTTTACCTACTCCTTCAGCTCCTAATGCAGCTTTAGTGAATACAGTAGCCATTGAGAAGAAATAAACTGTTCCGTTATCTCTTACTGGAAGGATTGTAGACATTTCTGTATTTTGAACATTAACTATGTTGATGGCTACATCTACTTCTTTACCGTTGTTGTTTTCTAAAGTTTTATTCATAACGTCGATAGCTTTAGTAGCATCTCCGATTACTATTTTCATTCTTAAGTTTAGTCTTCTTAACCTTTCAGCTTCTTCTTCATTTCTCACTAAACCAATTACGTTTCCTGTTGGTCCTACTCTCTTAACAGCTTCGTAGCAGCAAAGCATTCCTGACTTTCCTGCAGCTCCTAATAAAAGAACTGACTCCCCTGGTTTAACTAATTTTGCCACTTGAGCTGGTGCTCCTGCAACATCTAATGCAGCTAATGCGAGAGTTTCCTCTAAATCATCTGGAAGTTTAGCGTATATTCCGCTTTCGAATAATATAGCTTTTCCTTTGACTTCAACTCTGTCTATTTCAGGTTTAACATCGATGATTTCTTCAATTTTAAGTGGAGTTAATGATAAGGAAACTAGTGTAGAAATCTTGTCCCCAACCTTAAGATCTATGTTTCCTTCTAAAGCTGAACCTATTTTCTCGATTTCACCAATAAGCATTCCACCTGAACCAGTTACAGGGTTTTGCATCTTACCTCTTTCATTAACGATTTCTAAAATTTTTGCTTTTATTTTCTCCACATCATGTCCAGCTTCTTCTTCTATTTGAGTAAAGCTTGCAGAGTCAATATTCAACGCTTGTACGTCAATTAAAATTTCATTGTCATATATTTCCATATCGTTGTCTATTTTTAGAGCTGGTTGTGGTAATACACCTTTTGGCTCAATTACTCTGTGTGTTCCGTATTTACATCCTTTTCTCATGATAAAACTCCCCTCAATCCCTATTCTTATATTTTATAAGCTACTGTTTCAGCATCTAATCCTAATATATCTCTTGCTTCTGCTGGTGTTGCAATTTCTCTTCCTAACTCTTTCGCTAGTCTGATAACCTTTTCAACTAATTCAGCATTGCTCTTTGCCATTACACCTTTAGATAAATAAACGTTATCTTCAAATCCAACTCTTACATGTCCGCCATCTATGATTGACATCATCGCTAATGGGAATTCATTTCTTCCTATACCTGAAACAGTATAAGTACTACCTTCTGGAATGCTGCCTCTCATAAATACGAAATCTCTAAGATCAGCACTTATTCCACCATTCACTCCCATTACAAAGTTGAAATGCATTGGTGCTTTTATATATCCTTTTTTATGAAGTCTGATTGCCATGTCAATCATTCCTTTATCGAAAACTTCGATTTCAGGTTTAACATTTAGCTGAATCATCTTTTCACCAAATTCTTTTATTGTATTTTCTGTATTCACGAAAACTTCATCTCCACCAAAGTTGCAAGTTCCGCAATCAAGTGTTGCCATTTCTGGGTATAAATCTACAGGTTGAAGTCTTTCTGCATTGCTCATTCCAACCGCTCCACCAGTTGATGGCTGAACTATAACGTCCGGGCATCTTCTTTTTATTTCTGCTATACAAGCTGCGAATCTGTCCCTGCTTTGTGTAGGAGTTCCATCATCTTCTCTAACATGAAGATGTATTATAGCTGCTCCTGCTTTGTAAGCTTTCTCCGCCTCTATACCTATTTCTTCAACAGTATATGGAACTGCAGGGTTTTGAGCTTTTGTTACCTCAGCACCACATATTGCTGCTGTCACAATAAGTTTTTCCATTTTAACTGCCTCCTTAAACCTTAATTGGTTAATTTTTTCACACAATTCTGCATTTTTTTATCGCTTACTTTCTTTTTTTATCAGATGGGACTACACAAGTTCCTGTTGCTCTGCAAACAACTATTGGCTCTTCTAGTACATCACAAGCTGAATCATTAATATCAGGCCTTGGAACAATTACTTTTCTAGCTTCGAAAACCATTTTTCTAGAAGTGTTTCCTACTTTAACTATTTCTCCACTCGCTTCAATATAGTCTCCCGCATAAACAGGTGCCATAAATTCAACGCTGTCGTAAGCCTTAAATAACCCTTCATCTCCATCATGCTGAATTAAAAGCTCTGTGGCAACATCTCCAAATAGTTGAAGCATTCTTGCTCCATCAACAAGGTTTCCGCCGTAATGAGCGTCGTGTGAACTCATTCTTAATCTGATTAATGATTTCATTTTCATTTCCCCCTTAAAAATAAATTTATTAATCTTTTGCCAAAATAAAAATGGCATTGAAATATTCAATACCATTAACCTACAAAGCATGTGCTGAACTATTAATGTAATGAATATTTTCATTATATAAATAGCTCACCAAATTTATGGCAGTGATAAAGCCTTGTGCCTTATCCCCAAGTAATGCATAATACCCGTGCATCCTTTCGGCTTACAAACAATTCACCATACCATCAGAGGGTAATCTCCTTATTATTTATGGCTACCAATCTATAAGCACCTCTACTTATTTTCTATATATTTATTATTTTCTAAAATATTTGAATTGTTCAAACATTCACTTTATATTTTGATTATAGTTTTATTTTCCCAAAAATGCAATAGATTTTTGTAATTTTTTTTCGCAATTTCCTAAATTTGTTTTATGCTTTTTATTCTATGTATAATTACACTTTACATCTTATGAAAACGTTTCATAATTTCCTGTTTGATTTACTTTTCTATTTTTCTAATATGAATATTTACTCTAACTTTCTTAAATTACAAAGTTTATTATTACCTTTTCAATGCTTCCATATGAACCTCTTCTCCAAGTTTATCCCACAACTCAATTATATCTTGAAAAGACTCTATGGTTTCCATTAAAGCTTTCTTATACTCTTCTTGAGACCATCTATGACCACATCTTATAGATACCTTAATGTATCTTTTTAAAAATGGACCTAAATTATTATTAAAGGCTCTTGATATATATTCATTATTGCCATCACTAACTACTATGCGAATCTCCCTCTGCTTAATTAAATTATGCAGAAGTTTTAAAGAGCTTTCATCAAAATAATTAAAATGGAATGGATAATATTTATCATTAAAATTATCTTTCACTTGGATCATTAAATGAGCTGATAGCGTGTCTCTCTTTTTAATAATTCCACCCTTAAAATAAAACTCCATTAACCATGGAGCATCCATAAAATTTTTAAATTTGTCTTTTATAATTATAAAGGTAATATTTTTGTGATTAATCCGCTCTTCAACTAACGCTGAGGCACCTAAAGGCAAATCTTTTATTATTTTAGTTATAGACTCCACTTTACCCCTCCTCATTCTTTGATTTCCTTCATAATCTTGAAAATAATACCACACCTCATTATATCTTATCTCCTTTTAATTTAAAACCATTTTAAAGAAAATTGTTTGGTATATTGTTCAATAAAATAAAAAACACGATAAAATTAATGTTAATTTTATCGTGTTTCTATATCATTTATGCAGCTTTATTCTCATGATTTTTAGCATTACACTTTCTAAAAATAAACCAGTATGTTAATCCAACTATAACTGCACCACCAATTATATTCCCTATAGTAACTGGTAATAGGTTGCTAAATACACCACCTAAATTTAAGTCCTCAAGCTTTTCAGCTGATACATGAGACGCTTCAACAAACGCTGGATTAGTTTTAGCAAGTAATCCTATTGTAAAATAGTACATATTCGCAACACAGTGCTCGAATCCCGCTATAACGAAAGCTAATATTGGGAAGAATCCCATGAATAATTTACCTGTAACATCTTTAGCAGCATATGTTCCCCATACACAGAAACAAACGATTATATTACAAAGTATTCCACTAGCTATAGCTGGTCCAAATTCTATACTTGCTTTTGTGGCAGCTACCTTTATAGCATATCCACCAACAGTTCCAGTTGTTAAAAGTCCAGCAGCATAAACTAATACTGCTACTAGAGCTGCCCCTATAAAGTTTCCAACCCAAACTATTGCCCAGTTCTTAAACATTTGTCCAGTTGTAATTCTCTTCTGTGCCCATGCTACACTTAGTAGCGCATTACCAGTAAATAGCTCCGATCCACAAATTAATACAAATATTAATCCAATAGGGAACACTATTCCAGCCACAAATTTTTGAAGTCCTGGATCACTAATTCCGTGTGATGCAACTGATGATGCATATGCACCTAATGCTATAAATATTCCAGCACAAATACCTAAGAAAAGAGTTTGTACACTTTTGTTGTTAGCTTTTTTATACCCAACTTCTTCTACGTAAGTAGTTATTTCGTCAGGAGAAAGCATCATTTTACTCATAAAATCTCCTCCTCTTTTATTTTATCATTAGTTTAAAGTCCACGGACTATTATATTTAATACTTAATATACTGTCAACGAAAAATGTAACGGTTCTAATAAATAATTGCACAGTAAACAAGAATAAAAAACATTACCTAGTAAACCATGTAATATTTTCTATTCCAAGCTCCACCCAAGACTTGTTAATATCTGTTATTTCACTTTTAAAGGTGTTCTTTAAAATACCTTTTAATTTATTAGTATTCTCTCCTATACTAGTATTAATTTCACTCAAATCCTTAACAATAAATTCTCCATTAACTAATTCAGTATATTCATCTTGATTTAAAATAACTATTTTATCTCCATCATAAATAATGTCCCCATATATTTCATAAGGCTTATTTATAATTTTCAAATCATCTAGTTTATTTTTTTTCAATTTTCCTGTATACAAGTACTCCTTTTGTTCAAATGTATCTCTATCAAACACAAAAGTTAAAAAACTAATTTCTCCTTTATTATTTGATACCCCGCCACCTAGTAAAACCTCACCAGTCTTTTCTAAAGTATATATTTTTTCATCATTTATATATATTGAAGTTACCCCTTGGGTGTTGGCTCCATATACTAATGTTTTTCCATCATCAAGGACATCTATCAAAATCCCCCTGCAACTATTTACCAACTCTAAATTTTCACTTTCATACACTAAATACTTATTTGTTGTAGGATTTTCATATAGTCCAACTACTATTAAGTTTCCAAACCATTTAATATAAGATATTTCACCATCATCTTTGATTTCCAAAACTCTATCTTCCATGGTCTTTACATCATGTATATTAATTTTTCCTTTTTCATCTACATACTTAAAAGCAACCTTATTTAAATCATCACTGAAGGCTGAAAGCTCCTTCAGTCTCGTTAGATCTCCAATGGGCTCTAAATAGCTATAATTATTATCATATAAATATATGTTGTTATTTTTTTCTATAATAGCACTTGTATAATTAATATCTTTAATAAATGTGTAATTATTAGCATCATCTTTTCCATCATTACATCCAGTAAACATTACTAACGAGAGCAGCATAATAATAATTGATAAAAATATATTAAATTTTCTATTTTTCTCTTTTAAAACCATTAAAATGCACTCTCCTTTCATATTTCCCTTATTTGCCTAGTTAATTATACTACTGTAATTTTGCGCCTTCAATATGCATTTATACATTTTACGAAGTATTAATTAAGTATTAATACTTATAAATACCTCCACAATTTATATACGTCCATTGTCCTCAAAAAATAAATAAACTTCCTGTAAATTTTAATAAACTTAGATTTTTTCATTTTCATTTTTACAGACAAAAACATGGCCGTGACTTTATGCTCTTCACCATAATCACAAACCATGTCTTTATTATTTTATCTTGACTTAATCCTTTTTATACCTTTATTTATTTAAAGCCTCAGCTACAACTTTTTTAATTAAATCATCCTTTGGTATATATGGAAGAGTAATATGATCTGTTTCAGCATTCCTATCATTATACTCCATACTTGTTTCTATGGAATGTGGGTTTCTTGCCCAAGCCCTCCTAGCAACCCCTCCCATAACATCCCATGCCATGGAAAGTCTTATTATATCATCAACTCTTTCACTTCCATCAAGAACCAATCCAAAACCACCATTGATAGATTTGCTTGTACCAACTCCCCCACCATTGTGAAGAGCTATAAGGCTCATTCCTCTAGCTGCATTACCAGCAAAACACTGAATAGCCATATCAGCCATCATATTGCTTCCGTCCTTGATATTTGAAGTTTCTCTAAATGGTGAATCAGTTCCACTAACATCATGGTGGTCTCTACCAAGCATTATTGGTCCAACTTCTCCATTTCTAACCATCTCATTGAACTTAAGAGCTATTCTCATTCTTCCCTCAGTGTCCTGATAAAGAATTCTAGCCTCAGTTCCAACAACTAACTTATTCTTTTCAGCATCTCTAATCCAAATGTAATTGTCTCTATCTTGACCTCTTCTATTTGGATTAATACATTCCATTGCAGCTTTGTCAGTTTTCACTAAGTCCTCATGGTCATGACTGAGGCAAACCCATCTGAAAGGTCCATATCCATAGTCAAATAACATTGGTCCCATGATATCTTCTACATAGGATGGATAAATAAATCCATCTTTTTCATCCACGCCATTCTTAGCAATATCCTTGCCGCCTGCATCATAGATGGCCTTCATGAATGAGTTTCCATAGTCAAAGAAGTAAACTCCTTTAGCTACTAACTTCTTAACTAAATCATAGTGTTTAAGAAGGGTAACATCTACAAGTTCACAGAATTTCTTTCTATCTTCTTTTAATAATCTTGTTCTTTCCTCAAAGGAGATTCCCACAGGTGCATAACCTCCATCATAAACAGCATGGCATGAAGTCTGATCAGAAAGCAAGTCTATATGCACATCATTTTCTAGAATATACTCCAATAAGTCTACTATATTTCCATGATATGCAATAGAAATTGTTTCTTCCTTCTCAGCATATTCACGAGCCAACCTAACAACCTCTTCAAGATCATCTGAAATTAAAGTAACCCAACCTTGATCATGTCTAGTTTTAATTCTAGAATAATCCACCTCTGCAATGATTCCAACTCCATTTGCTATTTCAATAGCCTTTGGTTGAGCACCGCTCATTCCTCCAAGTCCAGATGTTACGAAGATCTTTCCTCTTAAATCTCCATCTTCAGCCACTCCAAGCTTAAGTCTTCCTGCATTAACAATAGTATTAAATGTTCCATGAACAATTCCCTGTGGCCCTATATACATCCATCCACCAGCAGTCATTTGACCGTAGTTAGCAACCCCTAATTGTGTTGCAAGATGGAAGTCCTTAGGATTATCAAACATTCCAACCATTAATCCATTTGTAGTTATAACTCTTGGTGAAGTTTTAGAACTTCTAAATAATCCAAGGGGATGACCACTCTCAACCACAAGAGTCTGTTCATCAGTCATTACTTCTAGATACTTCATGATTAATCTATACTGCATCCAGTTTTGGCATACCTGTCCTGTTTCACCATAGGTAACTAATTCATATGGATACAATGCTACATCAAAGTCTAAATTGTTATCAATCATAACCTGAAAAGCTTTCCCCTCTATGCAGTTGCCCTTATATTCATCAATAGGCTTTCCACTTAGTTTGCCTTCAGGCCTGAATCTATATCCGTAGATTCTTCCCCTAGTCATAAGCTCTTCCAAAAACTCTGGTGCCAAAGCTTCATGGAACTCTTCCGGAATATATCTTAGTGCATTTTTAAGAGCAAGCTCTGTTTGAGCTGGTGTTAAATCATATCCCCTGTCTGGAGCTCTTCTAATTCCTTCTTGAAATTTAGGCATCTCTGGAAGTACGTCATCTAACTTAACTGTCATCTTGCTTTTGATATCAATGTTACTAATCATACAATCCCCCCGCTGATCATTATGTTAATTTAGAATGTAAAATTAAGAATGCAGAATGATGGCTGAAATCCCTACGGGATTTCTTTTATTTGATTCTACATTCGGTAATTCTTAATTAAACAGAAAACCCTATCTTAAATTTATTCTAAACTTCCTGTGTAAAAGGCTCATTTAACTCTTCAGTACCAGAAAGTACAAATCTTCCATCTTTAATAACTTCTATAACTTCCCCATCTTTAGTTATAGCGTTAATTGACTCTATACTGTCATAAGGTATAGTTATATCAGTGTGACATTGAGTATATGCACTATTTTTATCAGTCTTTCTTAGAATAGATTTTTCATTATCCTTTGCAACTATCTCTTTTCCATCAAATTGATTATAAACTCTATTATCCTCACTATAAGAATAGCAGGTATCACCTACTGCAAAGTGAGGTCCCATTTTTTCTACAATAAGTATTGGTAAGATAGAAACTATATCATGCTTCTGTGCAATTACATAAGCTAATGTATTAGTTCCTATAGCAAACTCACCTAGTGGCAGAGTCTTATGAGGGAATAAAAGATTTTCTTCTATAAATTTCTTGTTCTTTTCTTCCTCTTCAAAGTTCTTGCAACTATATTCGGCCACATATCCATCCTTAAATAAAAGCTCAAGATCTACATATTTTAAGCCATCTAAAAATACTTCCTCAATATGAAGAACTCCATTTGTTCCTTTAAGAGTTGGTGATGTAAACACCTCTCCAACAGGAATATTTACAGTAGCAATACAATTCTCAAAGTTAGTTTCATTTTCTGGATTTTCAAGAGTATGCATCTTTACCTTTATATCAGTTCTATTTCCATTACAACCCTTAACGTGGATAAATTCTCCCTTATCGAGAGCTCCAATAATACTATTTTGAATTCTTTCCCACTTATCTGAATCAAGCGTATTAATTTTCATGGTATCAGCAAAAATTTCTTCAAATTTTTCTCCGATTTCAGGTGTTGGGAACGCTATTATTGTAAAAGTAGTTTCTGTTGATGGTATAAATTTATCTTGGGCTATTCTAATACTTAGAGATACTTCTTGGAATATCTTACTTTGTTCATCACTAAGCTTTATACTAGTCTCCTTACTCTCTGGCGCGAAAGGAACTTCACCAAAGGCTTCAAACACAGCAATTCCTGAATAACCCTTTAGCTCTGCTTTATATTTTTCGAAAGCCACTAGCAACTTTTCTTCTTTTAGCTTACCAATTGCTTCATCATAGCAAATTGCAAAGTCAAATCTATGGTCATAATCAAACTGCTTGTTAACATCTGTAGTCATAACATTTGTCATCATTGCAGTTAATCCGAACTTTGCAAACTCTTTTATAACTTCCTTAACGATAGCTTCTTGGCCTACAAAATAAACAACCTTTACTCTATCCTTAATTTTATAATCTTTATTTTCTCTCTCAAAGCTGTCCATGTATCCTTTAACCATTGTATAAGCAATCTTCTCAACCCCATCATAGGTTGATAGGAACTTGGCTGTTTTTATCTCATTTTCAGTTATATATTTTCCATACTTAAATAAGTATCTTAAGTCCCTTGAATCTGCTTCTTCTACTATAGTCTTATAATTATTTTCTGTGTAAACAGCTAAATTTTTTACTTTCTCCTCACACTCAAACTCCATAACTTTAGCTTCAAACTCTGCAATTACTTTAAGAAGTCCTTCTCCATTATCACCATTGACTCCTACATAGTCATAACACTGTATAAACAATTCTAAAAGTACCTCTATGTATTCTGTTTTATGAGCAAAAACTAAGTTGATTATCTGATTTAGTCTTCCATAAAGGTATGTAGCAATCCTCCCTAATTCTTCTCCTAATTCAGCCACAGCATAATCCGGATTTCCGTATGACTTTTTATAATTATCTCCAATTAACTCTTCATATATTTCATGGTTTTCTTTTAATAACTCCTCAAAGGATGTATTCTTAAAATATTCATCATTAAGCTTTTCTTCTAAAGTACATAGGTTGTATAACTTTGCTCCTTGCTGCTTAAAAAAGCCTAACAACTTGCTATCTTTGTCATTACAAATAGAAATTTCTTTTATTCTATTTATCATTAATTCATTTACCACTATCCTTCACTTCCTTTCTCAAATATCTATACTAAAACCCTATCATATTCAGAATATTAATACAATATTTTAATAAAAATCCCTTAAGAATTTCTACTTAAGGGATTAAATGTTTATTAATTTATCTTTGGCCAAGTTTCAAATTTGGCACTGCATTTAAAGTTAAATCTGCAATTCTACCTGCTTTATATTCATAGTATGCAGCACTTCCTATCATTGCAGCATTATCTGTACAAAGAATTTGGGCTGGGAACAGAACCTTAACCCCTTCCTTTTCTCCTCTTGCTGTAAGCTTAGCTCTAAGGTATGAATTGGAGGCTACTCCACCAGAGATAGCAATTTTATCAACCTTTTTCTCCTTACATGCCTTCATAGCATTATCCACTAATACATCTACAACAGCCTTTTGGAATGAAGCTGCAACATCAGCTTGATTGTAAGTTTCACCCTTCATCTGTAAAGAGTTTAGATAGTTTAATACCGCTGACTTTACTCCACTAAATGAAAAATCTAATGTCTTATCGTGGAAGTTTGCTCTTGGAAATTTTATTGCATCCTCATTTCCTTCTTTAGCAATCTTATCAATCTTTGGCCCACCTGGATATCCAAGTCCTATTGCTCTTGCCACTTTGTCGTAAGCTTCCCCAGCTGCATCATCTCTAGTTTCTCCAAGAACTTCAAAAACCCCATAATCCTTCATATGAACTATAAAAGTATGTCCCCCTGATACAACCAAAGTTACAAATGGAGGCTGAAGGTCCTTATGTTGAATAAAGTTAGCACTAATATGACCCTCTATATGGTTAACTCCTATAAGTGGAATATTTAAACCATAGGCAAGAGATTTAGCATATTGAAGTCCAACTAATAAAGCTCCAACAAGGCCTGGTCCATAGGTAACTGCTACTGCATCTATATCTTCAAAAGTCATTCCTGCTTCTTCTAAAGCTTCTTCAACTACCGCACCAATTGCTTCAATATGCATTCTTGATGCTACTTCTGGAACAACTCCACCAAATTTTTTATGTATATCTATTTGAGAAGCAATAACATTAGATAAAACTTCTCTTCCATCAACAACTACCGCTGCAGCTGTTTCATCACAACTTGATTCTATGGCAAGTATCTTAAAATTCTCTTTCATTTTGCACCTCTTAACATAACCCGTATATTTTCTTAGGTTTTAAGTAAGTGTCCAAAAGTGATGCTCCAAATCTTTGATTTGGTTAGTGGAACTTCCGCTGTGTGCATCTTTGATTTGGTCAGCAGAACTTTCACTGTGTGCATCTTTGGTCTACACTTACTTACTCCTTCCAATATATATGAGAAGGAGTTTCCTTTGCTTATTAAATTATACTTTAACTTTAAGTATATATCAAATGTCTATAAGTGAGTATCTAAAAGTGACACTCCAAATCTTTGATTTGGTTAGTGGAACTTTCACTGTGTGCATCTTTGATTTGATCTACACAAACTCACTCAATAAAGTACTCCTTCCAATGTATATGAGAAGAAGTTTCCTTTATTATAAAGTATGTCCCTCATTTAAATAAATATAACTAATGCACCTTATGATTATTAATTAAAATAACCTCTTTAGAAAAGATTCCATGAATAACCTTTGCCTCATCTCCCTCATATATGTAAGGCTGCTTGTAGGTTTTATATACTATTTCTCTTTTGTTACTAAAATCTGTTATATAAACCTCCCAATAACGGCTTCTCCTTCTAGATCCTCCAATATTGATTGTTAAACCCCCACCATGGTTGTGGTGATGGTTTGGACCATCTTCAAATTGTTTGACCCCAGTACATGTACCTATCATAGATGTATATAATCCTAAAATATACTCTAAAATTGCTAAACAACATCTAATATAAATAATTAAAAATATGGCAGTAAATAAATTAAATATTGGATTATTTAAAAATATATATAAATAAAACACACAATATACAATATTAAAAGATCTTAAATGCCTCTCCTTAAAAGGTACCCTTTCAAAAGGCCTCATCCATAATTTAAATCTCCATAATATACTTGTATCCTTAATACTACCGCTTGTGCCATTCATTACTTCACGCCACTGTCTTTGAGTGTCATTTAATCCATAGTTATGTAATGCCCTAGATACTAGTATAACATTTATATAAATCCCTTCCATGATTGCACCTGAAAAAATAAAATAGATATTTTTCATTACAACTATAGCAAAAATAATATATGCAATATATATAATATTACCAATCATAAGAAGCCTTGTCTTTTCCCTTAACATATCCTTAGCTTCCTGAGACAATCCTCTTGGCATATTACATATCCCACCAATAGACACCGCAAATAAAGTAAAAGCAAACATTTGAATTACTCCTTCTATTCTCAATCCCTCAACTAAATTTATATCATACCCTAAATACTGCACTGTAAGAATTAAAGTAATTACTGTTACAACTAGTAATGCACCTACACAAAAATTCTTTAAAGATTTTAAACTTCTTTCATCCACCCTATTCACCCCATTAAATTTTTAATATTCATATATTCAATTTTACACTAATAACATACACTAAAGAATACCTATTGAAAACTTCTAAAATACGCTCATGTTCATTACTCAAACATAAGTTCTTATGGTATAATAGATATTATTAAACCTAGAAAGGAAGTGAGTTATTGCAGTCTTAAAATATCTGCTAATTATAATATGAGTGAAAATAATTATGCAAAAGTTATAGTGAAAGGCTCTCCTATCTCTAAATCTAACTTTAAGCTTTTCAATCCTACCACTAAAAGAGCTATACTTCCTTCAAATACAGGAAAGTATCACGATAGATATGCTGTCTACGAAGAAGAAATTGCCTATGAATGCAGCATTCAAAATCCTGGAGTAATATTAACTGAAGCCCTAATCGCTGTTTTAAAGGTTTATTATAAAAGTGAAAAACGCCATCCTGATACAAATAACATAACTAAGAGTATCCTTGATGGAGTTGAAAAAAGCGGCTTAATCATTAACGATGCTCAGGTTAGACGTTTAATTATAGAAGAATTTTATGATAAAGATAATCCTCGGTTCGAATTAGAGCTATATGGTGAAAGCTCCTATGCCATGGATTACAAAATCGTAAAACTTGAAGAAAAACAAAAACCCATCAATTACGAGCCACCTAGCAATAAAAAAAACTTATGTGTTGATTCTAAATCTTCTAAAGCTTTAAAAGCAAAAGAAATCGAAGAAAAACCATCTAAAGCTCCTTCGAAATCTAAACTCCAGATTTGTGATTTATGTAATAAACCTATAGATAAAGGAAATTCTATGTCCTGTAATGGTGGCAAGAGTCATATCTGCAAAGGCTGTTTCAAGAAATTATTCTAATATATAAAGACTGTGATATATGTGCATCACAGTCTTTAACTTTTAGTATACTTCTCAGTATCCACACCAATTAGATTTTAAACTACTCCAACTTAAGAAATTGATTTTCCTATTTTTCATCTATTATTTTTACACGCTGTAATGGTCAATATATCCCTAACATATAATTAACTTTCATAAACTCAATCATATCAACATAAACATTATTGAAGAAGTTTATGTGAGGTGATTTTTTTGAAAAAAATTAAGTGTAATAAGTTTATTACTATTTTGAGAAACATAAAGTGGATACTTCTCCTAGTCATAATTATATCTGGTGTTGTTTACCTAAACTCCTTCACCACTAAAAAAGAAATTGAACGTAAAAGTGATTTTGTTTCTGAAAAGCTTATTAACATATCAGAGCTTGCTACTGCTCGTTATGATTATTCCAATGTAATCTCAATAAAGGACAGCTTAAGCTTCAAAGACATATCAATTCCTTTTACTCAAAAATCTTTTGTTATTAAGTATACTGGTTATATTTCTGCTGGACTGGATCTAGCTAAAGCTACTTTTACAATTAATAGCGACATTCTTAATATAAATATTCCGAAGTGCACAATCTTATCTCATACTATTAATGAAGATGAGATCTATGTATATGATGAAAAAACTTCTATATTTAATCCCCTAACTATGGATGATATGTTAAAGGAAATTTTAGATGAGAAAACTAAAACTGAAGCTGAAGTTATTAAAGAAGGTTTCCTTGATAAAGTTACTGTTGACACAATACAGCTTCTAAAAGAAATCTTTGCTGATTCTGGTTTTAAAGATATAAAGGTAAATGTTGTAGTATAAACAAAAAACTCCCTAGGGAGTTTTTTCATTGTATTTAATTTACTTATTTAATTCAACATACATACATCTTTCAACTTCAATATTAAAGCCCATTTCTTTAGCAGCAGCTATTACTTCATCATTAAAGGAACCTGGCTGAAACCATAAGTTTTTAATTCCTTTTGCTTTTATTGCAGGAAGAGATGCTAACGCGATTTTAGGATTAACTATTATATTTATTCCATCAACAACAGCTGGAACATCATCTATGGTTTTATAGATCTTTATTCCATCAATAGTATCATACTTTGGATTTATTCCATAAACAGTATATCCCTTATCTTCTAATGTTCTAAAGATTTTATATCCATATTTGCTTTTATCACCAGTAGCTCCTAATACTGCCCATCGTTTTAGCTGAAACATATCCTTCATATTCTTATCTCCTTTCGAAATAATTTATTTCTTCTTAATTATAATATTCCTTAATAACTATATTATCCACTATTACCTTTGGTAATTTAATCCTAATTTGTCGTATTTATTATAAAATAAGCTCGATTGAATCTTATGTAAAAATTCAATCAAGCCTATTATTTTCTAGTGGATTTATACTTAACCCACTTGCTTATTTTCTTTTAAATTATTATTCCAGTAATCTGTCTCAATCCCAATATCTAATGAGTTGAACCTTCCACCATTGCTATTGTTGTAATTATCTAATGCCTTAAACACTATCTTACAACCAACTAGAAGAATTGGCACGTTTGCATACACAACTAGAATATTTACTAAATCAGATATGTACCAAAGGTTTCCAAGTTCTAGTCCCGATAAAACCGTTAAACAGCCAAATGGTACAAATACTAAAGCGCCAAGCCCTCTAATGAAGTTTATGCATTTCTTACTCTTTGATATGAAGTTTCCTGATATCTCAGCAAATGCAATCATTCCAAGTAAAGTTGTAAATGCAAACATTCCATAGCAGATTGATATTATAACTGAAACTATTGTATCAAAGGCAGTACCTGGAACTAAATACTGAATTGAAGATAAGTATAAATTTAATTTTGAAGCTCTTGCTGCTTCCCATGCTGCACTAGTTTCACCAGTCCAAAGGCTTGCCATAACAACAACTATACCTGTCATTGTAGCAATAACCATTGTATCTAAAAATACGCCTAAAGCTTGTACTAAACCTTGCTCTACTGGATGCTCATTATCAGCTACAGCTGCAGCCATTGTTATTGTACCTTGTCCAGCTTCATTAGACATAAGTCCTCTTTTAATACCTTGTGCTAAGGCTACTCCAAAAGCTCCACCAAAAATAGCTTCTGGCTTAAATGCTCCTTTGAATACAGCTGTAAAGAAGTATGGAACCTTATCTATGTTAAATAAAATTATTACTATGGTTAACCCAACGTAGATTAATGCCATTACTGGTACAAGCTTATCCGTTACTTTAATAACTCCTTTTATTCCTTTGAATACAGTTACTGCAACTATTAAAATTAAAGCTATAACTATTCCATAGTATAACATTGATTGTCTGTCATAAACTGTACCTGTGATAGTTTCTACCACCGACCCTAAACTTGTAACAACATTAAAGCTTTGAGCTGGAATACAAAACATTGCATAAACTATAAATAGAACTGCTAAAGCCACACCTATCCAGTGTTTATTTCCTAAAATCTTTTTCCCATAGAAAGGTAATCCTCCAACGAATTCATCGCCCTTCTTTTCTTTATAAATTTGAGCTAAAACTGCCTCAACAAAAGCAGTGGCCATTCCAAAAAATGCAGAAACCCACATCCAGAATACGGCTCCTGGTCCACCTATACTAATTGCTCCGGTAACCCCTACGATATTTCCTGGTCCAATTCTCATTGCAGAACTTAATAGAAATGATGCCAATGGACTTACCCCTATCTCGCAAGCTTTCTTTTCACTTAGGATTTTAACCCCCTTCTTAAACTTAGAGACTTGGACAAAACCGGTTTTATAAGTAAAATATAAACCTGCCCCCATTAAAATTACAATAGCTAATGAGAAATTCCCTAATATAGGAATATTATTGTACCACTCCATATTAGTTGGAAAATCCCATAAAAAATCAGCTATTGGAACAATAAATTCAAATACGCTGTTAATATAGTTGAAAAATATCTCCACCTTATTTCCTCCTTAGCATTTATTTTTCTTTGTAATAATTCTCTCAAATGATATATACAATAGTATCATTATTTATAATATATATCCATAGATAATTACTTCATTCTTTTACTTCGCAATTTTTCTTCAAATTATCTTAATCATCAAAACCATTCAGATCAATGATATATATATAGTAACATATTGTTTTCGCCATAACCTATTAACAAATTATATAGGTTTAATGTATAATATTAGTATATTATAATTACTATATAGTGTATTACATTTATTGTTTTATTTGCTATATTTAGTATAAGGAGATTATTATGAGTAAATATCATGAAGTTAGTATTGATACAATCGAAAGTGACTTAAAATATCTAGAACTACTTTCTCATAACTTCCCTACCATAGCAGACGCTTCTACAGAAATAATAAATCTTGAAGCTATACTTAATCTGCCAAAGGGAACTGAACACTTTTTAACTGATTTACATGGAGAATATGAAGCATTTCAACATGTTTTAAAAAATGCTTCTGGAGTTATAAAAAGAAAAGTTAATGATATATTTGGAAACACATTACGTGAATCTGAAAAGAAGGCTCTATGTACCCTTATATATTATCCTGAAGAGTATATAGATTTAGCTATTTCTAAAGAAGATGATCCAGATGATTGGTATAAGATAACTTTAAACCAGTTAATCCAAGTCTGCAGATATGTATCCTCAAAATATACACGTTCTAAAGTTAGAAAATCTCTTCCACCTGATTTCTCTTATATAATCCAAGAGCTTCTTCATGAATCTCAATTAATTCCTGATAAACAGGATTATTTTAATGGTATTTTAAATACCATAATTTCAACTGGAAGAGCTAAAGACTTTATCACTGCAATTTGTAACGTAATTCAAAGACTTACAATAGATACTCTTCACATAGTTGGAGATATCTATGATAGAGGTCCTGGAGCCCATATTATAATTGATACCCTTTGCAATTATCATTCCTTTGACATTCAATGGGGTAACCACGATATACTTTGGATGGGCGCTGCTGCTGGTAATGTAAGCTGTATCTGTAACGTTGTTAGAATTTGCACTCGATATGCAAATTTAGAAACTTTAGAGGATGGCTATGGAATAAATATGCTTCCACTAGCACGCTTTGCTATGGATGTATACGGTGATGACCCATGTAATTCTTTTAAGCCAAGGGTTAATGATAATAATTATAAAGAAAAAGACTTAAATCTTATGGGACAAATGCAAAAAGCAATCTCTATAATCCAATTTAAGCTTGAGGGTAAAATAGTTAAAAGACATCCTGAATTTAAAATGGATGATAGAAACTTATTAGATAAAATTAATTTTGAAAAAGGAACAGTAGTAGTTGATGGTAAGGAGTATAAACTTAACGATACAAACTTCCCAACTATCGATCCAAAAGACCCTTATAAGCTTACTGAAGAAGAAGCATATTTAATTGACAGATTAAAATCCTCATTCTTAAACAGTGAAAAGCTTGAAAAGCATATGAGATGTCTTTACTCTAAAGGAAGTCTATACTTAAAGAGCAATAACAACCTTCTATACCATGCGTCCATTCCAATAGAAGCTAATGGTGACTTTAGAAAGGTTCGTGTTGGAAATAAAGACTATAAAGGAAAGGCGTATCTAGATAAAGTGGATAGACTTGCTAGAGAGGCCTACTTCACTGAAAAAAATACTTCTGAAAAATTATATGCTTTAGATTATATGTGGTATCTATGGTGCGGACCTGATTCTCCACTCTTTGGAAAAAGTAAAATGGCTACCTTCGAAAGATACTTCATAGACGAAAAAGAGCCACAAAAAGAAATTAAATGCCCATACTTTGAGCATAGAGATAACGAAGAAATCTGCAATAAGATTCTTTTAGAATTTGAATTATGCCCTGAAAAGTCTCATATAATTAACGGTCACGTACCTGTTAAAACCATTAAAGGTGAAACCCCAATTAAAGCTAATGGAAAACTCCTTGTTATTGATGGTGGTTTCTCTAAGGCTTATCAGCCTGAGACAGGAATAGCTGGCTACACTTTAATTTACAACTCATATGGATTACAATTAATCCAGCATGAACCTTTTGAATCTACCCATACTGCTATTGCAGATGGAAAAGATATTATATCAACTACCTTCGTTGTAGAATATACTGCTAAAAGAATGAAGGTTAGAGATACAGATGTAGGTAAAGAATTAATTAAACAGATTCACTACCTTCAAAAGTTACTTACAGCTTATAGAAAAGGCATCATAAAAGAACGAAAATAAAATAAGAAATCTCAGAAAGCTAGGCCTTCTGAGATTTCTTTTTATATTTAATATTATAATTAGGGGATAATTATAATTATTAAGCTATTAATCTTATCTTATTTACATTATAATTTATTATTTTTAAGTTATTATTAATAAATATTTACTCTGCGATTAAATTTGCCGTCATTGTTTGACCTTGTCTTACAAACCCAACAGCCATTGTATCTCCATCGCTGAAGGTATTTTTAATTTCATTAAGTTCATCTACAGTTTTAACAGTCTTACCACCAAACTTAACAATAACATCACCAGGCTGTATTCCACCTTTTTGAGCTATACTGAAATCTTCAACATTTCTTACATATATACCAACTGGAAGCTTATACTGTTCAGCTAATTTTTCATCTACATTTATAACAGAAATTCCTAAAGTAATTTTTTGTTTAACAAGCATATCAAGCTTCTCTATTGCATCATTTATCGGAATTGCAAATCCAATCCCTTCAACACCTTCAGCTTGTATCTTAGCTGTATTTATACCAATTACCTGACCTGATGCATTAATTAGTGGTCCACCACTATTTCCTGGATTTATTGCTGCATTTGTTTGAATTAAATTTGTTTTCTTTCCATTACCACTTAAGTCAACATCCCTATTTACAGCACTTATTATTCCATTTGTAACAGATCCTAAATATTCTTTACCTAGTGGGTTTCCTATAGCTATAACATCTTCTCCAGCTTTAAGGTTATCTGAATTTCCAAGTTCAGCTACTCCAGGCATTTCAACATCTTCTGTTATTTTAACAACTGCTAAATCTGCATCTGCATCATAGTTAACAACCTTTGCTGTAACCTCTTGTCCTGTACTAAAAATAACTTTAACTTGATTAGCATTTTCTATTACGTGATAATTTGTTAGAACATATCCATCTTCAGAGAATATAACACCAGATCCAATTCCCTGTTGTTCTCCCATATTAAAACCAAACACATTTGTTGATACAGATGTTGTTGCTACTCCAACTACTGATGAAGATACTTTATCGACTATTTGAGGAATGCTAACTCCTGATAAATTAGCTATATGATTATTTGAACTTCCATTAGAATTACTTAATTTTACTTCCTCTATGGCCTGATCAATCTTGGACTGCATTGCATTATATGTTGCTACTGTTCCAATACCTCCACCTGCTATTGCGCACACAAGAGCTAAAGCGATATATCCTACAACTGGTTTTCTTTTCTTATCCTTATTTTTTCTTCTTTTTTTCTTTCCATCCTCATGAGCATCTTCTTGTGAATTTTCATGCCATGTATTATCTTCTTTAGGTATATGTGTATACTCTGCATCTTGAATAACAGTGTGCGATAAATCCTCTTTTGAATTATCTGCTACATCTGAAACCATAACAAAATCAACATTACTTCTATTACTAACTATTTCACCATTATGTGTATTTTGTGAGTTCGAACTTATATCCCCATTTATGTCATTGCTATTATTTAACGTTTCATCATTTCCTGTTCTTTTTAATTCCTCATTATTATTTATATCATTACTCATAAATCTTCCCCCTTAAAAAAGATTATTTATTTTATTTACGTTTCTCTCTATATTTATAATTATAAATACTTATGTGTCAGTTCAGTGACTAAAAAGTTAAGGATTTCTTAAGTGAGAATCTAAATAAAATTATAACCCTTTATTTAAAATCTAATTACAATTTTTATAAAAAACTAATTATGTAATAAATATAGAGGAAGAAATCTTCTTCCTCTATATTTGCATCCACTTTAATCACCAAATGTTATCTCTGTAGTTATGATCACTCATATCCATATTTCTAATTATGGAATCAATCTCTACACGACTTTCATCTTTTAAGTCATCGTCATTTAGATCTTCAAATGTTATTTCTTCACCAATTTCCATGCTGTAGTCGTGACGAGCTTTATTGTGATCTTTGTTTTTAGATGGTTTTGCTTCCGCTTCTTGAATCTCCTCCCAATCATCCTCTGCAAATGGGGTTTTTGCTATATAGTTCTTGAATTCACTACCTTGTTGTGGAGGATAAATCGGTCTAGAATCTTTATTCATAATAACACCTCAACTTTCCTTTTTCTTAGTTTGTATTGAAAAGAAAAGTTTTATGTATTATTAATTAAAGGAAAAGGCTTTTACATAACTTCATGTGACCAAGCCATAAATTAATACACTCACTTATGCGAAACCATTAATTACTTATCCGCATATAAAGTAATTATTTTTACAATTGTCTCAACAGCTTTTTCCATTGATTCCTCTGGGATAAATTCAAATTTGCCATGGAAGTTAAGTCCTCCAGTAAATAAATTAGGGGTTGGAAGTCCCATAAATGAAAGTCTTGCTCCATCTGTACCACCTCTGATTGGAACTACTATTGGCTCAATTTCAAGAGATTTCATTGCTTCAATTGCAGTTTCAACTATATGCATCACAGGTTCTATTTTTTCCTTCATGTTATAATATTGATCTTTTATTTTTACCTCTATAGTACCTTCGCCATATTTTTTATTTAATAAATCAGCGATATCCTTAAATAATTTTTTCTTAGCTTCAAAGGTATCCTTAAAGAAATCTCTAATAATATATACCATTGTTGTATTTTCAATGGTTCCAGTCATATTTGAAAGCATAAAGAAACCTTCGTATCCTTCAGTGAATTCTGGTTTTGCAGCCGCTGGAAGCAAACCTTGAAGTTCCATGGCTATATCTTGAGAGTTTATCATCTTACTTTTTGCACTACCTGGGTGAACACTTCTTCCTGTAATCTTAACCTCAACTCCAGCAGCATTGAAGTTTTCATACTCAAGTTCACCTAGCTCTCCACCATCAACTGTATAAGCAAAATCAGCTGCAAACTTTTCAACATTAAAGTGATCTGCACCTTCACCAATTTCTTCATCTGGTGTAAATCCAACCTTTATAGTTCCGTGAACTATATCTGGATTAGCAATTAAGTATTCCATAGCAGTAACAACTTCCGCTATACCAGCCTTATCATCTGCCCCAAGAAGAGTAGTTCCATCTGTAGTAATTAGTGTTTTTCCAACATACTTAGATAGTTCAGGAAATTGTTCTGGAGATAATAAAGCGCTATCACTTAGCTTAATATCTCCACCTTTATATTGAACTTTTTTAGGATTGACATTCTTTCCTGAGTAATCAGGCGCAGTATCCATGTGTGCAACAAATCCGATAATAGGTATTTCTTTATCAGTATTTGCAGGTAACGTCGCCATTACATACCCATTTTCATCTATTGTAACATCACTAAGTCCTATTCCTTTAAGTTCTTCAACTAATGCATTTCCTAGAACTCTTTGTCCTTCTGTACTTGGAGTGGTTCCTGTAGTTGTGCTTGATTGAGTGTCATACTTTACGTAATTTAAAAACCTTTCAACAACTCTTGACATAAATATCCCACCTTTTCATAAAATGTAATAACATAATTATACTGTCTATTTTATATTTTCTCAATTTCATAGAATTATTTATGTATAGTATTATTTCCTTTTTATATTTGTTATAATTAATTTGAATAGATTATATTTTATATCTTACTTATTTCATAGGTAAAATGTATTATTTATAGCTAAAAATATAAAGGTTAAAAGGGAGGTATACCATGTTAGATTTTACTAAGTCACTGACTTTTGAAGATTACTTAGAAAAGCAGCAGGAAAAATACGGAGATGTTCAAAATAAAGCATATGCGAATACAATCCTTTCAGACTCTACAAAAAATAAAATTCTCAATTTAAATGAAACAATCCATGTAGCTGTTTTTTCTGAAGGCTTTTGTCCAGACTGTATAGTTACTATTCCATTTATTCAAAGACTTAAGGAAGAAAACTCAAATTTAAAAGTTCATATATTCCCTAGAACAGGATTTGAAGATTTCCTTAATGAAGCTGTAGGTGATAGCAGAATACCAACAGTGATAACCTTCGACAGTTCAATGGCTCCAAAAGGTGCATATGTTGAAATGCCAAAGGAATTATCCTCAAAAATGGCTTCTTTAACTATGGATGAAAGAAAATCACTTATTTCTGAATATCGTTCTGGAAAATATAATGATTTAATAGAGAAAAATCTTTTAGACATAATTTTATAAAATAAGCAAAAGGCTGTACTAAAGAAAAACATTTAATACAGCCTTTTTATTTATTTACTTTTATTTACGTAATCACAATACTCCGCAATTGGACATTCATAACACTTTGGCTTTCTTGCATCACAAATTTTTCTTCCATGCCAAATTATATAATGATGAGTATCACTCCACATTTTTTTAGGAACATATTTCATTAACTTTTCTTCTACAATCTCTACATTATCTCCTGGCGCAAATCCCGTTCTATTAGATATTCTAAACACATGAGTATCAACTGCTATTGCAGGAACTCCAAAGGCATTTGAGAGAACAACATTAGCAGTCTTTCTTCCTACTCCAGGAAGTGCAATCAGTTCCTCCATAGTTCTTGGCACTTCACCATTATGTCTCTCTATGATTGCTCTACACGCCCCTAATATATTTTTACTTTTATTTTTATAAAAACCACAACTGTGAATTTTTTTACCTAATTCCGTTTCCGTTAAAGAAAGCATAGCTTCTGGAGTATTATATTGTTTATATAGCTCCTTGGTCACCATGTTAACACGTTCATCAGTACATTGAGCAGATAAAATAGTTGATATCAATAATTCAAACGGACTATTGAAATCCAATCCGCAAGTAGCGCCCCTATAAGTTTCTTCTAATATCTCTAGTATCTTTTTTCTCTTATCATTGTTCATCAAAATCACCTTCTTATTTAAGAATAATTCTCCATTATATATTTTATTATATCAGATTAATATAAAAAATATAGCCACTAAATCTAGTGTTAGATTTAGTGACTTTAATTTATTTAACAAACAACTTTCGTCATCTCTATATATGTCATTCCTGCAGTCATTGCAGCTTCAGCAAATTCTTCACTTGTCTGTACATAGTTATGCTTTTCATAAAATGGTGTTGCATACTTTCTTGATTTTAAAATAATTGTATTGTATCCTTCTTCTTTCACAAACTCTTCTGCAAAAATAAGCATTTGTCTGCCAACATTTTTACCTCTAACAAACTCATCCACTGCAACTTGTCTCATTTGAACAGTTTCATCACTAAGTTCTGTTAAAACAAAGCATCCTACCATCTGAGAACCCATAAAGGCACCAAAATGATAATCATCAAATTCTCTATCCAAATTTAACTGTGAATGATTCTTTTCAAATACTTTGCATCTTAGCTCTACAGCTTGACTATACTCTTGTGTTCCCCATTGAATTTGTCTTATTGTTATGTTGTTTATCATTTTTCCTCCTTAGCTTCTTTCAGGTAACATACCCCTTATTTTTTAAGAATTTATTAATTCGTATAAGATATATTAACATCTCTTATATATAAATAACAATACTAAAATTGCTGACATTTTAAAGTTGTAATTATCAAACAATATACATCTTAATTTTGTAGTTAATTTTCACTAATAATCCATTGTATATTTAACTCTGTATCATGAACCCCTAGCCCTTTCCAAGAATATAATAACTTATGAAATACTATAATAGGGTGATAAAATGAACCATAAAACATTAATATTACAAACTTTAAGAGGTAACCCTGAACAAAAGCAATTTTCCATGGAAGAAGCTAAAAAAATTGCAACTGCACTTAATATTGATTTTACAAAAGAAAAGTTTGATTTAAAACAATTCTGGATGGGCATTAATGTAGAACTTGAACATGGCACTAAATTTCCTGAAACCAATGTAACTAATAACGACCCAATACTTACAGGTAAAATTGCCTTAGCTCATCTATTGGAATTTCCTGATTACTATGACAGGTTAAAGAAACTTGAAACTGATGCAGATGCATATTGGTCAAAAGCTAATAAAAAGAAGTGATGATTACATCACTTCTTTTTATTAATACCGCAAACTAATTTTATAAACTCACAGTAGTTTCCCTCGCTACCTCATCATTAACTTTCACAGCAGCTCTGAAAATAATATATCCGATTATAAACATTATAACTATGCATCCTACCCCAACTTTAGAAGTTCCACTTATTTGAGTTGTAATACCTACAATTGTTGTTCCTGCAAAAGATGCACTCTTTCCAAAAATATCATAAAAACCAAAGTATTCACTAGATTTATCCTTTGGAATAATTTTAGAAAAATAGGATCTTGATAATGCTTGGACTGGGCCTTGGAAAACAGCCACACACACTGCAAGAAGCCAGAACTCCCAAGCTTTATCTAGCTGTAGTGCAAACAAAGTTATTCCTATATACCCTATAATACAAACCTTAATTAACTTGTCATTTCTAACCTTTTTAGACAACTTTCCAAAGAAAATTGCAAATGGAAACGCAACTATCTGTGTTAATAATAGCGCTAACAATAAATTTGTATCTGATATTCCAACATCCTTACCATATGAAGTTGCCATACCAATAATAGTGTAAACCCCATCTATATAAAAGAAAAATGCTAGTAAGAATAAGAATATATATTTTTGTTTCTTGATAGTGCCAATAGTATGAATTATACGTCTGACGCTATCTGCCATAAGCTTTTGGCCTTTTCCCACATAATATTTCTGTTTGTAATTTTTTAGTAGCGGTAATGTAATTAAAATCCACCAAACTGAAGTCATTATAAATGCAACTCCAGTTGCGAGGTTTGCTGAAATGCCCATTTTGCCTGCAAATAATATTAGAAGCAAGCTTAATGTAAATGGAATACAGCTACCTATATATCCCCATGCATATCCTTGTGAAGATATCTCGTCCATTCTGCTATCTATTGTTACATCATTGAGCATTGCATCATAAAAAATTAAACTTCCTGAAAAGCCAACCTTTGCAATAACAAAAATAGCTAAAAATACTATCCAAGGCACTGGTAAAGATAATGCTGCACACCCTAAAGCTCCAAGCATCATAAACAATGAAAATAGTGGCTTTTTATAACCCTTAGTATCTGCCAAAGATCCTAAAATTGGCCCAAGTATTGCTATGATTACTGTAGAAATAGATAGTGCATACCCCCAGTATGCCGTTGAATCTGCAGCTGAAATTCCTGCAGTTGTAGCTACATTCTTGAAGTAAATTGGAATTATAGTTGAAACCAGCATAGTAAATGCTGAATTCCCAACATCATATAAAATCCAGTTCTTTTCCAGTTTAGTGAATTTACTCATTTTACGCCTCCTATCCAAAATTTCTATTAAATCTTTCATTGATTGGAGCATCACTTGTTAGATTCCTATAATACTCTTCTATCATTTGTACTGCTTCATCTATAGATTTATCATAAAGTATCAATAATTTAGCAATGATGCTTTTACACTTTTGATTTGGAACCACATTAATTATCATACGACTAAATCCTTGGGCACCTCTAATCTTCGATAAACCGCCTTTTATGATATTTCTTTTAAAATCATTTTGACACATTAATAATTGATTATAAAATCTCACTGATTTTAGCGCCTTAAATATTTCACCTTCACTAATTCCCTTGTAAAACCTAGATATAATTCTTGCATTTTTCCTTGTAGAAATTATATGTGCTCCAGCATTTATAATCTGTGGACTTAAATTGTTTTTTCTCATTATCCTTCCATCAAGCTCTGCTTCAATTTCCTCATGAGATATCCCACTCATTGCAATAGCTTCCTCAATATATGGATGACAATTGCTATCTAATATGAAGTGACATATAAATCCTAATATATATGGAACACCTTCTTTATGTTCTACTATATGTTTTTTAGCTTCATTAAAGAACCTTACTGCTGCTTCTCTATGCATTTCATGTCCCAATATATTAATATGATTTTTACTTAAAGGCTTATAATAAAATAAAATATCTGGACCATTTAACCCTATGTTAAAAGCTTCTTTATTCTCATTTATTACAGCTTTTAATTCCTTTGACAGCTTTTCATAAACAACTTGTCCAAAATCATAGTGGGTATAGCTTGCAGGCATACGATAACCTCCCATCATACTCTCTCTTCCCTTATCCTAATTTTACCATATATGTTTTGCATAAAGTTTATATTCTTGTTAAATTCTCATAATTTTTATGTTAAAAAATGAGGTGTAATTTACACCTCATTTTACATTAAAGAAATTCCTTCCTTTTTCCATTTCAAGTAGTGATCCAAGAGTAAGTTCGAGTATTCTAACTCATAGGTACACTCTATAGAAGTTCCACTAATCAAATCAAAGACTTGGGACATCACTTCTTGAGTGTCACCTTGAGACCCTTACTTAACGGTAAACTCCCAATTTCCATACTGTTTTACTAATAAACTATCTAACTTTAGATTAACACGTCCAAGTAATCTTTCACTCAAACTCAAATCATCTACATTTAAATAAATTTCACTACACTTATTTTCTGGGTCACCCATGGTTCCACCACTTCTAAAGCTTTGACGAGCCATATATATAAATCTGCTGCTGTCATAGTTATCAGAGAAGTCTAATGTAATAACATAGTCTCCATTTTCATATTGTCCATTATTATTAATTATAGACTTTATTACTAGTCTGTCTTTTAATCCATTTAATTTTATCTCTTCATTAATGTTTTCTGTTTCACCCTTTTTAGGAAGTTTCAATGAAACTGTAGAGCCTTCTTTTAAATCATAACTTAAATCTATATCATTAATGCTTACACAAATATCTCCACTATAATCCTCTAGAAGCTTATACGCCTTTCCTGTTCCGTCATTTGCACTTTCAAAATTTAATGGATTTCCATTTTCATCTGTAACTTTTATATTATTATAGCTATCAACATTTATCCTATATTCAGGCAACTCCAAGCCATCCTTATTACTCCAAAGTTTAAAGTATCTTTTTCCTTCAATGTAATAGCTTGTAGCTCCTATTAATATACCGTTATTAGTTGCATTTCCACCTAGTTCATCATAACCATCTACATACTTAATTTGTTCTAATTGAAAGTATCCAATTTCTTCTTCTCCATAGCATAAATAAAACTCCGTAATTATATCTTTCCCCTGCTTAAAACTAACTGCCGAATATCCTCCACTAGCCATGGATGCCCCTTCAACTGGCAGCATTTCATTTGTCATCGTTTTAATTTTAAAGTTTTCTTTTAGATCTTTATACTTCTTATCACTTAACGACTCATATTCTTCCTTAAAATTAAGGTTGTTCGCGTTAATAGCTTCATCTGTCCACATTTCTATAGAAATATAATCCCCACTATTGATAATATTTTTTATAAGAGTGCTTACTCCATTTATATTAACCCTTACCGGCTCTTCTAATACGTAAGTGTTCCCCCACTGATCTTCACTCATAATACCTTGACTTGGATTAAAAAATAATTTATCTGCAATTTGTGCTAGAACTTCTCTTCCTTTTGGCGTAAATCCAGCTACTATTGCACCTATCATCGCAATACTAGCTATTTTTAACCACTTTCTATTTTTCTTATTCTTTTGAGCTGAACTAGTTTTTTTATTAGGTATATCCCTTCCTGATTCCTCTATGCTTATTCTTTCTTTAACCATTTTTTTTAATCTTAAAGCTTCAAGTTCATTCATTTCAATTGGTTCAAATTCTCCTTCATTAAAGCTCATATCATTAAACAATTCATAAAGGTCTTTATTATCCTTGTTCTTCTTTGCCATTATACAGCCCCCCCTTTAAAAGACTCAAAGTATTGCCTTCTAATTTTCTCTCTACCTCGGCTTATTCTTGTGTTAATACTACTAACCGAAAGATTAACAGCCTCACTTATACTTTTAACCTTATCCCCTAATAAGAATTTCTTTATAAAAATAGTTCTATCAGGTTCTTCTAAATCTTCTATTATTCTTATTAGCCTACTACTTTCAAACTCACTTATAAATTCATCCTCTGCACTTCTGCCATTAGTAACAGTTTCTTCCACAGTTTCTAGTTTCACTTCTTTACTATACTTTCTGTAGTAATCAATAGCCTTAAATTTTGCTACAGCACTAATCCATCCTTTAAAATTTCCTTTATCCTCATCATATTTACTTATATTAGTCCAAACCGCCATAAAAATATCCGACATACATTCCTCAATTATGCCACTATTTCCTAGGGAATATAAAATTTTTGTCGTAATTCCCTTAACTATTGGCCCATAGGAATCTATAAAATAATCCAAAGCATCAGGGTTTCTATACTTTAGCTCTCTTATAAAATTACTTTTATCTATACTCATGAAAGCTTCCTCCTCTCAAGTTTAAAAATAAGAACATTTCCTTATTTATCTTTCTCTTCACCTTATACAACGATATATATAATTAAAATCTTACATGTAAACTCCAAATTTTTATATTTCTACTTAATCACAATTATACATTACCATCATATAATACTATTACATATAACTTAATTTAAAAGGAGAATAACTAATGACTAAAACTGAAAAGCAGCCATGTGTAAAAATGAAATACGCTTGTGCCTTTGTATTACCACAATCATTTGAAAATTTATTCTGCCTAGATGACGCTTTTAAAATGGGTACAATCTTTAAGGATCTTCATAGACCTTATCACTCAAATAAGCGTTCAAGATGTAATTAAGGGAGGTGTTTGTATGCATGATAAAGACCTTTTAGAAGAAATCATGAAACTTCAATTCTACGCCGTAGATCTTAATTTATATCTCGATAATTTCCCTGAATGTGAAGAGGCTACCGAAACCTATAAGCAAGTATCTTATAAACTAAAGGTATTGGTTAAAGAATTTGAAGAGAAATATGGTCCTCTAACTAACTTCGGTTCAGCTTTTTTCGAAAATCCAAAAGCTTGGGTAAACTCACCTTGGCCATGGGAAACTCACTAATGAAGGAGGATAAATAATATATGTGGTATTATGTAAAAACATTAGAATATCCAATAAACCTACAAAATTCTAAAGATTTAAGAATGGCTAAATTTTTAATTGCTCAATATGGCGGACCTGATGGTGAGCTAAGCGCAGCTCTAAGATATCTAAATCAACGATATACTATGCCAACTAATAAATCCAAAGCACTTTTGACAGATATAGGTACCGAGGAAATGGCTCACGTTGAAATGATTGGTACTATGGTTTATCAGCTTATGAGCAATGCTTCTTTAGAAGAATTAGAAGCTGTTGGCCTCGGTGGACACTACACAAATCACGGAAGAGCACTATTCTGGGCTGACCCTAATGGAGTACCTTGGACAGCTGCATATATTCAAGCTAAGGATGACGTCGTTGCAGATTTAACTGAAGATATGGCCGCTGAGCAAAAAGCTAGGGCAACTTACGAGTGGTTAATTAATCAATCCGATGACTATCAAATAAAAGAAATTTTGAAGTTTTTAAGAGAACGAGAAGTTGTTCACTTTCAGAGGTTTGGTGAAGCTTTAGATGATGTACAAGACTGTATAAGACTTAAATAATGTAAAGCTTTTATAATAAAAAGGCTATTTCAATGTTGAAATAGCCTTTAACCTTTATAAAATTATTCACCAAGCATTATTCTAATAATTTCTTTGTCGGTTTCCTTCATACCTTCTTTTCCAATATATCCAACACAGCTAATAGTATCTTCAGCTTCACCCTGAAGGATACCTTCGTATGCTCCATAGGTTTTTCCATTCATGGCAAGATAATGAGCCATCATAG
>JARKVD010000024.1 GCA_029851835.1 Clostridium sp. | reverse complement strand
CTCTCTTGTTGAGCTCCCACCATATGATCTATATTATAATTTCTTCTACTTATTACTGTAGCAATATATGCTAGTAAAGCTGCTACAAAGGCATTATATGCTTTGGCTATAGCCACCTCATCCCTCTTATCACAAGGTGCATTTGCCTTCCTCATATAATCATCATAATTTATCACTAGAAAAACTGAAGTAATATAAAGGAACATGAGATTTGCAAACTCAGGTATGCCACTTACATCAGGCATACTTTGTCCATAGTTAGTATTATTTAACGTATCACATATATCAATCTTAGATCTATATATAAAATATAAATTTAAAGCTATAGCAATTATAATTAATACTAATGTATCAGAAGAGATATTTAATATGTTTAAATTATATTTTAACTCCTGTGTATCTACCTGATTACTAGATCTTCTTGTAGTCACCGGCGACGCTAATTGAAAAAATCCCGGAAAAACCATATACTCTCCTCCTGAGTATTATATATTATTTAGTATATGATATTTTATATTTTTTGTTTCAATAAATTTATTAAAGGATTATATATTAAATTTTTAGGTTGCTTGTCTATAACCTTCTTCATAGACTTCACTTTCTGATGATAAAAATCTACTAATAAGCTCTTTATTATTATATAGCTTTACTGCATTCTTAATGATATCAATTCTAAACTCCTTTCCACTCAAACTCTCTCCATCCACATTACATACTATTTCCTCATTACTTTTAATTATTACATACTCACTTTGTTTCTTGTTTATAATAGTCAACTGTTCATGAGTTCCTTTTATTAATTTTAAAAAACAAAAAGGAATTTTGAATTTAGAAATCTTATTTAAAAAATAAACATCAAAAAAGCCATCGGAAAGGTCTGCTTTAGGTGCAATATTAAATCCGCCACCATAATATCTACCATTACATATGGCTAAAAGGGTAAATTTATCCTTTTTACAAAAACCATTCAAACTTAATTCTAACTCTTTAAATTTATACTTTATAAAAGTATAAATAATACTAATGTTATATATTTGAGAAGGAGGCACCTTCATTTCTTTCATTATCTTATGAGCATTTTCTGCTATATCACCATCAATCCCAATACATGCAACATTTATAAAATATCTTTCATTAATTCTTCCAACATCCATAGGAACCTCTAATCCATCTACTACTTCTAATGTTCTACTGAAGTCATTTCCACTTCCAGTTGGTATCACAGCAAATAAATTATTAGATCCAATAATTCCATTTATAACTTCATTCATAGTTCCATCTCCACCTACACTATAGATAATGCATTGAGATTCCTTATATCCTTCTGTTATTCTTGTGGCATCCATTGGCTTTCTTGTGTAATGTATAACATATTCTAAACCTTCGTCTTCACAAACCCTTGCAATATTTTTTACTATTTTCAAGCTCTTTCCGCCACCCGCTAGTGGATTTACTATAAAAATATGTCTCATCTATACTCTCATCCCCTAAAAATACATTTATGTTATCCTTATAGTTTCACTTTCCTAAAATTATACCATATTTTTTTAAATAAAAAGTCATAGATATCTCTATGACTTTTTATTAAAAAAACTAAATTCTTCATTCAGTTGGCAACTCAATAATAAATGAACTACCTTCTCCAATTTTACTGTTAACTGTAATAGAACCATTATGCAAATCTATAATCTGTTTTGTGATAGTTAATCCTAATCCACTGCCACCTTTAACTTCTGAATTAATATCAACAACTTGATTAAATCTATTAAATATCAATTCATGATATTCTTCTGCAATTCCTATTCCGGTATCACTGACAATTATTTTAACTCTATCATTTAAATCTTGTAATAAAACCTTTATCCTTCCACCTGCTGGCGTAAATTTTGCCGCATTACTAATTAAGTTTATCATACATCTTTCGATATCCTGTTTATCACAACTAATAATCTTTTCTTCAACTTCAGGATCAATTATAAGTTCAATTCCCTTATCCTCTACATACTCCTTCAAACTTAGAGCTACTTCTTCCACTAAATATACAATATCAACTTCCTTTTTATTAATTATATATTTTCCATATTCTAATTTTGAAATATCAATAAGATTGTTTATAAGATTTAATAATCTTGCATTATTTCGTCTTACTATGCCTAAATAATAATCTAATTTATTTTTTTCAAGACTATCCTCACGATTTAATGTAGTTATAAGTTGTTCTGTAGTATGAAGCACATTTAGTGGTGTTCTTAATTCATGAGATAAATTTATAAAATAGCTATTTTTATTTCTCTCTAACTTAATGACCTTTTCAAATAGCTTTTTGTTTTTATCCATTTCTTTTCTCAATTCATAAGTTCTTCTATCTACTAAAGCATCTAGTTTTGCCACCTTATTTTTTTGAGAAATTATTATATATGATATTATAGCAATATAAAGCAATACTGCTGGAAAGCTGATCCATATAGGTGGTTTTATCTCGAAACTTACTTTAGTTTCATCACTCACTACACCTTTACTATTTGTAGCTGTTACTTTTAAGGTATAACTTCCTGAATTAAGATTACTGAATAAAATCTCTGGAGTATCTGTAAGTCTCCATTCTTCATCAGCCCCCTCCAACATGTAGTAATATCTAATTCCTTTAGTATTTTTATAATCTGGCAAAAACATTTGTATTTTAATATTATTTTCATCACAACTAAATTTTTTTCCATCAATAGTATCCACACTAATTCCATTCACTGAAAAATGATCAAACACTACTCCCGTTGCATGAGGCTTTATTTCTATATCTTCAGGATAGAATGAGTTCAATCCATTTATACCTCCAAAAAATAGCTCACCATCCTTAGTTTTCATATATGATTCACCATTAAATTCATTGCTCTGCAGACCATCAACAATATTTAAATTAATAAATTTATGACTCTCTCCATCATAAGTGCTTATACCTCCATTAGATGAAAGCCACGGATTACCATCATCATCAAACACTATTCCATATATAGTATTGTTAGGTAAGCCATGTTCTGTTGTAAAGTTAGCAAACTTGTCACTTTCCTTTAGGTATATGGATAAACCATTGCTTGTCCCTATCCATATACGACCTTGTGAGTCTTCCGCAATAGTTCTTATCGAATTGTCTATTATAGAATTTTTATCATCTTTATCATATGTATAATTTTTAATTTCACCTGTATGTGGATTTAGCTTTAGCAGTCCCCCATTAACAAAGCACCCCAACCAATATATTCCTTCACTATCCTGATAAATAGCTCCACTATAGCTATCATCAACAAAAAATTTATTTAATATAGGATTAATATTTATAACTTTACCCGTCTCAATATTTAAAATACAAAAACCATTCATAGTTCCTATCCATAAATAATTTTTATTATCAATAAATAAATTCTTTATATTTTTAGATGGTAATCCATCTACTTCTTTATATACCTTTAATGTATTATTAGATTTATCAATTATATTAAGTCCATTATTAGTACCTAAAAATATTAGGTTCTTATATCCTACTATGTCATTTATTCTATTACTACTCAGATTTGAACTATTATCTGTAGTAATTGCATATATATTATCTCTATTTTTATCAAGGATATTTACCCCATTAGCATTAGTTCCAACCCACAAAAAACCCTCATCATCTTCATATAGTCCTTGTACCATATTATCATTTATGCTGCTACTATCAAAAGGATCATTCTTATAATGTTTAATACTGTTAGTTGGATCAAATATACTAATACCAGCATAAGTTCCAACCCAAAGCATTCCTCCTCGATCTTCAATAACTGTAAATACTGAATCATCAACTAAACTTCTTTTATCATAAGTCTTGTGTTTGTATAGTTCCATGTTTTCATTATTCTCATCATATTTAATCAGTCCACCACTACTACTTATCCATAAAGTTTCTTTACTATCTCTATAAAAATTTCTGATATGTTCTCCTGGTTTTTCATTAAAACCCCACTTTTCTTCATTATAATGTGTAACCTCTCCAGTTTTTACGTTTATTTTCGCTGCACCATTGGAATATGTCCCTATCCAAACTATATCATTTTGGTCACAGTATACCTTATATATAATATCTTCTAATATAAATTGTTCATCTTCATCACTACGGTACTGTGTAACTTCTTTAGTTTCATAAGAAATCATATTTAACCCCGCCGTAGTTCCAACCCATATATTCCCATGTTCATCTTCATCTAAAGAATATATTTCTTCACTAGTTAATTTTCCTTTTTCTATAAATGGTTCAAATGAATCCGTTAACTCATTATAAATATCCAAACCACCCATTGTACCAACTAGAATTTCTCCATTTTTTAAAATTATCATATCTCCTATGTTATAATTTGATAAATTCCCTTCATTATCTCCATCAAGGTAATTAACAATCTTTTGGTTTTGGGTATTTATTTTACTTACACCATTTATGGTTCCTACCCATATATTACCTTTACTATCTTCTTCTAAATCTACAATATAATTATTTACAATACTATTTTCACTTTCCTTTTGATGCCTGTACACCTTAAATTTATATCCATTATAACAATTTAAACCATCATTTGTTCCCATCCATATGTATCCCTTTTTATCTTGAATCATTGTCTCTACAGTGGCTTGAGACAACCCCTCCTCGATGGTAATATTTCTAAAATTTACTCTATCTAACGCACTACCTTCTAAAGTAAAATTGACACATAAAAACAAGCCTAGAATAATAATTACTTTTATTTTACTCCATAGTTTAACTTTCATATTTTTATCCTTCTCAACAAAATTATTTGCCTTTAAATTATACTATACCCTCCTCAAAGTGTCATTGTTTTGGCGTAATGCTTTTCTTTCATTTCATGCTATCTTCACATATTCACCCCTTCTTTTCAAAACGTCTTTATTCTCTTTTATCACTTCTCGCCTTAGATAAATACGCTCCCTAAGAAATATAGATAAATAAAATAAAACCTTAGAAGGCCTTTGCTTCTAAGGTTATTTATTTAAATTTCTATTAATTCATATTCCTTATTACCTAATCCTAATTTCACAGCATGATCTATACATACTTCCCAATTAGTTTCTGGATGAGTATTTATAAAGTGGTCATGGGTATGATGTGATTTTTCACCTAAGTAACTGTTACTAATAGCTTTTTGCTTATTAGCAGCATCAACACAAGCCATATCTAAAGCTACAGGATCAAAGGATGCAAACATTCCTACATCTGGTATGATAGCTGCATCATTCTCACTATGACAATCACAACAAGGTGATACATCAATAACTAAACTCACATGGAAATGTGGTCTTCCTTGAAGAACAGCCTTTGAGTACTCTGCTATCTTCTTATTTAAAATGTCATTTGCTGCATACTCTGAATTTCTTATTGAATCAAAATTACAATTTCCTATACAACGTCCACAGCCTACGCATTTATCATGATTAATCTGTGCTTTCTTATTTTCATCAAAAGAAATTGCATTATGTGCGCAAATTCTCATACACGCTCCACATGAAACACATTTCTTTTCATTAACTGTTGGTTTCCCACTACAGTGCATTTCCATCTTTCCAGCACGAGAACCACATCCCATACCAATATTTTTTAATGCGCCACCAAATCCTGTTGATTCATGCCCTTTAAAATGATTCATTGAAATAAATATATCAGCATCCATTATCGCTTGACCTATTTTAGCTTCTTCTACATATTCTCCACCTTCAACAGGTACACGTTCTTCATCTGTTCCCTTTAATCCATCTGCAATAATAACATGACACCCTGTTGTAAAAGGATTATATCCATTTTCATATGCAGCATCAAGATGCTCTAATGCATTCTTTCTTCTTCCAACATACAAAGTATTGCAATCTGTTAAAAATGGTTTTCCCCCATTAGCTTTTATTAAATCTACTATAACCTTTGAATAGTTAGGTCTTAAGTACGCTAAATTACCAGGCTCACCAAAATGAATTTTAATAGCTACAAACTTTTCCTTAAAGTCGATAGCTTCAATTCCAGCCTTTTTAACTAGTTTTTCAAGCTTTTGAAGTAGATTCATCGTTGATGTTGTTCTTAAATTTCCAAAATACACTTTAGATTTTTCCATATTATCCCTATCCCCTTTTCACTTCATTTATTCCCAATAAAGGCATTATCCAAATTTACTCTTTGAAATCCTTTTAATCCTATTTTTTATTTTAACACAACACATCCAACTATTACAAAAATATTCAGTTAATGCTCCATAAAGTCTCGTTACTTATACTAATATAATCAACTGCTTTTACAAATAGTCGCTGGTTTAAAGTAATCTTTCCAAAGCCAATTTTCCCTCAAAAATAAAGAACTAATTTTGAAATAAAGTTTAATCAAATTTCAGTTCTTTATTTTTGAGGGTTGATTTATTTTTATAATAAAGTTTGATTAAAATTCTCTTTACTAATAACAATTAAATCAACACATTGCTATTAATTATAAATCTATTAATCAATGCTCCTAATACTTTCTACAATATTATCCTTATAAAGCATCTTTGAAGTTAGTATAGCAGCTAGTGTAGTTATTACAACAACTACAACAAATGTGATTATCATCTCTATGAGTGGCAAGGACCAAATTACTTCCTGCCCAAACAACATCCTTGATTTAGATGCAAGTATCATTGATATTATTAGACCTAACGCTACTGAAATGGCTCCAGAGATAACTCCATAAATAAGCCCTTCCATTCTAATAATCTTTTTAACTTGAGCATTACTTAATCCCATGGCTCTCATACATCCAAACTCTTGTTTCCTAACGATTGCATTCATGCTCATTATATTTATAAGATTAATTATGCTTACAATGGCCACAACTATTACCACTGCATACATGGCAAAGACGATTTGCTTATTTTGTGTTTCGACTTGTTTAATTTCATTCTTAAAGGTTAATAACTCTGCTCCTTTTACATTCTTTATAGCTTCATTAATTAAATTTTCACTTTGGGCATAATTAGCATGTTTATCTAGAAATATGTTAATTCTTTGATATCCGTATATCCACATATACTCTTCCATTACAGGCTCACTAAGTATTATTGTATTTCTTGTACTGACCTTTAGAGCTTTAAAAGCATCGTCATCAACAATAGCCCCAATTGTAAAACTTTCAATCGCAGATCCCTGAATATTGCCTGCTTCATCCATCTGTGTACACCATAGTAAGATACTATCACCAGCCTTTAATTTTGTATCATTATATCCATTTAAATTTTGCCCTAATATAACAACTGGTTCCTTTTGCATCCTATCTATATCTATCTCTCCATCTACTACATGTTTTTTTAAAGCCTCCAGTTCATCTGGCTTGTATGCAATGCATGGAGTTGGAAAAATATATTTGTTAGCCTTTAGAAAATCATCATATGAACTATTTACTTCTGATAATTGCTTTATATATGAAATTCCTTCTGATGTTACTTTTTCCTTATCATCTATTTCCAGTGAAGTATATGTCTCTTTATAAGTATTAATTTTTTCAACGCCTTCGAGATTTTTTATTTCTTCAGCCTTTTGTTTAGTTATCCAAGCTTTACTCATTACTTTAAAATCTCCATCAAAGCCCTGTTTAAAAACTGCTATAGGATTAGTTGAACTAATAATATAGTTTACTGTCATAAATAAGGTTGCTGTCACAATGATAGAAATACAAGTAGTAACAAATCTATTTTTATTTCTAGCAACATTTAGAATTGCCATGTTTCCTTCGAATTTGAATTTTCTACCTATTAAATTTTCTTGTTTTAAACCTATTTTTAGATTACTTCCCTTTAAACTAGAATTATTATTTGCAGAAATAGCCTCAATATAAGATATTTTAGATGCTTTTCTTGCAGGGAAATAGCTTCCTGCTATAATCATTAATATTCCTATAACAATAGCAATTAGCAATACACTTTTGGGAATACTTGATACTCCCCCTAAATTTCCAACTCCAGTTATAAATTTTAATACTCCTTTAGTAGCATAGGTCCCTACTACTATACCAATAGGAATAAATACAATTGCCATTAGGAGCCCTTCACCTATGACCATAGCCTTAATTTTCCAAGGGGGGCATCCAACAGCCCTAAGCATTCCAAATTCTTTTGTTCTCTCAGCTACTGATACATTAAAAATGTTATATATTATAATGCTTGATATGCCAGCAATAACCAAAAATACAAAGCCTAAAATATAATCATATTTTTGATTATTTTTCTCATAATTAACTTTTGTTTGATTTTTAATAAAAGATATAGATTTATATTTACCAGTAGATGCTATCCTATCAACAGCACTGGTAGGTGAGTATCCTGGCTTAATAGTTAAATATACTGTTTCTTGTACTCTTTTTGTTGAAGTTTCGTTTAATAGATTCTTAACAAATTCTGGATTAGCATATGCAATTCCTTGACTAAAATTCATATTTTGATTGAAAGTATAATCAAAGGTTCCAACAATAATAAATTCCTGGGAGTTATCTTCAGTTGTAAACTCACCTTTTTCATTTGTAAATATAGTAGAATAGTCTAATTTTATACTATCCCCTATCTTATACTTCTCTGGTAAAATATCTAAAACCCATTTTTCAATAGCAATCTCATTTCCACCTTTTGGATATCGCCCTTCGTTAAGTTTGAAATTAAGTAAATCCGTGACATTTTCTTCATAGCTGGATATTTTAATTGAATATTTGGTATTTGGTATTTCACTCTTACCTAGAGGTTTTGTTAATGTTATATATTGGACTTCTTCTTCATTTTTTAATGAATCATAATCAACAGTTCCAGAACTTTGACCCATATAATCAAATATTCCTCCCATGTCATCCACCATCTTATTATAAAGAGATACTTTTAAAGCTCCTTTAATAAAGCTTATAGATACAATTACAGACATAGAAATTATTATGCTAAGCCCAATAAAAATCACTCTTTTTTTATTTTTATTAATATATCTTGGTATTATCCCCCAAAAACTATGCATTATCTCACCTTCTTTTGGTCAGTTATGACTCCATCCGCTATTGTAATGATTCTATCTGCTCTATCAGCAATACTATTATCATGGGTAATCATAACTAAGGTTTGGTTGTACTTCTTTATTGTTGAGGTTAAAAGTTGTAAAACTTCACCTGAATTTTTACTATCTAAATTTCCTGTTGGCTCATCAGCAAAAATTATAGATGGTTTATTAATTAATGCTCGTGCTATGGAAGTTCTCTGTTGCTGTCCACCAGAAAGCTCCCCAGGAAGATGTTTCTTTCTATCTTCAATTCCTAGTACTTCCATAAGCTCATTCATATATTCCTTATCCACTGATTTTCCATCCATTAAAACTGGGAGTTTAATATTTTCCTCTACAGACAGTATCGGTATAAGATTAAAAAATTGAAATATAAAGCCTATGTTTCTTCTTCTAAATTTAGATATTTCTGTTTCACTTAGGTCATATATGTTTACATCATTAATAAGTACCTTTCCTGAAGATGGCTTGTCCAATCCTGCCAATAAGTGAAGTAAAGTGCTTTTACCTGATCCACTTGGGCCAACAATTGCTATAAATTCTCCCTTTTCAATCTCTAGATTAGTTGACTTTAAAGCTTTAACTTCTGTTTCTTTTTCTCCATAAGTTTTTATTAGGTCAATTGTCTTTAAAATAACCACAATACTCCTTCTTTCCTATAATTATTTATTAAATTAATACAATAAAATAATATCAATTTATATTACATTTCCTTTAACTTTATATAAATTAGCAAAATTATCATGTAACTTTATTTAAAATTACACTTGTATTAAACATTAGCTTAACCTGCTTCTAAGGGTATTTAAGCTTCTGAAGTTTCACAATCTAATTTTCTTACTCTTTTCTTAAAATATTGTTTTGTATATAATGAAAAATAAAAAATCTTATATGTATTAAAAAACAGTGATACTCTATTATCTGACTCATTCATTTTTCCCATATATTATATATTATAACATATATATCATCTTATCCATAAAATTGAATCTGCACAAACTAATAATAGGTTGGAAATCAAAAAACCACGGCTAATGCCGTGGTTTTTCGTCTTTAGTATCTCATAAATCTTTGGAGTTTAGTATTAAATATTGCTCATACATCTACGATAAGTATACTTCAAGATGTACATTACAATTATTCCCACTCTATAAGTTAATATACACTTTCTCAAAAAGTTTTTATTAATATATTTTATACTTTTTATTGAATTTAAGTTGACAACATGCAGTAAAACAAATATTATACTATTAATAACATATTTTAATCCTGTGAAGAGGAGTAGTATCTAAATTTAGTTTCAATACAGAGAGTTAGCGGCGGTGAGAGTCTAACAAGAAAAAATTTAGTGAATGGACCTTTGAGGAGTAAATCGAAATCCCATATTGCGGAAAGTAGTGGTTACCGTGGGCTGCACGTTATAGCGGATAGGGTATGTTAGTACCTGAAAATGAGTGGCAAAACATATGTATTATTTTATATGTATTTTGCAAATTAGGTGGTATCACGGTTAACTTCGTCCTATGTTTTTAGGGTGAAGCTTTTTTTTATTCTTTTTTAACTATATGGAGGTGATTTAGATGTTATGAACTTATGCTGGTACAGATAATGACGAAGATCAATGGAAAACTTATTTTAAAGATTTTAGGAGGAATATTTCTATGAAAACAAATTTAAGCACTAAAAAAATGGTTATTAACGCACTGCTACTTGCACTAGGAGCACTTCTACATCAAATTACACCTGCATTAGGTTTTCCAATGCAGCCAGACATGGCTCTTGCTATGCTGTTCATTATAATAATACTAAATAAAGAGGATTATAAGTCCTGCCTTGTAGCCTCAATAATTACCGGAATTTTCACTGCCATGACAACTAAATTTCCTGGTGGACAGCTGCCAAATTTAATAGATAAAGTTATAACTATGCAATTTTCATATATTATAATCACAATAATTCTAAAGATTAATGTTATAAAAAAATCAAATCCTTCAAAGGAAAATATTATTTTACTATATATGATTCTTCCCATTGGAACTCTCATAAGCGGAACCATATTTCTTGGATCAGCAACAATTCTTGCCGGTTTGCCAGCTTCATTTTCAGCTTTATTCTTAACCATAGTTGTTCCATCAACTTTACTAAACACCTTTGCTGGTATTTTCTTATTTAAAGTTATATCTATTTCTTTAAAGAGAAGTGCTGTTGTAAGGTAACTATAAAAAATTTATTTATTGTATGTATAAAATCATGTAAACTGTCAATGATTATGATATCAAAGTAATTTTCATGAAAGATGCTAGACCCCCATCTAGCATCCCCATCCTTTGATGAAATTCTGAAAAAGAATTTCCTCTTTATGTATTTAATTTACACGTACTCAAATTAAATTTGAGTAAAAAAGAGCTTTTACAAATAGTAAAAGCTCTTTTTTTATTTATTATTCTACTGTTACTGACTTAGCTAAGTTTCTTGGCTTATCTACGTCACAGCCTTTTTCAATTGATAGATAGTAAGATAAAAGCTGCATTGGAATTATAGCTACAACTGGTGCAAATAAATCCATAACCTTTGGTATAAATACTACATTCTCAGTAGATTTTCCAATTTCAGTATGACCTTCTTGTGCTACTGCGATTACATTAGCACCTCTTGCTATAACTTCCTTCATATTACTTACAGTTTTATCGAATAAATCATCTTGAGTAGCTAAAGTTACTACAATAGTTCCATCTTCTATTAATGCTATAGGACCGTGCTTTAGTTCTCCTGATGCATAAGCTTCTGAGTGAACATAAGATATTTCTTTTACCTTTAATGAAGCTTCCATAGCTACAGCATAATCTGTACCTCTTCCTAAGAAGAACATATCAGTGTGTTCTTTTATTCTCTTAGCTAGTTCATGGATTGATTCTTCAGAAGCTAAGGCTGCCTCAACCTTCTCTGGAAGAGTGATCATTTCTTTCTTCATATCCTCTAAGTCATGTGCATCAACAGTACCTTTTTGCTCTGCAAAGAATAAAGCTATTGTGTACATTGCTATTAATTGAGTTACATATGCTTTTGTTGAAGCAACTGCAATCTCCGGACCAGCCCAAGTATAAAGTATATCGTCTGCTTCTCTTGCTGCTGAACTTCCAACAACGTTTGTTACTGCGATAACTCTTGCGCCTCTTTCCTTAGCCATTTTTAAAGCTGCTAATGTATCTGCAGTTTCTCCAGATTGGCTAACAACTATCATAAGAGTATTCTCATCAATAATTGGATCTCTGTATCTGAATTCAGAAGCTATATCAACCTCTACTGGTATTCTAGCAAGCTTCTCTATAACATACTTTCCAACAACTCCAGCATGATAAGCAGTTCCGCAAGCAACTATATAGACTTTGTTTAATTTGGCAATCTGCTCTTTAGTTATATGAATATCATCTATATTTACTGGATGACCAGGAACGATTCTTCCAGCCATAGTATCTTTTATTGCTTTTGGCTGCTCGTGGATTTCCTTCATCATGAAATGCTCATATCCACCTTTTTCAGCGGCATCAGCATTCCAAGTTACGTGGAATATTTCCTTCTCGATTTCCTTCTCGAAGTCACCGTAAATCTTAACTCCGTCCTTTGTCATCACAACAAATTCTTTATTTTCTAAAAGATATACGTCTCTTGTTTGATTTAATACTGCTGGTATATCAGAAGCAATGAAGTTTTCTCCTTCTCCAAGACCAACTATAAGTGGACTTTCATTTCTAACAGCAACTAATCTATCTGGCTCATTTGCACAGATTACTCCTATTGCATAACTTCCTTCTAACTTCTCTGTAGCTTCCATAACTGCATTTAAAAGATCACCTTTGTAATAGTAATCAACAAGATTTGGTATTACTTCTGTATCAGTTTCTGATTTGAAAGTATATCCTTTAGTCATTAACCACTCTTTTATTTTAATGTAGTTCTCAATTATTCCATTGTGAACTACTGCTATTGTTCCGTCTCCATTTGTATGAGGGTGTGAGTTTACATCTGATGGACTTCCGTGAGTCGCCCATCTAGTGTGTCCTATTCCAACGTGTCCTTCAATTGGACTTTCATTCAATACTGATTCAAGATTTGCAAGTCTCCCTTTACGTTTTGCTACATTTACTCCGTTCTCATTTAATATAGCAACTCCAGCAGAGTCATATCCTCTATACTCCAACTTGCTTAATCCCTCAATTAATAAAGGTGCCGCTTCTCTCTTTCCAAAATAACCAACTATTCCGCACATAATTTTTTTCCTCCCTAAATGTCTTTTTTATTCTTAATTAGAAATACCTCTATATGAATAAGAAAAACCTTTGATTTAGTATAACCTTTAAGTATAAATCTTAGTAATACTATGAAACCCTCCTATAAGTGATCATCCAAAAGTGACACTCCAAATCTTTGATTTGGCAAGTGGAACTTTCACAGAGTGTATCTTTCATTTGGTAAATGGAGCTTACTCAACGAAGTACTCCTTCCAATGAATATGAGAAGGAGTTTCCATTGTCCATATTATTGAGAACACTAAAAGAAGGTGCAGAAATAATTTTAATCTGCTTTGCATATAAAACTATCCACATCTTAAAAATTAACTAATCAACCTATCCACATTTAGTTAAGGTTTTACACATGATTGCTTTGTAACAAAAATCACTTTCTGCTTTTATCAATCTCTAACGGTAGTGCGATACCGTGGGGCATCCGCCGAAAACTCGATACTCCCCATCCTCGTCAACTACGTGGCCGTGCGTTTATAATATATCTTACAACTCGTCCACTTAGTCCTGGCGCTTAGTCTTAGTTAAAATACATATTATTTTTCACTAGGTTTTTAAAGTGAGTTTTTAAATAATACGGGCCTATCCTTTGGATAATTGGGGCCACTTTTAACAATAACCTCATTATATTATATTAACAATAAATAGTTTGGTCAATGGAATTTACTTATTATTTAAATATATTCATTACTTTATTGTAAATTATTATAATTATATTGCTATTTTCTCATTATTTCTAAGCATATCTTTTATAGCCATAACTTAATACTCCCCTCTTTTTACCCTTTTAAATATGGAAACCCCTTATCCTTTTATCAAAGGAATAAGTTCTCGCTAGCCAAATCATAGATTGTGATATTCCCTTATGGAATACTAGCACCTCTAATGGTATAATTACTTAACTGCACAAAATTTAAACAAAAAATTTTTAGGGAGTATACTATGAAAATTTTAAATAAAATTATAAATACGATTCTTATTATAATAGTTCTCTTAGTACTATGTATATTTCTTTTGCATCAAGGACAAATGAATCGAGTATTTGGATCTAAATCTACAAATTTAGTTAATCCTAAAACTCAAAGTTTTGAAGCAATTCTGGAGAACTCTCAGAAGATTACCATGGAGAAGAAACTCCTATCTATCAGAAAACATTACTACATTATGAGTGATGGTGTTTTAATTGGAGAAGTTCGAGGAAAGCTATTTCCATTCTTCGGAGACACTCTAGAACTTAAAGATATTCATGGAAATCTTATTAAAAGTGAAAGCCAAATTAAAAGACTTGGATTAACACAAATTAAACTTTTTAATGTGTCAATTGATAGACTTGCTCAAATAGAAGATGAAAACAACAATGTAACAGGTTATATAGGTGAAGAAAAGCTAAAGGATTGGTGGAAAATAAAGCGCATCCAATATTTCTATAATAGCGACTACGAAAAAAAAGGTTCTGGTAAACCTGACTCTTTTTTCTTTAATAAAGACTTTAAAGTTTTTGATAATGAAGATAACTTAGACTACATAATTGATGGAAATTTCTTTAGTCCAACCTCAAAATTCACCTTAAATATTGAAGATAGCAGCGATATAGACATTGAAGATGTTATTTTTTATACTATTATTGAAAATTCAATAATAAACAGCAAACTTAATGAATCTAGTTCAAGTAACAGTTCAAAAAAAACAAAATAACAACTTCAGTTAAAAAGGTTCCATGCTTGATTAAATCAAACATAGAACCTTTCCTTAATATATTTTTCACAGTATTATTTTATGCTTCATAATAACTAAATCCCCTAGCCCTTGAGACCTTGTCATAATACTTTTCTTGATCTTATCTACTTTATAGCCTAACTTTTCATAAAGCTTTTGTGCTCCTTGATTTGTAGTTAATACATCTAAAATAAATTCATCAAAAATCAAATGTTCATGGATATAATTAAATAATTCCATAGCAACGCCTTTTCTTCTATAATCCTTATCTACTGCTACAAAATCAATATAACACTGATTTGGCTCACTTACAGCAGCCTTTCCCATAATCATTCTCAGCTGCCAGCTAAAAATTGCTCCTTTTATTTTTCCAAAGTGATTACAAAACTCTTTTTTATTAACATTAATTGTGCGCCCTTTACAGCTTGAAACTGCAATAAACCCAACTACTCGTTCTCCATCTAAAGCAACATAAATCATGTCATAAATAAAAGATTTTTCAAAGCATTCTATTAATGCCTCCCTATCCTTTGAAAACTTTTCAAACATATGTCCAAAACTCTCTATGAAAATTCTAGACATATACCTCGAGCTTCCCTCGTCCAAATCACTTAAATTTTTAATACTATACCCCAACTTTAATAACCTCCATTAATGATTAAAATATTTATTCAAAAATTCATTTACTACCTTTTCATATTCTTTTATATTTTTCACCAAAGCCTCAGCATGCTTAGCATTTGGTGCTATATATAATTCCTTCTTATCTTTTTTTGATTCAAACATCTCTTTTCCCATATAAGTTGGCACATAATCATCTGAATCACCATGAACAAATAAAATAGGCTTATCAGTATTTGTTACAATTTTTATGGGACTTACATCCTTAATATTGAATCCTGCTCTCATTTTAACTAATTTCGCTGCCACTGGTACAAATGGAAAACTCGGTAAGTGATAACGCCTCATTAATTGATACTCTAAAAGCCTTGTTAAATCAGAGTATCCACAATCAGCTATAACAAACTCTGGTCTATCATCTATTTCTAAATGAGCTAAAACTGTAGCAGACCCCATAGATTCCCCGTGGGTAGCAATATGAATATCCTGTCCATAAGTTTGATAGCACCAATCAATAACCTTTTTTAAGTCATATTTCTCATAGTAGCCCATGGTTGTTGGAGCCTTTCCACTAAGCCCATGGTTTCTATGATCATAAATTAAAACCTTAAACCCATTCCGAATAAACATATCAGCATATTTTATAGAACTGTATTTGCTCCAAGTTATACCATGGACCAATATTATAATCTTAATTTTTTCTCCTAGGCTTTCATTGTTATCATCCTCTAAAAGTTCACAAGATAATTTATATCCATAATCAGATGTTATATAAAAATCTATTCTATTCCAACTGTTATACAAGTTTTCATCTATACAATTACTATTTACACATCTTCTATAAGTATCATGGTAGTTTTTTACTAAAGGATGAATAACCTTGCTGGATAATAACCATGTAAATATAAAAAAGCCTGCCATGCTAAGGGCTGCCACACCAAAAATCACATAACCTAGCATTTAAAAATCCTCCATTATACCTGCTATGTACCAATTTTCAATATTAATTTCAACGATTAGTTCAAGTAACTAACTGTCACTTAAGGAAACTCCTTCTCATTTCATTCGAAGGAGTAAGTTAGCCTTGGAGTAAGTTAGCCTTAACCAAATCATAGATACATACTGATGAAACTCCGCCTCACATTCGTTCGGTGGAGTAAGTTCGAGTAACTAAATCAAAGATTTAGACTCTCACTTAAGTATATCACATTTTATTATAGGTTCATAATTAACAAAAAATAAACGGAAGAAAAATTACTTTCTTCCGTTTATTTTATAAATTAACAATTTGCTTTAACTTCTATTTTTTTAGCTAACTCATGAGCTATTTTATCTATCTCATCTTGATTCTCACCTTCTAGCATAACCCTTACTAGAGGCTCTGTACCAGAAGGTCTAATTAATACTCTGCCTGAACCAGCCATCTTATCTTCTATATTTCTGATATCAGCTGCTATTTCTTCATCCACTTCATGAATATTCTTCTTGTCATTAGGAACCTTAGCGTTTACAAGAACCTGTGGCATTTCCTTCATACCACCTGCAAGCTCACTTAACTTCTTACCTGTTTCTTTTACTGTAGCAGCAAGCTGTAATCCAGAAACTAAACCATCACCTGTTGTATTAAAGTCTAGGAAAATAATATGTCCAGACTGCTCTCCACCTATTGAGAAACCACCTCTAGCCATTTCTTCTAGTACATATCTATCACCAACTTTTGTTGAAACAGTTTTTATACCAGCTTCCTTAAGGGCAATGTGCAATCCAAGATTACTCATTACAGTAACAACAACCGTGTCATGATTAAGTTTACCTAATGATTTTAAGTGTTTTGCAGCTATAACCATCATATGGTCACCGTTTACTAAGTTTCCATTTTCATCAACAGCTAAACATCTATCTGCATCACCATCAAAAGCAAGTCCAAAATCACAGTTGTTTTCTTTAACAAACTTCATTAAATCTTCTGGATGGGTTGATCCACAATGTCTGTTTATATTAATTCCATCTGGCTTATTGTGTATTGCAAAAACTTCTGCACCAAGCTTCTTAAGAGCTAACTCAGAAGTTTTATATGCCGCTCCATTTGCACAGTCTATTGCTATTTTTAAGCCTTTTAGGTCTCCTTCAATAGTTGATATAGCAAAGTCAACATACTCCTCTACTCCTGTATCAACAATTGTTTTTCTACCTATATGTTCCCCTATCGGAACTTCTACACCTTCAAAATCACTTTCTATTAATGCTTGAATCTTGTCCTCTAATTCATCAGTAAGCTTAAAGCCTTCTCCGTTAAAGAACTTTATTCCATTATATTCTATCGGGTTATGAGATGCTGAAATTACAACTCCTGCATCTGCCCCATATTTTCTTGTTAAATACGAAACTGCTGGTGTTGGTACAACTCCAACTGAAATCGCTTCAGCTCCCACTGATAAAATTCCAGCAATTAACGCATGTTCAAGCATATCTCCTGAAATTCTTGTATCCATTCCAACTAATATTTTAGCTTTGTGAGTTCCCTCAGTTAATACACATGCTCCAGCTTTTCCTAATTTGAAAGCAAGATCAGCTGTAAGTTCACTATTAGCAACTCCTCTTACTCCGTCAGTTCCAAACATTCTACTCATATTTTTTCTCCTCTTATACGCATTCTTTCATCAAAATTGTTTTGCTACATATTGCTTAGCTTCCATTTCTTGTCCAACCTCTGCGTGTACAAGTGCTATTATAATACAAAATATGTATCTCCACAATAAAAGTTTCTTAGTGAGCTTAAAACTTAAATATTATTCCTACAATTGCTGCTCCCGCTATGATTCCCAATGGATGTGTCTTAAATTTTTTCGTAATAAAGAAAAGACCCGCAAATAGCACAGTAGATTTTATATTTATTATGTCCACTATATTATTACTTTGTGCAAACTTTTCAAAGGTAAATATGGATATTTTTAAAACCTCAAATCCTGCTGTTGCAATTAATGCTGTTACAGCAGGTCTCAATCCATAAAAGGCCGACTTTACCATTTTATTTTCATTGAATTTATTTAAAAATTTTGCAATTGTAATTATTATTATAACAGAAGGCAAAACTAATGCTATTGTTGCAAGAATTCCACCAAAAATCCCACCTGTTTCATACCCAACATAGGTTGCCATATTTATTCCTATTGGCCCTGGAGTTGATTCTGATACTGCAATCATATCAGCTAACATAGCTCTATCAAACCATGGATATTTATCTGCCATATCATATAGAAAAGGAAGTGTTGCAAGTCCTCCACCAATTGAAAATAAACCAGTTTTAAAGAATTCTATAAAAAGTAATATGTAAATATTCATTAACTTACACCTCTTTTTCTTCCTGCCAAGATGCCTACAATGATTGCTCCAATGACAACATATACTGGTGACAATTTAAATATTATGGAAACAATAAAAGTAACTGCAAAAATTATAATCCCTAAAAGATCCTTAACTCCGCTTTTCCAAAGTTTTATTATGGCATTTAAAACAAGGACACCAACTGCTACCCTTATTCCTGCAAAAGCATGCTGAACCACTGTTAAATCTGCAAAATTGCTTATAAATGCTGCAATAATCATAATAATAACTAAAGACGGAAATACAACTCCAGAAGTTGCAGCAATAGCTCCTAAAATTCCTCTATTGTTATATCCAACAAAAGTTGCCGTATTTACAGCAATAATCCCTGGGGTACATTGCCCAACAGCATAATAATCCATTATCTGTTCCTCTGTTGCCCATTTTCTATTTTCAACCACTTCTTTCTGTATCATCGGAAGCATAGCATATCCACCACCAAAGGTTAATCCTCCTATTCTACAAAAGGTTAAAAATAAATCCCACAGTTCACTCATCTAACTCCCTCTTTCT
>JARKVD010000010.1 GCA_029851835.1 Clostridium sp. | reverse complement strand
TAGCAACAGCAACTCTCTCAGACATACTTATATACGGAGAAGATACTGAAAGTGATGATGAGTTAAGGCTAAGAACTAAAATTAGCATAACTAATACAGAATCAGATGGTAATGTTAATCAATATTTAAAGTGGGCTAGTACATTTGAAGGAGTTGGAAGAGCAAAAATATTTCCTCTCGCAAATGGAGCTAATACAGTTAAAGTAAGTATAACTGATTCAAAAAATCAAGTTGCGTCATCAGAACTTATTAGAAAGTTTCAGGAGTATCTTGACCCAGGTTCTACGGGACTTGGTAATGGTAAAGCTCCAATAGGCTCAAAGGTTACTGTGGTAACAGGGACTAAGAAGACTATTAATGTTACCGGGACGGTGAAGCTTAACCAGGGGTATAGCCAAGTAGAAGGAGCTAAAAAAGCGGTTGAAGACTATCTATCATCAATAACTTATGCTAAGGAGTCAGTAAGCTATATAAGACTAGCAAGCGTAATATTAAACTTACCTTCAGTTGCAGATGTCAACACATTAACTATTAATGGTGGTAATTTAGATATAGCATTAGGGGCCGAAGATATTCCCATGGTTGGAGCTGTTACTTTGGAGGTGGTATCTTGATAAAAAAAGCTACATTTAGTGTAGATGGAGTTACAAAGGATTTAGATAAGACGGGTGAACAAACCTGGTCAAGTATTTCTCAAGCCCCAAACGAAGCAGGCATATATCCCGTGACAGTTATAGTTGAAGATGCAGCGGGCCATGTTACTACTGTTGACCAGAATGACCCAAGGTTTAATATGATATTAAATGTAGAGGATGAAAATCCCTACAATATTAATTTAATGGAGTTACTCCCAGAGTATCTTCATGATATAAGAGAATTTAAGTTGATAATGAAAGCTGAGTCAGAGAGATTTAATGACTTTTATTTTAAATCAGATAAATCAGTGGACTTTCAGTTTGTTAATAGTATGCCAGTAGAGACTTTACAAAGGTATGAGACTTTTCTTGGTGTAGTTGGAGAGGGAACTGTAGAGCAGAGGAGAGCATACATCAGGGCTCTTTATAGTAAAGGGGTTAAGCTTAGTGAAACCTCTATAAAAGCAATAGTAAAGTCTATTACAGGAGGTAAAGCTGTTATAAAATTTTTTACAGGAGGAGAAGCTCTTAACCCAAATCCAGGGCAAGGAACTTTAAGGGTACAAGTATTATCTCCAGACCCAACTATAAATTATAAGTTTGATGATATTATTAGGGCTATAGCTCCTTATATGCCAGTTCACATAAAATTAGAATTATTAAGGTATTTTTCAACTTGGGAGGATATCAAAGAAGCTTATCTTGATTGGAATGCTATTAATCAAGCAGAAAGCTGGCAAACCTTATATAACTATATACCTCCACAATTAGGCTCATGATAAAAATAAAAGATGTAAATATAGTTCCTAATATAACTACAACTGGCAAAACAATAAAAATTTCTGTATTAGCTGAAGAATCTAACTGGAATGAGGTTAAAGATACATTAACAGATTGGAGTAAAATTAAAGCTATGAGGAATTGGCAAGAATTAAAAGACTATTAAGGAGGTAATCAACGTATGGCGATAAAACAAGTTAGGGTTCAAATAAATGGGGTTTGGACAACCCTAACCCTAAATAGCTTGACAAAAAAATATGAAGCTGAGATAGCAGCTCCGAATATAACTTCTTTTAATCAGAGCGGAGGGTATTATCCAATAACAGTTGAGGCTGAGGATTTGGCAGGTAATAAAATAACGAAAACAAGTTCTGACCCTACACTTGGAGGTAAGTTACGGTTAGTGGTTAAAGAGGTAACAGCTCCTGTTATTACAGTTGTAAGCCCTAGCCCTGATTCACAACTATCAACAAATATAGTTCCTTTAGTATTTAAATTGAGGGATGAAGCAAATGGATCAGGTATAAAATTAAGTACACTTAGAGTTCAACTCGATGACCAAGTCTTAACCAATACTTCACCTGGTATGGTTTGTACTCAAGTGTCAGGAGGGTATGATGTTACCTACACACCTCCAAGTGGATTAAAAGATGGTCATCATGTGGTTCATTTTTCTGTACAGGATAATGATGGAAACATGTCAGCTCCAAGGAGCACTGAATTTACTGTGGATACAGTACCACCTGTATTAACGCTAACAAGTCCAAATCAATCTACTACCTACACAAATAAGAATAGCTTAACTGTATCAGGAAAAACTTCTGATGCTACTTCAGGACCGGTTAAATTAACAATAAAAGTAGGAAGTGTATTACATGAGGATGTACCAATTGGACAGGGTGGAGAGTTTTCAAAAGTTATTACTCTTACTGAGGGGTCGAATAGTATAGAAGTAAAATCCACAGATAGAGTAGGAAGATATACTAAAATCAATAGAACTGTTATATTGGACACAGTGGCTCCGGTAGTAAATGCAGTAACTATTACACCTAACCCGGTTAATACAGGAAAGAGCTTCATTATATCAATAGATGCAGTAGATGTATAGGAGGTATAAAACATGCAGTTAACAACAAATTTTAAATTAAAAAAGATAGAGCTTACAGATAGCCCTCCCGATATCACAGTTCTAAATTTCAACTGGGATACTATAGATACTAATTTGAAAGAAGCTTTAGACAAAGCAAAAGATTGGGATACATTTAAGAAGAATGGTGGAGAGATTAAAGGTGATGTAACTTTAAAGGTATCAACTGATGGAGGAGTTAAAGTCACTAACCCTAAAGGCCAAAGTGTAGGGTTATTAGTGAATACCGAAGGGTGGGGTTATTTAGATTCAAACAAATATGGTACAAATAAGCATGTAATCTTATATGATGAGAAAGAGTTCTCCCCTAATCAAAATATCACTACTTTAGGTAGTAGTTCACATCAGTGGAAAGAACTATACATTCAAGATATTGGAGCTTTAAAACCACATTTAAGTGGCAAGGCTAGTAAAAGAGTGGTCCAAAAGCAGCTAACTGGATGGGAAAAGGACCCTGACACTGGAATGATTGAACAGTGGGGTTATGTAAACGGACTATCTGTAGCTGAAAATACAATAACTTTACCTATCACTATGGCAGATAATAATTTCAATGTACAAGTTACGGAGTATGGAGGTTTTGATGGAAATAGAAGCGTACGTGTAAAAAGGCTTACCACTTCAACCATTGTTATAGTTCCAACAACAACTATGAGTGTTTTCTGGAGAGTAAAGGGGTGGATATAATATGAAATACTATTTAAGAATATTTGAAAATAAAAAGTTTGGATTTGTAGTTGAAGGAATCAATAAAGTGATTGATACTGACATAAGGATAACTAAATCTGAATATGATGAGTTTTTTAAATTGCAGGCTAAAGGTAAGCAATTTAAAGTTAAAGATAATGTAGAAGGAAGTGGAGGACTATTTCACTATATAGAAGAAATATCGCCTACTCCTATTACACTTCCTCCAGACATTGAAGAGAGAATTACAGCTCTAGAGCAGTTAATGATGGGGGTGTTATAAAATGAATCCGTATTATAATTTTTTATTGAATATGTGGATTATGAGAAAAGCAGATGAAGAGTATTTACAAGCTAGAGTTAAAAAAGGACAAATTAGCCAGGAAGAGTATGAGCAAATAATTAATACCGAGCAAATGGATATATAAGAAAAAGAAGTAGGATTAGCAATGCTAGTCTTTTTTTATTATTAAAATTAAGGAAGGTGAGTTATGGAAAATATAAGTTTTGCTATATTGTGCTCTTTGATAGGGTGCATAGGAACAATAATGACTATGTCTAGGAATAAGCAGAAAGATGCGAAGGATGAAGTTGAAGGAATAACTAAAATAAATCAAGAGATTAAATATGTTTCAAAAGGAGTTGATGATATTAAATATAATGTAAGAGACATAACTAAAAATTTAAACGATATGAATGAAAGGCTTATAAGAGTAGAAGAAAGTTGTAAATCAGCTCACAAACGAATTGATGGGATAGAAAAGGAGAATGTGTAGGATGTCAAAGGTATTAAAATCAATTTTTACAAGATTAAATAATAAAGGAACTATTATTTCATTAGCAGCTTTAGTTGTATCGCTATTATGTCAGTTTGGGTTAAATATTGATTCTGAAAATGTTCTAGGAATTATAAATACGATATGTAGTATTTTAATTTTACTAGGTGTGTTGAATGATCCAACAGAAAATACATCAGCTTATATACCAGGTGTAAGTGATAAGTTAATTAAGGAGCAGAATTAATTTCTGCTCTTTTTATTTTAAGGAGGAATGTACTATGAAGATAGCATTAAGATTATGTCATACCGAGGCAATAACAGGAGCATGTGGTTTGATTAAAGAAACTGAATCATGTTGGAATCTAGTTTATAAATTAAAGCCAGTTTTAGAATTACATGGACATCAAGTATTGATTATAAAAGGTAGAAATGATTTAAATGATCATGACCAAACTAAAGAAGGTGCTAGAATTGCAAATGAATGGGGAGCAGACATTTATATCAGTTTCCACATGAATGCAAGTAATGGTAAAGGAAGAGGAACTGAATATATTGTTTATGATAATTCAAATACAGCAGTTAGGGAAATTACAAAGAATATAATGGATTTCATGGTATCTTTAGGAGTACCATACAGACGAGAGATTATTAATAAGGATTTTTGGGAGCTAAAATATACAAGTATGCCAGCTACAATCATTGAACTATTATTCTGCGATAATCAAGAAGACGTAGCTATATGGAATAATACAAGTTGGGATACATTAGTTTATGGTATTTGTAATGCCATAGATTCAAATATTCCAAGAACAAAGCCAGAAGAAAAACCTTCTACAGGTTATTGGGACCACAATGGTATAGGATGGTCATTCTATTTCCATGAAGGAGGTTATGCAAAAAATCAATGGCTATATTTAGATGCTTGGTATCTATTCAATGAAGAAGGATATGCTTATCAAAATGAATTCTTTATAGATGACCAGAAAAGATTATTCTATTTTGACAATGGATGTAGAAGTTTGAATCCAGGAGATACAATAACATTAAGAGCAGGTAACTATTGTGAATTGTCAGTGCAATAAAAAAAGGCTAGGGAGAAATCCTTAGCCTTATATTTTTTTTGAATAAAATGAAGGTGTAGATTAATTAGCTTATATCATTTTTAGATAGTAAATAATCTATACTTACGTTATAAAAGTTTGCTAATTCAATTAGGATAGGCAAGCTAGGTAGTAAAATACCACGTTCATATTTGCTAAGAAGTGATCTGTCGATATGTAGAGTACTTGCAACATAAGCTTGAGAATAATTAAGATTAGTTCTTAATGTAAAAAGATTTTCACTTATATTATATGGATTCAATTAAAAGTCAACTCCTTTCTATAAAAAATAGCAGAGTGTGAAAAATATTCACACTTTGATATATTTTAGGGAAAATATGATATAGTCAAATTGAAAAAGAAAGGAGTGATATTTATGTTAAATCCACCTATATGTAGAGTTGGAGGGAAGTCCAAACTAAGGAAAATGATAATTGAAATGATTCCAGAACATACGTGTTATGTAGAATTATTTTTCGGAGCTGGATGGGTTTATTTTGGTAAGGAGCCAAGCAGGGTTGAAGTTATAAATGACATTGATAGAGAGCTAGTAAATTTATTTAAAACAATAAAGTATCATGCTCCTGAAGTGAAGAGATTATTAGAATATGAATTTAGTGGCAGGGATATATTTGAAGAATATAAAAGTTGCAAGGTAGAATATATGACAGAAATTAATAGAGCAATAAGATTTCTATATTTAATTACACAGAGCTTTGCCGGGAAAGGTAATAATTATGGATATGGAACAACAACTAAGCCGAAGCAACAAATATTTTATGAAGAGAAGCTGTTGGAGTTAAGAGATAGACTCAAAAATACATATGTGGAGAACTTATCATTTGAAAAAATAATAGATAAATATGATAGAGAAAATAGCTTTTTCTTTTGTGACCCTCCATATGTTGAGACTTGTGGATATGGAAATAAGTTTGGAGATGAGGAACATATTATTTTAAGGGATAAGCTTAAAGGCTTAAAGGGGAAATTTTTATTAACTATTAATGATCATGAAAAAGTTAGAGAGTGGTATCAGGGATTCAATATAAAGGAAGTAGAAGTAAATTACTCTATTTCTAAAGAAAGTAAAGGGCGAGGGAAATATAAAGAGCTTATAATAAGTAATTATTAGATAAGATATTTGAAGGGGTATAACGGCATGGAGAATATTAAAGAAAGAGATATTTTAACTATAATTGTAGAATGTTCTGAGTTGAAGTTAGTTGGGGTTATAGACGGTAAAGAGGAAACCATTGAGTTGGACAAGGCAGCTAAGCTTATGCTTGTTGGATATTTGAGCAAGAAAAAGCATCATAAAAATAGAAATTAATATTTTAGGGAAAAGGGCAGAAATGCTCTTTTTTATTATTAAAAATTGAAATAGTAATTTATAAAAAAGAGTTAGTTAATATATAATAAGAATGAGTGTATTAAAAGAGGTGAAATTATGGCCAAAGAAAAAACAGTAAAGACAAATGCAATGAGAATACTAGATTCGAAGAAGATAAATTACGATATAATTACGTATGAAAATAATGATGGGAAGGTAGATGGTATATCTGTAGCACATAAAATAGGAATAGATGAAGCTAATGTATTTAAAACTTTAGTGGCACAGGGTACAAGTAAAGAGTTGTATGTTTTTGTTATCCCAGTAGCAGAAGAGTTAAATTTAAAAGAAGCAGCTATAATATCAGGTGAAAAGAAAGTTGAGATGATTCATGTTAATGATATAATCAAGTATACCGGCTATATTCGTGGAGGATGCTCTCCAATAGGACAAAAGAGAGAATATAGAACGTTTATACATGAAAGTGCAAAAGACTTGGAGTTCGTGGTTGTTAGTGCAGGTAAAATAGGATATCAAATCAAAATAAATCCTAATGACTTATTAAATATAGTATCAGGCAAATTTGAATTTTTGATAAAATAATTTGTATTTAAATAAAAAGCAGAGGATGTTCTCCAGTAGGTATGAAAAAAAATTATAAGACGGTTATGGATAAATCCTGTGAATGTTTCGAAACCATAATTGTAAGTGGTGGGAAAATAGGATGCCAAATCGAAGTGAGTCCTATAGATTTGTTAGAATTAATTAATGGGGAAGTAGAAGAAATTACGCATTAGGAAATAGGCTATACAGAATATGAAATGGACTGTATAGCCTATTTTTTATATAGCTGTAGAAAGAATGTGATAATCTAAAATGAAATCATCAGCTAGTTCTTTCATATCGTCATGTTGTTCTTTAGATGCTTCATCATATACACCAATAACCTTCATGCCAGCTTGTTTTGCGCCCTTAATTGCAGTAAGTAAATCTTCAAATACTATGCAGTTTTCTGGGTTTGCACCAAGTCTTTCAGCACTTAAAAGATATACATCTGGAAAATCCTTTCCACGAGAAACCTCACTAGTTAGGGTTATAGAGTCAAAGTATTCGTATATACCGTTGGCCTTTAAGCAAACTTCAAGGAGGAGTTTATTGTTACTTGTTGCTAAAGCTATTTTTATATTCTTTGCCTTTAACATTTCAAGAAATTCCTTTACGCCATCCTTTAATTTGATTTTTTTAGCATATGCTTCAAAGGCCATATCGTTCCAATGTCCTTCTATTTCTGATTGTTCGTAAGGTAGATTGAAAGTTTTCTTAAAGTAAAGGGCAACATCGTGAAAATTTAAATGAGCTATATCGGTGCTAAGGGTTGGTGGAACATCTATACCGTGCTTGGCTAAGTATTCTTTATCAATTTCGTCCCAGATCCACATTGAATCTACGATGGTACCATCCATATCAAAAATAGCTGCTTCTATATTATTAAACATATATTATCACCTCAAAAATTTAAACAATAAATTGTGCTACGTTTTGAGTATAACATGTCCAAGCAATTATTCAAGATGTAGAAGAGGGATAGTTTCTACTGCGTATAGCACAGTTATAAGAGGTTATATTTTGTCATGTTATTAGAATGACAAGAAAACACCAGCATATAAATATAAGGAGATAAAGAGAGTGGGGGGAAACTATGAGAAACATAGGTATCTTTTGGGGGATAATGGGAGTTATTTTAACCATAGGTTCTATTATGCGTTTTATAGTGGCGGAATTTTATAATGTTTTTATAAGAGGATTATCAAAAAGAAGTCATAAAAAACTTGTAAATGCAACTATTAGTTTAGTAAAGATGCTAGAGGAGGATCATGGTATTTTTGCCTTTGGAGGCAGTATTTCAATAATGCTTCATGTCATTATAATGAATAGCTGTGATGGATTCTCCTTTCTTGGAGCATTGGCTGGAGTAGCTTATGGAATAGTTATATTTATGGGGTTAATATGTAAGTTTATATATAAAGATAAGGATGGAAAAATTAAGAAATATCACATGCTGTTTACGATACTATATATTGTAACTTTAATACTTCATATAAGATTTAGTTAAAATAAAAAAAGGAACATGTATCATGTTCCTTTGGTCGGGGTGACAGGGATTGAACCTGCGACCTCATGGTCCCAAACCACGCGCGCTCCCATCTGCGCCACACCCCGCTAACAAAATTTATTATATTATATTTTGTTTCATAAGTCAAGAAAAATTAAAAATATTTCGGATGAAATTTATTTTAGAGCTTTTTCATATAAAGATTATATAAAATAAAAAAGGAACATATATCATGTTCCTTTGGTCGGGGTGACAGGGATTGAACCTGCGACCTCATGGTCCCAAACCACGCGCGCTCCCATCTGCGCCACACCCCGCCGACAAAAGTTATTATATGATATAGTGGACAAGAAGTCAACAATTTTTTTAAAGTTTTTTTAAAAAATATATTTATATTTAAGAAATGGATAAAACAAGAGATTGAATAGGGATTTATAAGAAATATTAGGGAAGTAATAATAAAATTATATTTTCACAGTGATATAATTATTTTAAGAATTTATTTTAATATAGTACCAATTCAGTGATTTGATTAAAGATCTTGAAAGGTAATTTAAATAGATTTCATAGGGAGGAAAATAAATGAGTAACATAAAAAATTTAATAGACCTTCAGAGAGAGTATTTTAATGCAGGTAAAACTTTGGATGTGAATAATAGAATTAATAATTTAAAGAAGCTAAAAAATACTATTGTGAATAATGAAGAGCTTATATTAAAGGCCTTAAAAGAAGACTTAGGGAAAAGCTATGCTGAAGGATATATGGCTGAAGTTGGAATGGTTTTAGATGAATTAACATTTGCAATAAAGAGACTGAAATCATGGACAAAGCCTAAAAGAGTAAGGACCTCAATGGCAAATATTCCATCAAAGAATCTTCTTTATAGAGAACCTTATGGGGTTACATTGATTGTGAGTCCATGGAATTACCCCTTCCAGTTAACCATGGCCCCTTTAATAGGTGCTATTGCAGGAGGTAATACAGCAATTATTAAGCCTTCAAGAAAGAGTATGAATACTACTAAGGTGATGGTAAAAATCATCGATGATACTTTTGAACCTGATTTTATCAAAGTTATAGATGTTGGTGCAGGAAGTAATGAAGCAATTTTAAAGGAAAAGTTTGATTATATATTCTTTACGGGGAGCGTAAGAGTTGGAAAGCTGGTAATGGAAGCTGCATCAAAACATTTAACAGAGGTTACTTTAGAATTGGGAGGAAAGAGTCCGTGTATTATAGATAAAAATGCAAATATGGATATTACAGCAAAGAGATTGACTTGGGGAAAGTTTTTAAATGTGGGTCAAACCTGTGTAGCTCCAGATTATGTTCTTGTACACGAATCTAGAAAAGAAGAACTTATTGCTGGATTAAGGAAATATATTAAAGCTTTTTATGGTGAGGATATAAAAAATGGTCCTGACTATGGCAGGATTATTGATGAAGGAGCCTTTGATAGATTAATTAGTTATATAGATAAGGATAAGGTTAGAATTGGAGGAGACTTTGATAGAGAACAGAGATATATTGCTCCAACAGTTATGGATAATATAGATTTTAATCATAGGGGAATGGCGGAAGAGATTTTTGGACCGATTTTACCGATAATAACTTATACAGATTTAGATCATGTAATTAACATTATAAATAGCAGGCCTAAACCATTAGCGTTATATTTCTTCTCTAATGATAGAGGAAATATAGATAGGGTTATATCTAAGACTTCATCAGGTGGAGTGTGTATAAATGATACAATCATGCATGTTGCATCAAGTAACCTTACCTTTGGAGGTGTTGGTGAAAGTGGAATGGGTCAATATCATGGAAGAGCAAGCTTTGATACATTTACTCATGAAAAGTCTATTGTTGATAAAGGGTTTGCTTTAGATGTGCCATTGAGATATCCTCCTTTTGAAAATAAACTTAAGATTTTTAAAAAGATTTTTAAGTAGAAGAACTTAGTTTCTGTTGCTATAATCAATAGGAAAATATGCTTTAACAAAGGAGAAAACAATGAAGGTTTATAAATTTAGTGAAGCTGCTAAATCACAAATGAGAAGGCAGTTATCGAGGAGTATTTTATTTACAATTTTATTATTTATAATTTCAGTAGGGTTATTGGTAACTAAAAGCGATTTTTATGGAAGATTAGTATTAGCGTTTGCTTTAATTGGATTAATATTAACTATTACTATTACAAAGAAAGTAAGAAAAATAAATGATATTGCATATGTAAGATTATATAAGGATAAAATTGAAATTAACAATAATGCTGATGAAAAGTCGAAAACTTTCTATTTTAAAGATATAAAAAGCTCATCTTTAACTAAAAAGGGAATAGGATTTTACGTAGGACAAAAGGGCTATAGAATAATAACTAGTTTTTTAGAGAAAAGTGATGTAGATGAACTGTGGAAGGTGTTCTCTAAGTATAGATAGAAAACTATTTCTTATATACCTCCTAAGGCGTGATTTAATAAGTAAGTTTGAATAACTAAATCATAAATTTTAATTCTAACTTAAGTTTACATAATTATAGATTTCAATATTCACTTAAGTCCGTTGATTGGAAATGGCTGTATCAGAGTGTGGTACAGTCATTTTATTTTAGTCTAAATTCTTTGAATGCTACATATGTATAAGGGAAACTTATTTTGCAAACTATTAATTAAACAAACTCCTATATGAAGAATCTTGGTTTAGATTAAAAAGTATGATGAGGTGGACTTTTAATTAAGAGGTGCGAAGGAAGGTAATATACTTATTGAAGAGGGGGCTGTAAAGTGGATAAGATGAAAGTGGCTACAATAGCCATAATTCTCGTGATAATTGGATGGCTAGTGTGGATTATAAGGTTTGATGATAATGAAGGTGGAAAATTAGATTCTACCATTAAGGATTTAATAAATAAGGAAGATAAAAAACATGTAGCTATAGATGGAGAAATTCGTGGGATTTGGCTATCATACATAGATTTGGCACCCATGTTAACTGGAAAGAGTGAAGAGGAATTTACACAAAATATTGAGGGTGCCTTTGAAAAAATAATGGGCTTTGGATTTAATACAGTAATTGTGCAAGTGAGGCCTTTTTCTGATGCACTATATAAGTCACAGTATTATCCTTGGTCTTTTATTTGTAGTGGAACTGAAGGGCAAGATATTAAATATGATCCTCTTAAAATTATGATTCAAGAGGCGCATAAGAGGAATTTGAGAATTGAAGCATGGCTTAACCCATACAGAGTAAGAACCTCTACTTCCAAGGAAGCTATAAGTGATAAAAGTCCAGCTTCAAAGTGGATAAATGAAGGTAGTGACTCCGTTATTCAATATAATGGAGGAGTTTACTATAATCCAGGAAAAGAGGAAGTAAGGCAACTTATTGTTAATGGGGTCAGCGAAATTGTGCAAAATTATAATGTGGATGGGATACATTTTGATGATTATTTTTACCCGGGTACTGAAAACTTTATAGACGAAGAGACTTATGGAAATTACCTTGTGAATGGAGGAACATTGTCATTAGAGGATTGGAGACGAGAAAATGTAAATATTCTTGTAAAGCAGGTTTATGAAGCTATAAAGAAAATTGATTCTGAGGTTTTATTTGGAATTAGTCCACAAGGCTCAATGAACAATAATTATAATTCTCAATATATAGATGTTCAAAAGTGGGTTCAAAACAAGGGATATGTTGATTATTTGTGTCCACAGGTATACTATGGATTTGAAAATCAAAGCAATGATTTTATAAGTGCTATTGAAAGTTTTAGTAATCTAATTACTGAACCATCTGTGAATTTATATATTGGACTTGCAGCCTATAAGATTGGCACTGAGGATAAATGGGCAGGTGCTGGAGCTGATGAGTGGATAAATAATAATGATATGCTAAAGAGACAAGTAGAGGCTACCCGCAACTTTAAAAATTGCTCTGGTACCTTTATATATCGATATGATTCATTGTTTAATCCAGCACCCCAGGTTTCGGATCAAGTTAATAATGAAGTTGAAAACTTAAAAAAGGCATTTTAATTTAATAAGTTATTTAAAGAAATTGTTTTTTCAATATTTCCTGTGCCACCAACTTTTATTGATATTGAATTTTTAAGTATGGAGCCTTGGCAAAGGATTTCGCTAGGATTATTCATGTAATAACCTTGTTCACAGGAGATTTGCAGAGTGGTTGAGAAATCAATAAGGTTATGTTTCATTATATATGCACATAAAGCGCCATTGGAGGTTCCAGTAGCGCTTTCTTCATCTATTCCAACGCTTGGACCAAAATTTCTTGTGGAAACAGAACTATCTGGACATTCTGTATCAAAGGTAAAGGCATGAACTCCTACTATATTTAAATTATCAGTGTAAGTCTTTAGTTTTTCAAAATCAGGTTTTATTTTTTTTAAGGTGTTTAGTGAATTAACAGGGAAAATTATATCCTTTAAACCAGTAGAAACTATCATTGGCTTCACTTCCATACCTGAAATACAAGCTTCTAATGGAGATATACCTAAGATAGAACATAAGTCAGAGATGTTTTCTATATAGGAAAGGAATTCAGGCATTGTTTGGGTCATAAGAATAGAAGATATATTACCATTAATAAAACCTACTTCTATATCTAAAATTCCAGCTAAGGTTTTTTGTTTTAAAAGAAGCTTTTCTTTACTATTATCTAGCAGTCCTAGTTTTCCAAGAGTGTAAAAAGTGGCAATAGTAGCATGACCACAAAGATCTACTTCCGTTGTTGGCGTAAAAAAACGAACTTCATAATCATAGAGATTATTTGTGGATTTAGTAATAAATGCAGTTTCAGAAAGATTTAAATACCTTGCTATTTTAAGCATTTCCTCGGGTGTAAGGTGCTGACAGTCAATTACAACGCCAGCCTTGTTTCCACCAGCATTATTTTTAGTAAAGGCATTAACTACATAAGCCTTATCGGGATAAAACTTCTTCATACTTTTCACCTCATATAAAATTTATTGTAAGTTAGGGGAGTTTTCAACTTAAATTTAAAGCAGCTATTCATGAAGGAATAGCTGCTTTGATTTTAATAAAGTTAGTTTGATAAATACATTTCGCCAATGACATTGACATCTCCTGCTCCAACAGTAAGAATTAAGTCACCTTCTTTAGCAACATGTTTTAAGTGATTAACAATTTCTTCGAAACTATGATAGTTTATAGCATCAACGCCACGAGCTCTAATAGCATCACCTAACATCATGGAGCTTACAACTCCAGTATCTTTTTCACGAGCGGCATATATGTCAGCTAGAATTAAGTGGTTTACGCTGTCAAATGTGCTGGCAAATTCGTCAAAAAGAGTTATTGTTCTTGTGTAGGTGTGAGGCTGGAATATAACGTATAGATTTTTATGAGGATAATTTTTGCAGGCATTTAATGTTGCTGCAATTTCTGTTGGATGATGAGCATAGTCATCTATTACCTTTACACCATTCTTTTCACCTTTAAATTCAAAACGTCTATGAGTACCTCTAAAGTTAAATAATCCATTTATAATAGACTCTTTAGATATATTAAGAGCTAATCCTGCACATACAGCTGATAAAGAATTAAGAACATTATGCTCACCAGGTACATTTAGGTTAACTGGGAATAGTAGTTTTTCCCCTTTGTAAAGATCATAGGAACCACAGCCAAGTGTGTTATAGCTGATGTTTCTTGCTGTATACTCACCGGATTTGATTCCGTAAGTCATTACATTACATTTGTGGGTATTTTTTAATATTTCTCTTACGTTTTCATCGTCGCTGTTGCAAATTAGGAATCCTTCTTCAGGAATTATATTAATGAACTCATTGAAGGTATCCTTTATATGGTTTATATCTCTATAGTAATCTAGGTGGTCAGCATCTATATTTAGGATTATTCCTACATGTGGGTGGAATTTTAAGAATGAAGCCTTGTACTCGCAGGCTTCTGTTACAAAATAATCACTATTTCCTGCAAGAACATTACCTTTTATAACATCAAGCTCGCCTCCAACAAGAATTGTTGGGTCTACCTTTTCTTCAAGGACTATATGTGCCATCATTGAAGTGGTTGTAGTTTTTCCGTGAGTTCCAGCTACGGCAACATTATATTTGTGACCAAGCATTATGGCACCAAGGAATTCAGCTCTGTCCATCATGTGTAGACCAAGGGTTTTAGCTTTGATTAGTTCAGGATTATCCTGGTTTATTGCTGCAGTATAAACTACTAAATCTACGTCATTTATGTTGTCAGCATTATGTCCTATATATACTTCTGCACCTTTTGCTCTTAAGCTTTGAAGAAGCTTTGAATCTTTCATATCTGAACCTGAAACTTTATATCCATTTTTAAGTAGTATTTCAGCTAGACCGCTCATACTGATCCCACCAATACCTATGAAGTGAACTTTTTTGTGTGTATCTTTTAAAAAATTAAAACTCATAATAACAACTCCTTATGTAATACAATCATTATATTTTATTTATGATTATAAATTATTGAGGATAAATCTCTATATATAAATTATATACAAAAAAACATATAAAAAACACAAAAACTTTATAAAGAATCATAGGAATTACAAGGATATTTACATGTTTTTGTGGGGTTAGAAGGGGATAGGTAGGATATATTATTTATAAATTTCAGAAAAATCGTATTGACAATTGAACGTTTGTTCGCTATATTGTTTATAGAGAACAAACGTTCAGTGTGATTTGAATTTGTTATATAGTTTGGAGGAAGAATTATGGGAAATGGTGGATTATTTATAGAATTAAAGTATAAGGCTGATGGAAAAGGCTTAGAGGGGATAAACTTTTTAGAGGATACAACTATAAGAGGCAGCAAGTATATGTTATGTGGTGGAGTTTTAAATAAGAACGGTGGCAAGTTGCTATTTAAGGCGAGGAACATTCAAGAAGCTAATGAGTTTGCAAAGAGAAATCCGTTGACAGCTAAAATAGTAATGTGTAGTTAAGAGTAGAGTTTAAAATAGAAACTTTGAAAAGTAATTAAAAATTCATTTGTTATAAAGCATATCTTTAGGAATAAAGCCAATTGAATGTTTACATTTATTATGAAACCATATAGAATAATAGAATAAAGGTGAACGTTAAAGGTTAAAATATAGTTAAATTTCGGAAAGGTATTGCGGTAAATGGAGAAAAGTAGAGATAAATTTAATAGAAATCAAAGAGTAATTGGTATTACAAAGATTTTAACTGAAAACCCGAATAAGGTTATAACATTAAATGTATTTACAGAAAAATTTAATGCGGCAAAGTCTACAATAAGTGAAGATATAGTTATTGTAAGAGAAGTCCTAGAGACGCTATCTATGGGAAAAATAGAAACGGTTGCAGGAGCTTCAGGTGGAATTAAATTTATAAACGAGAGATCGGGATATGATAAAACAAAATTCATAGAAGAATTATGTGAATTATTAAAGGATAAATCAAGGGTTGTGCCTGGAAATTTCTTATATATTACAGATATAGCTTATAATCCAAGTCTTATTCAAAATGCTGCGATAATTTTAGCAGCTGCATTTAAAAACATGAATGTAGATTATGTCGTAACAATTGAAACTAAGGGAATTCCTCTTGGATATGAAGTTGCAAAACAGCTAGGAGTACAATTAGTTACTGTTCGTCATGACACAAAGTATACTGAAGGAACTACAGTAAGTATAAATTATGCATCAGGATCAAGTAATAGGCTTCAGACTATGTCCTTATCAACAAAATCTATGAGAAGAAACAGTAGATGTATATTCATAGATGATTTTATGAGAGGTGGCGGAACAGCTAAAGGGATAAGAGAGCTGTTAAGCGAATTTGATAGTGAACTTCTTGGGAGTGGATTTTTAATAGATAGTGTGGAAATTAAAGATAAGTTAGTAGATAAATACGTTTCTTTAGTTAATTTTCATGGAATTGGAGAAGATGGTATAGCGATAGTAAGTCCTTCTATCCACAATAATTAATAATTTTATTAAATTATGGAAAAAGTTTCGACAATTAGGAGGAATTACAAAGGTTTAGTAGAATAATACATGAAAGCATACATCTTGGAGGTGGATTTTCATGAATATTACAGACGTTAGAATCAGAAAAATTACTACAGAAGGAAAGATGAAGGCTATAGTTTCTATAACTTTAGATAACGAATTCGTAGTACATGACATCAAAATTATTGAAGGTCAAAGCGGTAATTTTATAGCTATGCCTAGTAGAAGGACTCCTGATGGAGAATTTAAGGATATAGCTCATCCAATCAACACTGAAACAAGAGAGAAAATTCAAAAGTCTATACTTGATGAGTATGAGAAAGTAAAAAATGAAGAACAGGTAGAGGCTGAATAACTATGCTAAAAGGAGTGACAAACTCCTTTTTATTTTGTGACCAATTTTATTTGTAAATAGAATTTCATCACATACCCATTTGAAGAGTAACTCAAGGGTGAGCTGATTTAGATAAATCATATGTTTTTACATTAACTTAATTTTATTGATCAAGTTAAAGGTTAATGGCGTAATTTTAGAAAGCTCCTTCTCATTTTATTCGAAGGAGTAAGTTCTGATAACCAAATCAAAGATTTGGATCATCACTTATAGTTTGGTTGAAAAAAAATATTACTTTACATATAATAAACATAGGTGTGCCATATACTATGACACATCAATGAAAATAAAGAAGAAATATAAAATTAAAATTCTAATATTTTTTTAACGTGTTTATATTTATTATGAAAATAAAGTTAATAACAAAGTAAAAGTGTGATACTGAAGGTAGAAAAATGTTATAAAATTGAATTTTTCATATATATTTCAGACAAAGAGGTGTTTAATTTGTATAAATGTGCTATAATTTTAGCTGCAGGGGAAGGGAAAAGAATGAAATCTAATACCCCTAAGGTGCTTCATAGAGTATGTGGAAAAGAAATGATAAACCATGTAATTGATAATATTAGAAGTGCAGGTATTGAAGAAGTTAATGTAGTAATAGGAAAAGGTGCTGAAAAAGTACAGAAGGGAACTGAAAGCAGAAATATATGTTATTCAGTTCAAGCTGAACAGTTAGGTACAGGGCATGCTGTAATGTGCGCTGAAGACTTTTTAAAGGGTAAAAAAGGAACTGTTTCAATATTTGTAGGTGATGGACCGCTTATTACTGAAGAAACTGTAAAATCACTTACTAGTTATCATGAAGCAGAAGGATGCAGCGCTACAATTTTAACATCAGTTATGGCGGACCCATTAAAGTATGGAAGAATAATAAGAAATGCTAATGGAGAAGTAGAGAAAATTGTTGAATTTAAAGATTGTAATGAGCAAGAAGCAAAGGTTAATGAAATAAATTCAGGAATGTATTGCTTTGATATTGAAGCTTTATTAAGCACTTTAGGAAAGCTTAACAATAACAACAATCAAAATGAGTATTATTTAACTGATGTAATAGAAATTTTAAAAGGTGAAGGCAAAAAAGTTGGAGCTATTGCTGTTGATGTTGATGAAATCACAGCTGTAAACTCAAAACAAGAGCTTTCTATTGCTAATGAAATAATGAGAGCAAGAATCAATAAGATGCACATGGATAATGGTGTTATAATTATGGATCCAAGAAGCACTTATATTGATTGTGATGTGGTTATAGGTCAAGATACAATAATTTATCCAGGAAATGTTTTAGAAGGAAAAACTGTTATTGGTGAAGACTGTACACTTTATGCAAACAACAGATTAACAAATGCAGTTATTGGCGATAGAGTAACTATAGAGAATTCTGTAGTACTTGATTCAAGAGTTGGTGAAAATACTACCGTTGGTCCTTTTGCTTATATTCGTCCTGAAACAGTTATAGGCAATGATGCAAGAATAGGGGATTTTGTTGAAATTAAAAAATCAACTATAGGAAATGGCACTAAGGTATCTCACTTAACATATATAGGAGATGCTGAAGTTGGAGAAAAGTGTAACTTTGGATGTGGAACTGTAGTTGTAAACTATGACGGAAAAACTAAAAACAAGACAGTAGTTGGAAATAATGTATTTATAGGCTGTAACACAAACTTAATATCTCCAGTTGAAGTTGAAAGTAATACTTATATAGCAGCTGGGTCTACAATTACAAACAAGGTACCTGAAGGTTCATTAGCTATTGCTAGGGCAAGACAAGTTAATAAAGAAAACTGGGTACATGATAAATATAATAAATAAAGTTTTAGGAGGACTACACAATGATAAGCCATGGAAGAAATATCAAGATTTTTGCAGGTAACTCATATCCTGAGCTAGCAGAGGAGATAGCACATCGCTTAGGGCTTGAAGTAGGTAAAAGTGATGTAACTACTTTTAGCGATGGAGAAATAGCTGTTAATATCGCAGAGACAGTTAGAGGATTAGACGTATTCGTTATTCAACCAACAAGCGCGCCAGTTAACAATAACCTTATGGAGCTTTTAATAATGATAGATGCATTTAAGAGAGCTTCAGCAGGAAGAATAACTGCGGTTATTCCTTATTATGGATATGCAAGACAAGACAGAAAAGCTAAGGCTAGAGATCCAATCACAGCTAAATTAGTTGCGGATCTTATTACAGCAGCTGGAGCAGATAGAGTTTTAACAATGGACTTACATGCTGCTCAAATACAAGGTTACTTCAATATACCAGTTGATAATTTAATAGGTGCACCAATACTTGCAGATTATTTTATCGATAATGGATTTAAAGATTGTGAGGATGTTGTAGTAGTTTCTCCAGACTTAGGAAGTGTAACAAGAGCAAGAAAATTTGCTGATAGATTAAATGCTCCAATAGCTATAATTGATAAGAGAAGACCAAGAGCAAACGTAGCTGAGATAATGAATATTATCGGAGATGTAAAAGGTAAGAGAGTTATTTTAATCGATGATATGATAGATACAGCAGGAACAATTTGTAATGGTGCTGCTGCATTAGTTAAAATGGGAGCTACTGAAGTTTATGCTTGCTGCTCACACGCAGTTCTTTCAGGCCCAGCTATAGAAAGATTAGAAGCATCACCAATAAAAGAATTAGTTATGCTAGACAGCATTCACTTACCAGAAGAGAAGATGTTAGATAAGATAAAAGTTTTATCTATAGCACCATTATTTGCGGAAGCTATAAAGAGAATATACGAAGAAGTTTCTGTAAGTAAGCTTTTTGATTAATATTTTAAGTTAAGTAATTAGAGGGGAGATTTCTTCCCTCTATTTTTATATTTTTTCAAGCTAGAATTGAAAAAAATAATGAGAAGTTTTATGTGACTAAAATATTATAAATATTTTGTTAAAAATATTAATTTTAAAATTAATTCAATTAGATTTTTATGGATTGTTATATAATACAAGTGAGATAATAAATTAAGCATTAAGCTGATTATCAGGAGGGATATTTATGGAAGGAAATTTAGGAAAAGTATTAGTTGTTGATGACGATAAGAATATATGTGAAGTAATAAAAATGTACTTAGAAAATTCAGGGTATCATGTTAGGGTAGTTAATGATGGAAGAGAAGCGCAGGAGGCCTTTTCTAACTATAAGCCAGATTTAGTTTTATTAGATGTTATGCTCCCATATTTAGATGGTATAGATGTTTTAAAATGGATAAGAAGAGATAGCGAGACTCCAGTTATAATGATAACTGCTAAAGGTGAAACCTTTGATAAGGTTTTAGGTTTAGAGTTAGGTGCAGACGATTATATTGTGAAACCTTTTGAGCCTAAGGAGCTTATGGCAAGAGTAAAAGCTGTCTTAAGAAGATATACTTCAGAAGGAGATAATAAAGAAACACTTTCTTTTGATAATCTTGTAATAGATATTAACTCTTATAATGTGACTTATAAGGGTCAAGAAATAAAGATGCCGCCTAAGGAGTTTGAATTACTACATTTCTTAGCAAGCAATAAGAACAGAGTATTTACTAGAGAGCAGTTACTTTGTGAAGTTTGGGGCTATGATTATCCAGGTGACTCAAGAACAGTTGACGTACACGTTAAGAGATTAAGAGAAAAGGTAGCAGGAGGAGACACTTGGCAGTTAGAAACTGTTTGGGGTGTTGGATATAAATTCGAGGTGAAATAATGGTTAAAAACAGCTTGTTTTCTAAGATGGTTGTAACCTATACCATCATAATAACGGTAAGTTTTACTATTTTAGCCGCATTTCTTTCTTTCTGGTTTCAAGATTATTTCATAGAATCAAGAAAAGAAAGTTTAACTAATCAAATAGATGTTATTGAAAGTGTTGTAATATCCTACTTAGAGGGTGGAATGACCCATGATGAACTAGGTGAAAAAATAAGATTTATAGCTTCATATATCGGCGATGATATTTTAGTTTTAGATAGTGAAGGATATGTTAATTCAACAACTTCAATGAAATACAATCAGTTAATTGGAAAGCAGATTTATCATGGAAAGCTTGAAAATTTAAAAAATGATGTATGTGTTGAAGCTATAAATGATTATGGGGTATACCTGGATAAAAAGGTTTATGTAATGGGTGAACCTTTGAAAGATGTGGATGGTAATATTAAGGGGGCTGCTCTTATAAGTATTTCCACAGATAATCTTGACAGCTCATTATCCAATGTGTATCAAATAATTTGGTTATCAGCGGTTTTAGCAGTTATAGCATCTTGTATAGTAATATATTACTTCTCTCAAAGGATGATAGTAAATCCATTGTCTGAAATGAGTTCTGTAGCTAGAAAGATAGCTAGTGGAGATGTAGAGAAGAGGGTTGAAATCCATTCGGATGACGAGATGGAGGAGTTTGCAAATGCATTTAATGTTATGGCAGATTCTCTTCAGCAGGTAGAGCAAAACAGAAAGGAGTTCATTTCTAATGTGTCTCATGAGTTAAGATCTCCTATGACATCTATAAAAGGATTTATTGGAGGTATCTTGGACGGAGTAATACCGCCTGAAAAGCATAAATATTACTTAAACATTGCTTATGAGGAAATTCAACGTTTAGCGAGACTTATAAATGATTTATTAGATTTATCGGCAGTTGAATCTGGCACCTATAAATTAGAGAGAACTGCAGTAGATATAAATGAAATTATTCGTTTGTGTATCTTGAGAAATGAAGGCAGAATAAAAATAAAAAATTTAAATGTAGAAGTATATTTTGAGGGTAGTGAGCTAATTGTTTCTTGTGATGAAGACAAGATAATTCAAGTAATCACTAACCTACTTGATAATGCAATTAAGTATGGTAATGAAAATGGAGCAATTAAAATTTCTTCTGAAGGTAAAGGAAAGAAAGCTTGTATATCAATATTTAATGAAGGCCCTGCAATTGGAGATGAAGATGTTAAGCATATTTGGGATAGATTCTATAAGGGCGATAAGTCGAGGACTCAGAAGGTAAGCACTGGGTTAGGACTTTCTATCGTTAAGAAGATTATAAATCTTCATGATGAAGAGATATGGGTTAAAAACATAGATAATGGTGTTAAGTTCACCTTTACTTTACCAATTACTAAAAAGATATAGCCAATTTTTAATAATGAGTAAGTAGAAAGGAGGCTATTATGAGCAATTTTAATGATAACCGTAAGGAATCAAGAGCAAATATAACATTCAATCAGATAAAAAAAAGGCGAAGAGGAACTTTTGTTGTATTTACTATAGTTTGCTTATTTATGGTCTCTTTAGGTGGAGCATTTACGGCTATAATCATGGGGAGTAGTGATGATGGAAATTATTATTTTAATCATGATGAAACCGGTGATGGTGTAATAACAAAAGATAGCTCTGATAAGCTTCAGGAAGTAGCAGCTAAGACTGTTAAGTCTGTGGTTTCAATTATTAACGTAATTAGTAATCAAAACTACACTAAAGAAGTGAATGTTGGGGTAGGGATTGTATTAGATAGCAGAGGGTATATAATCTCAAGCTATAATAACCTTATTAATGCTTCAAGGATTAAGGTTAAAAGCTATAATGATGTAGTATATGATGCTGAACTTGTAGGGTTTGACGCCGCTTATGATATTGCTATGTTAAAGGTGGAAAACGGTGATTTGATTCCAATGCCAGTGGCTGAAAGTCCGATAAGTTTAAAGGCTGGAGATAAGGTTATTAGCGTAGGGAATCCTTTAGGTAAATCTTATAATGGAAGCATTGAAGTTGGTACGGTTTTAAGCACTAAGGAAAGTATAATGTTTAGAAATTCTCAAAGTAAGGTGGCAGAGCTGCTTAGAATGATTAAAACAACGGTGACACCTAAATATATCAATACAAGTGCAGCTTTGTGTAATATGTCTGGTGAATTAATAGGCATAAATAATACTACTATGGTATATCATAATGATTACTTAAAAAATAGTTTTTATATTTCTGTGGAAGACTTGAGCCAAATTACAGAAAATATATTAGATAAACAAGACTCCATGATTACTTATATGGGTATCTACGGGGAGGCTGCAGTATCTCATCAGGAAAATGGTATTGAGGGAGTTTACACTAAAGAAGTTATTAAGAATGGATTAGCTTATGAAGCTGGAATCAGACCTACAGATATAATTACAGAAGTTAATAATAAATCTGTTAGTAGTGTTAGGGATATCAATGATATTTTAGGTACCTTAGAATCAGGGTCTGAAGTTGATTTTACGGTTTATAAAAAAGGGAGTTATACTAATTTTAATATAAAAATACCGGAAGTAAAAAAATAAGGGCAGCATTTATGAAATGCTGCTTTTGTTTTTTTATTAAAGTCTAGTATAATAAGCAGTGGATATGGTTTAAAATATTTAATAAAATAATTTTGGAGGGTACTATGTATTTAGTTGTTGGCCTTGGAAATCCAGGGGATAAATATGATAAAACAAGACATAATGTAGGCTTTGATATAATTGATTTATGTGAGAAAAAGTATAACTTTAATATAAATAGGACAAAATTTAAAGGAATCTACGGAGAAAGTAATATTGCAGGAGAAAAGGTAATATTTTTAAAGCCTCAGACTTATATGAACTTAAGTGGAGAAAGTGTTAGAAGTGTTATTGATTTTTATAAAATACCTAACGAAAATATAATTGTTATCTATGATGATATAAGCTTAGAGGTAGGAAGATTAAGAATAAAAACTAAAGGAAGTGCTGGCGGTCATAATGGGATAAAAAACATTATTGCACACTTAGGCAGCGATGTTTTCCCAAGAATTAAAGTTGGAGTAGGAGAGCCAACTTGTGACTTAGTTGATTATGTTTTAGGAAGGTTTACAGCAGAGGAAAGTGCATTGCTTGAAAAAACCTTTGAAGCAGCAGTAGATGCAGTTAAGGTAATGATTTCACAAGGTTCTAATGAAGCAATGAATAAGTTTAATTCTTTTAAAGCTGAGAAGTAGTAAAGATTGTTTTTAAGAGGTGATAATTTGAGATTAAAAGGCATAATGGCACCCTTGCAGATTAGTAGCGAATTTAAAGAGATAAAAAGAGCTGTGAATGAGGACAAATATCCTATTGGAATACATGGCCTTTCAGAGTCAGGTAAAAGTTATCTGCTATATGGTGTCTTCGAGGAAATAGAGAAAAGTATGTTGGTGGTAACCCATAGTGACATGGAAGCTAAAAATATCTACGAAGATTTAAGTTTCTATAGTAATGATGTTTACTATCTTCCTACTCGAGAGGTGACTTTTTATAATATAGATGCAGTATCTGGGGATTTAAGATGGGAAAGACTGAAAGTCTTTGATAAGATTCTAAGTGGTGAGAAAAACATCATTGTCACATCTATCGAATCGCTGGCGGCTTCTTACGCTCCTGTAGAATTGTTTAAAAGATTTAGCTTTGACATAGAGGTAGGGAGTGTACTAGACTTAAAGGAATTAAGCCAGAAGCTGATAATGTGCGGTTACGAAAGGTGTAGCGTTGTTGAAAATGTTGGACAATTTTCTGTAAGGGGAGGAATAATTGATATTTATCCACCTATGGGAGGGAATCCATATAGAGTGGAATTATTTGATGATGAAGTAGACTCTATAAGGACCTTTAACTCAGAAAATCAACGAAGTATAGATAAAGTTAATAAGATACATATTTTCCCGGCAAAGGAGATAATTTTAACTGAAGCTCATATTAAAGCAGGGAAGGATAAAATAGAAGAGGAACTATCAGGAGCTGTAGCGAGATTTAAAAAAGCTAAGGATAAAGAAGCGTTACAAAGAATTGAGACAACTATCAATCATAATATAGAAAGTTTAGTCGAGACTTGGAATTTTGAAACTATCGATAGCTATATGCCATTTTTCTATGAAAAGCAGACATCACTATTGGATTATTTTAAAAATGCACTGGTTGTAGTAGATGATGTAAATAGATCTATGGGAAAATTTGATAGTGTATATTTTGAGTTTGAAGAAAATTATGAGAACTTTTTAAGTAGGGGTAATATCCTTCCTACTCAGGGTGAGTTGCTTATAAGTAAGGAAGAAATTGTAGATAGATTAGAAGCAGGTAGAACTTTAACTATCCAAGGGATTACAACAACTACAACATTATTAAAGCCAAGATGTTTAGTTGCTTTTTCTCAAATTACAATTCATAACTATCATGGACAACTTGACATGCTTATTGAAGATATTGAAGACAAGAAAAGGAGAGGCTTTAGAACCTTAATATTGTCGGGAACAAGAACTCGTGGAGAAAGATTAATTGATACGTTAAAAGAAAAAAATATTAATGCTACATATAAAGATATAGTTGATAATGTTGGTCAAGGAGATGTAGTAGTAACCTTTGGTAATGCTGTTAAGGGCTTTGAATATCCAGATTTAAAGATTTGTATTATATCAGACACAGAGGTCTTTGGACAATCAAAGAGAAAGGCTACAAGAAGAGCTACAGCAAAGGGCGCAAGCAAGATTAAAAGTTTTACAGAATTAAAGCTGGGAGATTATGTTGTACACGTAAATCATGGAGTTGGTGTATATAAAGGAATTAATCAGTTGGATGTGCAGGGAAACAAAAAGGATTATCTTGTTCTTGAGTATAACTCTGGGGACACGCTATATGTTCCTGTAGAGCAGCTGGATTTAGTTCAAAAGTATATAGGTGGAGAAGGAAAGATTCCTAAGGTAAATAAGTTAGGTGGTAATGAATGGGCTAAGGCTAGGAGTAAGGTTAAAAAGTCTGTTGAAGATATTGCTGAAGATTTAGTAAAACTATATGCCGTTAGGTCAACGTTAAAAGGGCACCGGTATTTACCTGATACTCCATGGCAGAGACAGTTTGAGGATGAGTTTATTTATGAAGAAACTCCAGACCAATTGGCGGCAATAGAGGATATTAAAAAGGACATGGAAAGTGATAAGCCTATGGATAGACTTCTTTGTGGTGACGTTGGATATGGAAAAACAGAGGTGGCTCTAAGAGGTGCATTTAAGTGTGTTATGGATGGTAAACAAGTTGCTATTCTTGTTCCTACAACAATTCTTGCGGAACAGCATTATAAAAACATGTTAAAGAGATTTTCTGATTTTCCTATTAAAATAGAAATGATAAGCCGGTTTAGAACTGCAACTCAAGTTAAAAAGACCCTTAAGGATTTAAAAGAAGGAAATGTTGATATAGTGGTAGGAACACATAAGCTTCTTCAAAAGGATGTAGTATTTAAGGATTTAGGACTTCTTATAATTGACGAGGAGCAGCGATTTGGAGTTGCACATAAAGAAAAAATAAAGGATATGAAGAAGAATATTGATGTTTTAACCTTGAGCGCAACACCTATACCAAGAACTCTACATATGTCTTTAAGTGGAGTTAGAGATATCAGCATAATAGAAACTCCTCCTGAAGAGAGATATCCTATACAAACTTACGTGGTAGAGTTTAATGATCAGCTTATTAGAGATGCAATAATGAGAGAGATGAATAGGGACGGACAAGTATTTTTTGTTTACAATAGAGTTGAAACGATTAGTGACATGTCTACTTATCTGCAAAAGCTTGTTCCGGAAGCTCGTATTGCTATTGGTCATGGGCAGATGACAGAGAGAGAACTCGAGAAGGTCATTTTAGATTTTGTTGATAAAAAATATGACATATTATTGGCTACAACTATTATAGAAACAGGCATAGATATTCAAAATGCAAACACTATGATAATTGCAGACGCAGACAAAATGGGACTTTCACAGCTTTATCAGTTAAGGGGAAGGGTTGGAAGAACTAATAGAATTGCGTATGCTTATTTCACATATACAAAGGATAAAATTCTTACAGAGGTTGCAGAGAAGAGACTTAAAGCAATAAAGGATTTTACAGAACTTGGATCTGGATTGAAAATAGCTATGAGAGATTTAGAAATACGTGGTGCTGGAAACATTATGGGAGCAGCGCAGTGTGGGCATATGTCTTCTGTTGGATATGACCTGTATTGCAGAATGCTGGAAGAGGCTGTAAAGGTAGTTAAGGGGGAAATTGATAAAGAGCCAATTGATACTACAGTAGATATTAAAATTGATGCCTATATTCCAACAGCCTTTATAAGTGATGAGACGCAAAAAATTCAGGTTTATAAAAAGATTGCTTCAATTGAGTCCTATGAATATATGCAGGATGTTATAGAGGAGATTGAAGATAGATATTCTGATATACCAGCTAGCGTTTATAACTTGATGAATATAGCTTATTTAAAAGCTATAGCAAAAGAAATTGGAGTTTTAGAAATTAAGGATACAGGAATTCAGGTTCTAATAACTTTTAAGGATAAGAGTTATTTAACCTCTGAGATGGTTAAGCATATTCTTGAAAACTATAGAAAACAGATAATGTTTAAAATGGGAGATGTACCTGTTTTAGCTTATAAGAGTAAGGAGATGAATAAAAAAGAGATGTTAGATAATCTTATAAATATTATTAAGGAATTATCAACATTAAGTAAATAGTTTTAGTATTCTTTATTTAACCGGATTTTTATGGTAAAATAAAACTGCAATTTTAACTAAATGAAACCGATTGGAGGATTAGAAATTGATAAAATTAAAGAAGGTATTAGCAGGGGTTATGGCTTCTGCCATGATGTTCTCAGCAGTAGGATGCAGCATGGTAGAAAAAACAGAAGAGGGAATAAGAAAAACGGTTGTTGCTAAAGTGTATGGTGAGAAAATAACACTTGGAGAAATAGACGATAGCTTAAATGGTTTTTTTGTTAAAGTTAAAGAGCAGTATGGAGAAAATTTCAAAGAGAATGATGAGGCTATGCAATACATAGCACAGCAGAGAATGAGTGTGTTGGATACTGCTATACAAGATAGAATATTTGATGCTAAAGCTAAAGAGTTAGACATTATGCCTACTGATGAAGAATTAAATGCAAAGGCTGATGAAAAGTTAGCAGAAATGAAGGAAGCTTATGAATCAGAAGAAAAGTTTCAAGAAACTCTTACTATGATAGGAGTTACTGAAGAAGAATTAATTAAAGATGTTAAGTTATCAGTTATATCTGAATTGGTTTATGATGAAGTTACTAAAGATGTAAAACCAACAGAAGAAGATTATAAAAAATACTATGAAGATAACAAGAACTCTTTCACAGAGAAACCAAATAGAGTTAGACCAGCTCATATAGTTGTAGAAGATGAAGCTACTGCTAAAGAAATTATCGAGAAGTTAAATAATGGTGCTGATTTTGCTGAGCTTGCAGCAGAGTATGGAACTGATGCCACTAAAGATAAAGGTGGAGATTTAGATTGGGTTGAATATGATAGTACACAAATTGATAAAACATTCTTATTAGCGGCTAAAGCTTTAGAGAAGGGTACTTATACACCAGCTCCAATTCAAACTCAATTTGGATATCACGTAATTAAGTGTTTAGACAAGGAAGAGTATCCAGTGCAAGCTTATGATGAAGTTAAAGATGAAGTAGAGGCTGCTGTAATTGAAGAGCAGAAGGCTACATTATGGCAAGAAACATTTAAAAAGTGGCAAGATGAAGCAGATATAAAATTATATGAAGAAAAGTTAAGTGAATAGAATGAGAGAGGAACCAATATTAAATTGTTGGTTCCTTTTTTATACAAATTTTTAATGAAAAATTTTCTAGGGTGCATAAAATTTACGCTAAGAAGGATAATAATAGCATTAATACATTAATTTGAGGAATTTCAAAGGAGGCAAATAAACTAATGAAGGCAACTGGTATAGTTAGAAGAATAGATGATCTTGGTCGTGTTGTTATACCGAAAGAGATTAGAAGAACTTTGAGGATTAGAGAAGGAGACCCATTAGAAATTTTTACAGATAGAGATGGTGGGGTTATATTAAAAAAATATTCTCCAATTGAAGAGTTAAGTGAGTTTTCTAGAGAGTACAGTGAGGCTCTGCATCAAACAATAGGTCATATTGTAATGATATGTGATAAAGATTCCATTATATCTGTAAGTGGTGGTTCTAAAAAAGAATATGTTGATAAGAAAATAAGCAATGAAGTAGATAAAATTATGGAAATGCGCAAATCTGTAAATCTTGATAAAACAGCACAAGCGATTATTCCCATATGTGAAGGAGAAGACAGTACAGAATACAAAGCGCAGGTTGTAGCTCCTATTATCGCTGAAGGTGACACAGTTGGGGCAGTTATCATTACATCAAAAGATGAAGTTAAGTTTGGTGAAATGGAATTAAAACTAGCTGAAACAGCAGCAGCGTTCCTTGGAAAACAAATGGAACAATAGTTTTGGAATTTTATTTATTTTATTTGGAGAAGTTGAAACATAGATTATGTTAATAACTAAAATATAATAAAAAATCACACAGAAAGATGTGTGATTTTTTATTGTGTTGATTATTATATGCAAAGGTACTAAAATGTTCCACCTTAAAATACTTATTATTATACTAAGTGTTTTAAGGAGGAAATATGAAAAAACAATCGTTATTAAAAGGAACTATGATATTAGGATTAGCAACGATTTTTGCTAGATTTTTAGGGTTATTTTTTAGAATACCAATACAGCAGTTAATTGGAGATGAAGGTATGGGTTATTATCAAATGTCCTACCCCTTATATATGACATTCGTTGCAATAGCATCAGGTGTACCAATAGCCATGTCAAAATTAATTTCGGAATTTAATGCCAAAAAAGATGTACATGCAGTTAAAAGTGTATTAAGCCAAACTTTGAAAATTATGATTCCTCTGGGGGCTGTGGCATCTTTTTTGATGGTTTATTTTGGCCAGCAGATAATTAGCATTTTAAAGTGGGATGTTAATTCATATAATTCATTTATGGTTATTTCCCTTGGGCCTATATTTGTGTGTATTATGTGTACATTTAAAGGATATTTTCAAGGAATGCAGAACATGAACGGAACTGCGGTATCGCAGGTGTTAGAGCAGTTCGGAAGGGTAATATTTGGAGTTTTATTTGCGTACTTGCTTTTACCTAAGGGGATTGCTTATGCTGCAGCAGGGGCCGCTTTTGGAACTGTTGCAGGTGGGATTATTGGAAGTATATATTTAGTCATAAAATACTTCAGCGTTAAAAGAGCTTTCCCAAAGCAGGTAGGGAAAAAAGACCGAAGGGTTACTGGTATGATATTAGATGCTGCATTGCCTATTTCGGTTGGGGCTGCAGTTGGAACAATAATGTCTCTTATAGATTCAATTATAGTACCCCAAAGGCTTTTAATGGCTGGTTTTACTACTGCGGAAAGTGCAACCTTGTATGGTCAGTTTACTGGAAAGGCAATGACTATTCAGAATGTACCATTAGCTTTGTCAATGGCATTATGTGCTTCTTTGGTACCTATAATATCAGAGGTTTATGCACTAAAAAACAGGCATGAATTAGAGCGGAGAGTTAATATGGTATTTAAGCTTTCTTTTGTAATAGGAATTCCAAGCTTTTTAGGATTATTCTTTCTAGCTAGGCCAGTAATGGGACTAGTATTTGTAGGAGATATAGGTGGCCATGAGATATTAAAATTGTTATCCTTAACTCTTCCTCTCATAATAATTACTCAAACCACTACATCAATTTTACAAAGCTGTGGCAAGTATATGACACCAGTATATTATTTAGGGGTTGGGTGTATATTTAAAGTTGTAATAACTTATTTATTAGTTGCAAATCCACAGTTTAATATATTTGGTGCTATTATAGGTAGTATAGTTGGTTATGCGGTTACAGCCATATTAAACATGATTGAAGTTAAAAGGCTGCTAAGGATTAAGTTGAGTTTCAACGAGATAGTTATTAAGCCATTAATGATATCTTTAATTATGATAATTGCGGTTGTTTTTATTTATAATAATGTCTATAATTATACAATGAGTAACGGAATATCTTGTATATTAGCGGTTTTCGTGGGCGTTATAATCTTTGGCATCTTAGCAATTTTATTTAGAGTATTTACGATTGAAGATGTAATGGGTAAACTTAATAGAAACTAAAAGAGGAGTAGATTCAAATGATTACAGTGGTTGGCCTTGGACCAGGGTCTAAGAATGCATTAACTATAGGTGTACTTGATGTATTAAAAAACAATTCAAACATATATTTTAGAACTGAAAAACATCCCAATATAGATTATTTAAAATCATTAGGTGTTAAATTTGAAACCTGTGATAAGTTTTATGAGAAATATGATAGTTTTGACGACATATATAAAGCGATAGCGGAAGAATTAATAAAGATCCATGAAGAAAAAGGAGACTTAGTTTACGCTGTGCCTGGCCATCCGTTAGTGGCAGAGAAGTCAGTAACACTGCTTCTAAATCTTTGTGAAGAAAAAGGTATAGAAAGCAAGTTGATGCCTTCTGTAAGCTTCATTGATGCTGTTATAGAGAGCTTAAAACTAGATCCAATTGAAGGTGTTAAGATAGTTGATGCTTTTGATATAAGAGAGCAGATTATGGATAAAAGAATTGGAATGGTTATCACTCAGGTGTATAATAAATTCATAGCCTCTGAAACAAAGCTTGCTTTATGTGAATATTATAAGGATGATACAGATATTATATTTGTTAGAGCTGCTGGAGTTGAAGGATTAGAAAGCATAAGAACGATTAAATTATATGACTTAGATAGACAGGATGATATAGATTATTTAACCTCAATATATATTCCAAAGAAACCTGATGAAACTAAGGATTTTCAAGATTTACTTAAGGTAATGGAAACTCTTAGAGGTGAAGACGGATGTATGTGGGATCTAGAGCAGACTCATGAAAGTTTAAGGAAATACTTAATTGAAGAGTGTTATGAGGTTATAGAAGCTATAGATGAAGAAGATGATGAGAAGTTAATTGAAGAGCTTGGAGATGTACTTTTACAGGTTGTATTCCATGCTCAGATTGGGAAAGAAGATGGATACTTCAATATTAATGATATAGTTGAATGCGTAACAAACAAAATGATATCAAGGCATCCACATATATTCTCAGATGTAAAAGTGAGTAGTAGTAAAGAGATTTTAGATAACTGGGATGATATCAAGAAGAAAGAGAAGAGCATGGAAACTTACACTGATGAGCTTAAACATGTTCCAAGATGTCTTCCAGGACTTATGAGAGCTGAAAAGGTTCAAAGAAAGGCAGGAAAGGTTGGTTTTGATTGGAATGATGTAGAACCTGCCATGGAAAAGGTCCTTGAGGAACTTCAAGAAATAAAAGATGTATATAAAGGCGGAGATGTGTCAAGAATACAGGAGGAAGTGGGAGATTTGATCTTTGCTACAGTAAATATTGCAAGACTTCTTGACATTGACCCAGAATTTGCAGTAAATTATACTATAGATAAATTTATAAAACGCTTTCAATTTATAGAAGAATCTGGAATTCGAAAAGGCCTTAGTATGAAATCCATGACCCTTGAAGAGATGGATGCTTTGTGGGATGAGGCGAAAAAAAGATAATTTTCTGCAAAAGCATAAATTTTTCTACAAAAAAAAGAAGGATTTCGGAAAATTTATAAGAATAATATTGTAAGTAATGTTTCATATAATTATAATTATATGGAGTTATCATTTAAGGAGGTACTATTGTGAACAAATCAGAATTAATCGCAAAAATGGCTGAGAAATCAGGACTAACAAAAAAAGATAATGAGGTAGCTTTAAAAGCATTCATAGAGGCTGTTGAAGAAACTCTTGAAAGTGGAGAAAAAGTTCAATTAGTTGGATTTGGAACATTTGAAACAAGAGAAAGAGCAGCTAGAGTTGGAAGAAATCCTAGAACTAAGGAAGAAATCCAAATACCAGCATCTAAAGTGCCAGTATTCAAAGTTGGTAAAGAATTCAAAGATAGAGTAAATAAATAGTTCTTTTGAAAAAGCCTAGATTTATCTGGGTTTTTTCTTATATATAAAATAAATAATAAAAAAATATTACATGTGGTTAATGTGCCACGGTAGAAATGAAAAGGGGATGAATCCATGAGATTAGATAAGTACCTTAAGGTTTCAAGAATAATTAAACGAAGAACAGTAGCAAAAGATGTATGTGAAAATGGAAGAGTTTCTATAAATGGAAAGGTTGCTAAGCCTAGTACAACGGTTAAGGAAGATGATATTATAGAGATTCAATTTGCAAATCAACTGTTAAAGGCAAAGATAGTTAATATTGCTTCACACGTAACTAAGGAAGATGCAAAGGGAATGTATGAGATCTTAAGTGGGGTTGAAGATAAAGAATAAAATATAGCATAAATTAGGAGCCAATGAATATATCTTTATAGAAAACTAAAATCATAGTTATTTTTAGGAGGATTTTATGGAACAAAATAAAGATATATCAATGGAAACTGGCAAGAGTTTTCTAACCTTAGAAAATAGAAAAAAGATGACTTTAAATGGAGTTTCAGAAATTATTAGTTTTAATGAAGATCAAATATTGCTTATTACAGTGCTTGGGAATATGGATATTCGTGGAGAAGATTTAAAGATGACAAAGCTAGATGTTCAAAATGGTGATGTTGTGATTACAGGAAGGGTATCTTATGTGGTTTATACTACAGATGAAAAGAAGCCAAGAAAGCAAAATGGCATTCTATCAAAGGTATTTAGGTAATTAGCATGATATTTGATATGAATAGACAGATAACCTTATTTATATTCTCTTTAATAAATGGTATGGCAGTAGGAGTATTATATGACTTTTATAGAGTGATTAGAGGTTTTGAAGAGCCAGGAAAAATAATTACTGCAATTCAAGACATACTTTTTTGGATTCTAACAGGAATATTAATATTCATACTAATGATGTATACTAATTATGCATATATGAGTTTCAATGTATTTGTATATAATGGTGTAGGAATTATTTTATATTTTAAGCTTATGAGTAGACGTGTTATATTAATTTGGAGTAGGGTAATTGAGTTTATACTTGTAGTTGTAAGAATAATTTCTAATTGGTTATTTTACCCTTTAAGGATTGTTTTTCACAAATTAAGAAAAAAAGCATAAAATAATTATGTTAATACTTGAAGAAAACAAAAATTCAAATTACAATATATTTATAGGTATTTCAGTGATACCAATGTAAAGTGCGGTTTATGTATCGTAAATATAAGAAAGGGATATCAATATGAAGAAGTTCAACTTTAAAAAGATAATTCTTTTAGTTGTAGTTTTATATGTTGGATTTATATTTGTAAATCAGCAAATAATAATGTTTAGACAGCATAAAGATATTCAAAAATATACAGCGGAATTAAATGCTATTGAGGAAAAGTATGAAAAGCTTCAAGAGGAATATAAACTTTCTCAAGATGATGATTATATTGAGAGGATAGCAAGAGAGAAGCTAGGACTAATAAAAGAGGGAGAACAAACTGTTTTACCTAGCAAATAATAACATTGTAAGTTACTATATTTTAATTTAAAATTAAATATAGTATAATATATATTTAAATTATTAATTTAAGGAGGGTCTTTTTAATATGACCTTAAAGGCTGGAAGCATTATTGAAGGTAAAGTAGTTAATATCACAAACTTTGGTGCATTTGTTGAAGTGGAGGGGAAAACAGGACTTGTACATATATCAGAAGTATCTGATGTATTCGTAAAGAATGTACGTGATCATTTAAAAGAAGATGACGTTGTTAAAGTTAAAGTTATATCTGTTGATGAAAATGGCAAGATGAGCTTATCCATAAAACAAGCTGGAACACCAAAAAAATCTTTTAAACCTGTAGAAATAGATTGGCAGAAAGAGAAAGCTAAAGCTGCAAGTTCAGTAAGTTTTGAAGATAGAATGTCTAAGTTTCTAAAGGATAGTGAAGAGAGATTCCAAGATCTTAAGAAACATCAGGATGGTGGTAAAGGCAGAGGCTATAGTAGAAGAGGATCAAATTAGTTTATACTAAATTTTTAAGAGTGCTACATGGCACTCTTGTTTTTTATTTTTGTAGATTATTTTCCATTAATATACTGATAAAATATTACATATAAAAAAGTGAAAAAATAGTGTTGACATAATAAACTTTATACAATATAATAAGTATTGTCGCTGAACAGTGATAGAAAATTAAGCTTGAGTGGCGGAACAGGCAGACGCACAGGACTTAAAATCCTGCGGTGGTTAAACACCGTACCGGTTCGATTCCGGTCTCAAGCACCAAATATCGCGAGGTGGAGCAGTTGGCAGCTCGTCGGGCTCATAACCCGAAGGTCGCAGGTTCAAGTCCTGCCTTCGCAACCAAAAAACTCACAAACGAAAGTTTGTGAGTTTTTATTTTAATCAAAAGTGTTTTGAAAAAGAATAAACTACATTATATTCAATAGTCAATAAAAGTATCATAAAAGTTTTCATCATAAAACTTTCTTTATTTATAGTTCATGACAATGTGATAAGTCGGCATTAACACAAAAGTGAAAAAATCGTAGTAAATAGACAGGGAAAAAACACAGTTATTTTTACAACTGTGTTTTTTTATGAGATAAATTAAAAATTAAGGGTGAATACTTTGGTAAATATTGTTGTAAAGTTTTTTGAAAGAGAGTATATCAAATTACAATTATTTCCATAAGGAGTTGTTATAATAACTTTATAAAATATGGCGGAGGAAATGATTATGCAATTTGGGGAAGAGATTAAAACCTATGAACGAATAAGGAGTAATATGGTTGCTACCAAGGATAGAAAGAGTCAGAGGATGCGGTTTATCTTGGAGAGCTCAACTTTGTTTTTGACGGCTATGCTTATTAGCAGAGTTATAATGATAAATAAATCAGCACCCTTTGGAGTAGCATTTGTCTTAACTATGTTGTTATATGGTGATAGCAAGTTATCTCTTATATCTGGAATTGGATCTATTCTTGGGTATGTAACGATAAGTGGATACTTAAGCAATGCCATACTATATATAAGTGTGGTGGCAACTTTAGTAGTTATATATTTAGTTATGAGCAATTTTTTTAAAAAAGAGCTGCACAAATTTATGATGCTTACAGCCACAGTAATAATTGTGTGCGGTTATGTGATGGTTATGAGTGATAATACCGCGGGTATTGCCTTAGGAAATGCAGTTATAGAATTAATTGGTATAATTCCAGTTTATTTAATATTAGAGTATAGCTTAAGTAATGTGAGAAAGATAAAAACGAGACATTTATTTTCTAATGAAGAGATAGTTGCAATGAGTACATTGGTAGCTTTGGTTATATCGGGGACTTGGAATGTGGAAATCTTTAATATATCATTAACACCAATTTTAAGTGTGGCATCTATAATTATTATTGGTTATATCTGTGGGGTTAGTATTGGGTCTACAGCAGGTGTTGCTATGGGTGTATTGGTTGGTATGTCAAACAATAATATATTTGCTTATGCTACATTACTTGGATTGTGTGGTCTGATTTCAGGAATATTTAGAGAAGGTGGCAAATTAATTTCTGCAGTTGCTTCGTTTATTATATTCTGCATAATCAAATTTTATATCACAACTTATATGCCTATAGGAATAGATAATTTTATTCTTGCTGAAGGGCTTGTGGCTACACTGATATTTTTGGTGATACCAAGTTATATTTATGAAGTTGTATCTAATGAGATGGATATTGAAAAGAAAAGTCAAGTGTATGAAGAAGGTTATATAAATAAAGTGAAAAATATATTTACAGAAAGATTGGACAAGTTTTCTCAAGTATTAGTAAATATGTCTTCTACCCTTACAAACTTAGCAGATAATGATAAGCTTGATATGAATACTAAGAGTAGTGGGTTAGTTGAAAATTTGGCTAATAGGGTATGTAACACCTGTGATATATGCACAATTTGCTGGGGCAGGGAGATGGTCAACACCTATAAGGCATTTGAAGATTTAATTGAAAATGCTCAAAATGGATCATCGGTATTTCCGATTGCTTTAGAAAAGAAGTGTATGAAGAAGGGTGCATTAATCAGAAATACGGAAGATGTTATAAATAAATTTGTTATTAATGAAATGTGGAGAAGTAGATTAGCGGAGGGGAGGGAGTTGATAGCTAATCAGTTTAATAACATGGCAAACTCTGTAGATGAAATTATGGATGAATTTTCAGCAGACTTCAATGAAGATAAGGGGGTTGAGAAAAAGCTAGAAAGAATATTTGAAAAGTATGACATAGAAGTGGATGATATTTTTGTAATAAAAGATAAATTTAATAGACTTGATATGCAAATAGTAAGTGATTCGTGTAATGGAAGAAACCTATGTGCAAAGAAGATGCTACCACTAATAAATGAATGTGTAGAGCATCCTATGAAGTTAAGAGAGAACGGGTGTAGAATTGATCCTAACACGAAGAAGTGTACTGCTAGATTTTGTGAAGTGCCTAAATTTAATATTAAAACAAGTGTAGCTCGTGCATGTAAAGATGGTCAATCAATTTATGGAGATAATTTTGATTTTGGAGAGTGCATAGATGGAAGCTATATGATGGTTTTAAGTGATGGAATGGGATCTGGTCCACAAGCTGGAAGAGAAAGTAGAGCTGTTGTAGACTTGATAGGGAACTTTACTTCTGCTGGATTTAGCAGAATAACAGCTATAAATACTGTTAATTCCATAATGAGTTTAAAATTTTCGGAGGAGGAAAAGTTTTCCACGGTGGATCTTAGTGCTATAAATTTATATAGTGGAGATGTAGATTTCATAAAGGTTGGAGCTGTAGCTAGCATTATTCAAAGTGGAGACACTATAGATATTGTTAAATCAAGAAGTTTACCTATAGGAGTATTAGATGAAGCAGATATTGAGATCTATAATAAGAAGGTTAAAGCTGGAGATTTGATTGTAATGTTATCGGATGGTGTTATTGATAACGATGAAGAAGATAGAGGTAAGGTTGATTGGATATTAGATTATTTGTGTAGGAATGATGATTTAAGTCCAGAGGAAATTGCTAAGGGAATAGTGAAAATTGCTAAGGAGAGTGGAAATAATAAGGTAAAGGATGATATGACTGTAATGGTATCAAAAGTGTATAGTGCTTGATAAATCTATAAATAATTAAGGTAGTTATGATAGTTTGGTAATTTTATAGTGTTAAAGGTGGTTAAATAATTTTAATATTGTCAATTATAAAAATGAAGAAATGCAGTTAACATTTCTTCATTTTTATTATATTTATTTCAAATTTGTTGCTTATGTGATATTATGACTAAAAACTATATTTTAGGAAGTGTGTTTAATGAGCGAAAGTATTAATGATGTCTCTTTAGAAAATACGATTAATAAGGTTATAAATACCATAAATGAAAATAAAATGCTTAGTAAGGGTGACGGAATAATTGTGGCCTTATCTGGTGGACCAGATTCCATATGTTTATTACATGTTTTACACTTATTAAAAGAAAAGTATGACTTAACTATATATGCTGCTCACGTTAATCATATGCTTAGAGGAAAGGAATCGGATACCGATGAAAAAGTATGTAGAGAGTATTGTGAGAGCCTAGGTATTAAATTTTACAGTCGATCTGTAGATGTAGAGAAAATGGCTTCAGAGCAAGGTATATCTACAGAGATGGCAGGGAGAGATGCAAGGTATTCTTTCTTTGAAGAATTGATGGATAAGATTGGGGCACAGAAGGTTGCTGTTGCTCATAATCAAAATGACCAAGCAGAGACTGTGTTAATGAGACTTATGAGGGGAACGGGAATAGAGGGACTGGTTGGAATTAAACCTGTGCGAGATGAAATATTTATTAGACCTATTATCAATGTTACTAGGGCAGAGATTGAGAAATATTGTGAGGTTAATAAGTTACCAGCAAGAATAGATAAAACTAATTATGAACCTATTTATTCAAGGAATAAAGTTAGATTAGAACTCATTCCATACATAGAGAAAAATTTCAATTCGGATATAATGTCCACCTTAAGTAGAATGTGTGAACTTATAAAAAGGGATGAAGAGTTTATTCAAGAAAATGTTACCAAATTTTTTGAAAAAGTCTGTGATATCAGTGACGAAAAGGTTATAATATATAATGACGCATTTAATCTTCATCCGGCTGTGATAAGTAGGATAATACGAAAGGCACTATTAATCTTTAAGGGTGATATAAATAATATACAAAGTATACATGTTGATAATGTGATAAAGATACAGAAATCTGAAACAGGCAAATTTACTGTAGTACCTAAAGGAATTCTAATTACAAATGTATATGGGAATATCGAGATAACCAGACAGCAAAAGAATAAATCTCGTAAACTTGATATGAATCAAAGTGTGGAGCTTAAATTAGGAGATAACTATGTTGAAAATCTGGGTGTTATTTTTAGGATAAGACAGGTATCTAATTACAAATCAATGAACTTTAAGGGAAAAGAAAATATAAAGTATTTTAACTGTGATAATGTAAAAAATATATCTGTAAGAGTTAGAAAAGATGGAGATAGATTTGTTCCATTTGGTATGAAAGGCAGTAAAAAACTTAAAGATATATTTATGGACCTTAAAGTACCTAGGGAGAAAAGGGATTTTGTACCGCTGCTATGTTTTGATGAAGAGATTTCATGGATTGTTGGATATAAAATAAGTGATAAGTTTAAGGTTCATGAAGGTGTGAAAAATATAATAGAAGTAACGGTTGAAAGGCAGGAAAAGAATGAATAAGGATATTAAAGAGGTTTTACTAACTGAAGAAGTATTAATGGACAAAATAAAGGAAATGGCAGCTGAAATTTCTAAAGAATATGAAGGAAGAGAGCTTATTGTGTTAGGAATTCTTAAGGGGTCTGTAATGTTTATGTCTGATTTGATGAAACATATTACAATACCTTGTAAAATGGATTTCATGGCAGTTTCAAGCTATGGTGATGCTACAGAGTCTTCAGGAATAGTTAAAATAATTAAGGATTTAGACTTTGAAATAAAAGATAAAGATGTTTTAATTGTTGAAGATATTATTGACAGTGGGGTTACTTTAAAGTATTTAATGAGTTATTTAGGAGCTAGAAGTCCTAGAAGTCTTCAAATTGCATGTTTGCTAAACAAGCCGGAAAGAAGAAAAGAGGAACTAGATGTTAAATATTGTGGTTTTGATGTACCAGACCACTTCTTAGTTGGATATGGTTTAGATTATGCAGAGATATACAGAAATCTTCCATATATAGGGATATTAGATGAGAAAGTATATATGAAGTAATAAATCCTTATAATATAGTAAGGAGTATTAATAATAAGATATAGTTAATCAATAGGCAGTCAAACTGGGTTTAGTTTACCGATAATTAATATTATAAATATTGTAATCAAAAAATTCCTATGATAGAATTTTTAGTGATATCACAAACCGCAGAGAGGGGGGCTTTAAGTGAAAAAATTTTCTAGTGCAACAATCTGGTTTTTAGTGTTAGTCCTAGTTATATTATCAGCGCTATCTCTATTTAGTAGTTCTGGAACTCTTAAAGAGATTACAGTTACTGAATTTGAACAACATATGTCTAAGCAAGAGGTAGTAGAATCTGAATTATCACCGGATGCAAATGTTGCTTCAGGAAAACTAGCTGATGGCACTGAATTTACAGTCAATATAATACAACAAAGATACTTAGATATTCTTAAACAGTATCCAAATCCGAATATGAAAGAGGAGTATGAACCTCCGAAAACTATGCCATTATGGATGAGCATTTTACCAACTATGCTTCTTGTTGGAATGGGTGTGTTTGTATTTGTATTATTTATGAATCAATCAAGTGGAGGTAACGGTGGCGGTGGCCGCGGAGTTATGAACTTTGGAAAAAGTAAAGCTAAAATGGCGGTACCACTAGAGGGAGATAAAAGAATTACTTTCCAAAATGTCGCTGGAGCTGATGAAGAAAAGCAAGAACTTGAAGAAATTGTAGATTTCCTTAAGAATCCTAAGAGATATATGGAAGTTGGAGCAAGAATTCCAAAAGGGGTACTTTTAGTTGGTCCTCCAGGAACAGGTAAAACTCTTCTTGCAAAAGCTATTGCAGGTGAAGCTGGTGTTCCATTCTTTAGTATATCAGGTTCTGACTTCGTTGAAATGTTTGTTGGGGTTGGAGCTTCAAGAGTGAGAGATTTATTCGAGCAAGCAAAGAAAAATTCACCATGTATTATATTTATAGATGAGATAGATGCTGTTGGTAGACAAAGAGGAGCCGGAATGGGTGGTGGACATGATGAAAGAGAACAAACACTTAACCAGCTTCTAGTTGAAATGGATGGATTTGGTGTTAATGAAGGAATTATCATGGTAGCTGCTACAAACAGACCAGACATCTTAGACCCAGCACTTTTAAGACCAGGTAGATTTGATAGACAAATTGTCGTTGGAGTACCTGATGTAAAAGGAAGAGAAGAAATTTTAAAAGTACACTCTAAAAATAAACCTTTAAATGAAGATGTGGATTTAGCACTTCTTGCAAAGAGAACTCCTGGATTTACAGGAGCAGACCTTGAAAATCTAATGAATGAAGCCGCGCTTTTAACAGTTAGAGCAAGAAGAAAGGTTATAACTATGGTTGAGCTTGAGGAAGCTATTACAAGAGTTATGGCTGGTCCAGAGAAAAAATCAAGAGTTATTAGTGAAAAAGATAAAAAGCTTACTGCATACCATGAAGCAGGTCACGCAGTGGTTTCTAAATATCTTCCAAATTCATATGATGTTCATGAAATCAGTATCATCCCTAGAGGAATGGCTGGAGGATATACTCTCCACCTTCCAAATGAAGATACAGCATATACTTCTAAATCAAAGCTTAGAGATGATATGGTTGGACTTTTAGGAGGAAGAGTGGCAGAAGCTCTTATCCTTGGAGATATAAGTACTGGAGCTAAAAATGATATAGACAGAACTACTTCTATAGCTAAGAAGATGGTTATGGAGTATGGAATGACTGACGCTTTAGGACCAATATCCTTTGGAAAAGAAGATGGAGAAGTATTCATGGGAAGAGACTTTGGAAGAACTAGAGATTTCTCTGAAGAAGTGGCTTCAAAGATTGATAGAGAAATTAAAGCTCTTATTGATGAAGCATATGAGAGAACTGAAGTAATTCTAAGGGAGAATATAGATAAACTTCATGATGTTGCTCAAGCGTTGCTTCAAAGAGAGAAGCTTGTTGCAGAAGAATTCAACGCAATCATGGAAGGAAAAACTCTTGAGCAGTATGATGCTGAGAAAAGATTGAAGGAACTTGCTGAAGGTAAAGGAAATAAAGAAACTCTAGAAGAAAATACAGGTGAAGCTGTGGTTACTTCAAATGATGAGTTTGTAGTTTCTAATACAGAGGCCATAAAAAATGAATCGGAACATAATACTGATAATGATGATTCTATGAAAAATTTTTAGAAAAAAGTTGAAACTGGCTAGTAATTAAATACTAGTCAGTTTTTTTATTAAAAATTAACAAATTTAATTTAAATGTGTGATACAAATTTGTTAATTATTACGGCAATGTTAAATAATTTTTTGGAAGAGTAGTTTGCTTTTTTTATAAAAATACTTATGTTATAATGGGCGTATTGATAGACGGTTAAGTGGAAAATAAAATGTTGGTTATGAATCTATATAGTCAAGGAGGAAGAGTTATGAAGAGTGATATTGAAATAGCACAAAGTGCACAGATGTTACCAATCTTAGAGGTTGCAAAGAATGTTGGGTTAACAGAAGATGATTTAGAGCTTTATGGTAAGTATAAAGCAAAGCTATCCTTAGACATACTTAAAAAAAGCGGTAAAGAAAATGGAAAGTTAATATTAGTTACTGCGATAAACCCTACTCCTGCAGGAGAAGGAAAATCAACAGTTACTATAGGGCTTGGTCAAGCTCTTTGTAGTATAGGTAAGAATGCTGTAATAGCTTTAAGAGAGCCATCCTTAGGACCTGTGTTTGGCGTTAAAGGTGGAGCTGCCGGTGGTGGATATGCTCAAGTTGTTCCTATGGAAGATATAAATCTACATTTCACTGGTGATATGCATGCCATTACTGCAACTAACAATCTTTTAGCTGCGGCAATAGATAATCATATCCACCAAGGGAATGATTTAAGAATAGACTCTAGAAAAATTGTATTTAAAAGAGTATTAGATATGAATGATAGAGCTCTTAGAAATATTGTAGTTGGAATGGGTGGGAAGGCCAATGGATTCTTGCGCGAAGACGGATTTACAATTACAGTTGCTTCAGAAATTATGGCTATCTTATGCTTATCTAACAGCTTAATGGATTTAAAAGAAAGGTTTGGAAAGATATTAGTTGCTTATGATTTAGATGGAAAACCAGTATATTGTAAAGATTTAAAGGTTGAGGGTGCTATGGCTATGCTTATGAAGGATGCCATAAAGCCAAATCTTGTTCAAACCTTAGACAATACACCAGCAATAATTCATGGGGGACCATTTGCCAATATAGCTCATGGTTGTAATAGTATTCTTGCAACGAAGATGGCAATGAAGCTAGGAGATTACACAATAACAGAAGCTGGATTTGGGGCTGATTTGGGTGCAGAAAAGTTCTTTGATATTAAATGTAGGTATGGGAACTTAGAACCTGATTGTGTAGTTATAGTAGCAACAATACGTGCATTAAAACATCACGGTGGAGTTGTAAAGGATAAGCTTAATGAAGAGAATGTGGAAGCCTTATCTAAAGGTGTAGTAAATTTAGAGAAGCAAATAGAAAATATACAAAAATTCAATGTGCCAGTAGTTGTTGCCATTAATAAATTTGTATCAGACACTGACGCAGAGGTTGAATTCATTAAAAGTTTCTGTAAGGAAAAGGGGATAGAAGTATCTTTAACTGAAGTTTGGGGTAAAGGTGCTGAAGGTGGAGTCGATTTAGCTGAAAAGGTAATTTCAACTATAGAAACAAAACCAAGCAATTTTGAAGTTCTTTATGATGTAGAAAAAGGAATTGTGGAAAAAATCCAAACTATAGCAAGGGAAATATATGGAGCTGATGGTGTAGATTTTTCAGATGGTGCAAGAAGGCAAATAGCAGAGATAGAAAAGCTTGGTTTACATCAAGTTCCTATTTGTGTTGCTAAAACACAGAACTCTCTTTCGGATAACCCAAGTCTTTTAGGAAGACCTACAGGATTTAGGGTTTCTGTTAAAGAAGTAAAACTTTCAAATGGTGCAGGATTTATTGTAGTTCTTACAGGAACTATTATGACAATGCCAGGGCTTCCTAAAGTTCCGGCGGCCAATAAAATGGATATACTTGAAGATGGAAAGATAACTGGATTATTTTAAAAGATCAATATAAAGTAGAAGATTTAATATATTAAATGAAGAGTTGGTTAGTGAAAAGAGAAAATCATTAACCTACTCTTTTTTTATTTAATATTATTAAAAATATGAGTAAAAATATGAGTAAAAATATGAGTAAAAAAGATGGCTAAGAGAAAAATAATGAAAAAAACAAAAGTAATTTAGGTATATTTACAATTAATTCTTGTTAAATTTGCAACTTGAATTTATAATATTACTATAGATTGTATACAATCCAACTAAATTCACAGAAAAATGAATTGAAACTTGCATATATATATACAAGTTTTACAGAATATGATATTATTGTATAAGGTAAAAGTTAAAAGTTAAAAGGTCAGGAGGCAGTAAAATGAATAAACTTGAGTTGTTTGATTCACTTAAAGATACAGCACATCTTGGTGGTGGAAACGAAAAGATTGAAATGCAGCATAACTTAAATAAGTTGACTGCAAGAGAAAGAATCCTAACACTACTAGATGAAGGAAGCTTCGTTGAGGTTGGAGCTCTTATGTCTAGAAATGGTGCTGGGGTAATAACAGGACATGGAACGATAGAAGGCAGACTAGTGTTTGTATATAGCCACGACTACACTGTAGATGGTGGAACATTTACAAGAGCTATGGGAAGCAAGATTGTGAACATTCTTGATAAGGCTGCTAAGGTTGGAGCACCTGTAATTCAAGTAATCGATTCAATTGGTGGAAAAGTAACTGAGGGAGTAGAATTACTTGCATCATATGGACAAGTATTAGGAAAATATGGTAAGCTAAGCGGCGTTGTACCAAGAATAGCTGTTGTGTGTGGACCTTGTAATGGGCTTATGTCTATCCTTGCAACTATGAGCGATATTACAGTTGCCGTAGACGAAGTAAGTGATTTAAGTGCATCATCATTAGCTAAGCTTATTTCAGAAGAAAAAATATATGTAGATAAATCTATGCTTAGTGATGGAAAAGCATCAAACAAGAATGGAAATGCACATATAAATGCTGCTACTGAGGAAGAGGCTTTCGAAGTAATAAGAAAAGTTGTTTCTTATATGCCATCAAATAACCTAGAGTTACCTTTAGGAAGTGATGAAGACAATAGTTTAAATGTAGCTAAAGAAAATCTTGATGCTATGGTTGAAAATGATAACTGTTCATTAGATGAAATATTAGTTTCAATTGCTGATGAAGACAGCGCAATAGAAATCAATAAAGAGTTTGCTACTAATTTCAAAACTGCTCTCGTTAAAATCAACGGGTTAACTGTTGGTGTTATATTAAATACAGGAAATAAGGAAATAGATAATGAAGGAGCTAAAAAAGCAGCAGCTTTTGTAAGACTATGTGATAGCTTTAACATTTCTATATTAACTTTAGTTGACACTAAGGGTGCAATTGTAAGTGTAGAAGAAGAAAAGAATGGACTAGCAAAAAATCTAGGGAGATTTATGTATTCATTAATAGATACTAATGTTCCTAAAGTTGCCCTTGTTATAGGAGAAGCTTATGGGTTAGGTTATGAAATTCTTGCATCAAAAGAAGCTGCTTTTGATGTTACAATGGCATGGCCAACTGCAAAAATATGCTTAACTTCACCGGAAGCTTACATCAAAGGTCTTCATAGGAGTGAAATCTTTGAAAATGAAGACCCAAGAGAAGGTGAAAAAGAAGTGGTAGCTAAGTACTATGAGGAAGTAACAAGTCCATATGCAGCTGCTGAGTGTGGAATGATTGACGATGTTATAAGACCAAGTGAGAGCAAGCAAAGAGTATTTGCGGTGTTAGATATGTTACAAAGCAAAAGAGAAGTAAAATATCCTAAAGCACATGGTACTACATTAGTTTAGGAGGGAAATTGAATGTCAGGATCAATGATGGAAAAATTAATGTTTTCTTTAGGTGTTTCAGGAACAGCTATGACAATAGTGTTCGGAATGCTAGTAGCACTTATGTTAATTATAAAACTACAAAGCTTTATAATTAACGGACCAACTAAAAAAAAAATAGTTGCTAAAGAGGTAACAAAAGACAGAGATGCAGTATTAACTGAAGTTGCACAAGGTGCAGAGGTTATTGATTTAAACAGTGACTGTGAGTTAGTTGCTGCGATTATGGCAGCTTTAGCAGCACATACAGGAAAATCAGCTGGCCAGTTAAATATTAGCAGCATTAAGAGAGTTAATAATAATTCAAGTTGGAGAGACGTTTCTATAAAATAATAGAAGCTATGATGAGGAGGAAATTCATATGAAAAGATACAATGTTACAGTTAATGGAAATTTATATCAAGTAGAAGTAGATGAAGTAAAAGGTAATTTTGCAGCTCCAGTAGCACCAGCACCAGTTGTAGCGGCGCCTGCGCCAGTTACAGCAACACCAGCAACACCAGCACCTGCGCCAGTAGCAACATCAGCACCTAAAGTGTCAAATGCAGCAGGTGAAAAAGTAACTGCACCAATGCCTGGAACAATAGTTAGAGTAGTTGCTACTAAAGGTGCAACAGTTAAAAAAGGTGACGTATTAGTTGTACTAGAAGCTATGAAGATGGAAAATGAAATAATGGCTTCAGCGGATGGAACTGTAGTTGACGTAGCAGTAACACAAGGTGTAGCTGTTAACACAGGAGATGTACTAGCGGTTATCGGATAAAGCGTAGGGGGAAATTTTAATGAACATTTTTGAGGTTATTAAAGAATTGTTTGCAAGTTCGGGCTTTGCAGCACTAACTTACCAACAAGCAATAATGATAGGTGTATCCATATTCTTTATATGGTTAGCTATAGGTAAGAAGTTTGAACCACTTCTTTTATTACCAATAGCATTTGGTATGTTACTTGTAAATATTCCACTAGGTGGAATAATGGATTATCCAGTTTTATCTGAAACTGGTGAAGTGTTAAAGAGTGGAGGATTGCTTTACTACTTATCAAGAGGAGTTAAATGGGAGATATTTCCACCACTGATATTCCTTGGAGTTGGAGCTATGACTGACTTTGGGCCACTTTTAGCAAACCCATCAAGTGTACTTATGGGGGCGGGAGCTCAATTTGGTATATTCTTCGCATTTAGTTTAGCCATATTAGTTGGATTTACTCCACAGGAAGCTGCTTCTATAGGAATTATTGGAGGAGCAGATGGTCCTACAGCTATATTCTTAACAAACCAATTAGCGTCACACTTACTTGGACCAATAGCTGTTGCAGCTTATTCTTACATGGCGTTAGTGCCATTAATACAACCGCCAATAATGAAACTTCTTACTACTAAAGAAGAACGTAGAATTAAAATGGAACAATTAAGACAGGTTAAACAAATAGAAAAAATAATATTCCCAATTGTTGTTACTATTATAGTTACAATGTTTTTACCTGCACTTCTTCCGCTTGTTGGAATGTTAATGTTAGGTAACTTATTCAGAGAATCTGGCGTTGTTGGAAGGTTATCTGATACAGCTCAAAATGCTCTTATAAATATTGTTACTATATTTCTTGGATTATCAGTTGGAGCTACTGCAACGGCAGAAGCCTTCTTCAATTTAAAAACAGCTGGTATAGTTGTAATTGGAGTGTTATCATTTGCTGTAGCAACTGCAGGTGGAGTTATAGTAGGAAAGATAATGTGTAAGGTTACTAAAGGAAAAATTAATCCGCTTATTGGTTCTGCTGGTGTTTCTGCAGTACCAATGGCAGCTAGAGTATCTCAAGTTGTTGGACAAAAGGAAGATCCTACAAACTTCTTACTTATGAATGCCATGGGCGCTAACGTATCTGGAGTTATAGGAAGTGCTATAGCAGCTGGTATCCTATTAACATTATTCGGAGCTTAATGAAAATAACAAAATGTAAATAAAGGTTGAAAAGGGTATGTACTTTTAAAATAAAGGTATATACCTTTTTTTAATTGATAATAATAGAAAAAAAGGAGGAGATTATTATGAAAGATATTTTGATAATTAATTCTTTAATCGAGAAAGAAAATGAAATGATTCGCAGTTATGAAAATTATGTAGCTGGTATATCAGGACAGAAAGTTGGTGGTATAGTTAATGACTCAATTATGAGACATAACAATCATGTGGAGGCTTTAAAAAAGCTTTCAGAGGAGGTTAGATAGCCATGTACCAAGAAAAAGAAAGAGCGCTTAGGAGTAGTTGCTTGAAGAGAAAAGAAGTTAAATTAAAGAATGAATATCTATATAATATGAATATGGCAAATGAAGGTACCTTAAAAGAGCAATTATATGAAATTTTTAAGGATGAAGTTCACATTATTAATAATAATCTTCTATAAAATAATATATCAAAGGCAAGTATAGGAATAAAAAGTTATTAAATTCTATTAGTTTAAGGTGAAAATAATAATTTAACAAAAATATAGTAAGATATTATGGTTAAATTGTAAAATGTGATATAATAGTAAGGAACATTTTTTAAAAGCAGCTTAAAAAGCTGCTTTTAATCATATAGAGGTGAAGTAACAATGATATTTGTTTTAGATGTAGGTAATACCAATATAGTACTTGGTATATATAAAGATAAGGAATTAATTGTTGAATGGAGATTATCTACAGATCATAAAAAAACATCAGATGAATATATGATAGAAGTATCTCAATTGTTTAGCTATAGTAAGATAGATGTAAATGATATATCTGGAGTTATTATTTCTTCTGTAGTTCCTAACATAATGTATTCTCTTGAACATATGGTTAGGAAGTTTTTTAATAAGAAGCCTTTAGTGGTTGGACCGGGTATAAAGACAGGAATAAATATAAAATACGATAACCCTAAAGAGGTTGGAGCTGACAGAATAGTTAATGCGGTTGCAGCCCATGAAATGTATAAAACATCATTAATTATTATAGATTTTGGAACAGCTACTACTTTCTGTGCTGTTGGAAAGAATGGAGATTATATAGGAGGAACTATATGTCCAGGAATAAAAATATCTTCAGATGCTTTATTCCAGAGAGCTGCAAAGCTTCCTAAGGTTGAACTTGTAAAGCCTGAAACTGTAATATGTAAAAATACAGTTTCCAGCATGCAGGCAGGAATTATATATGGATATATAGGTCAAGTTGATTATATTGTAGATAAGATTAAGCAAGAGATGGAAGCTATAGGAGAGAAAGAACCTAAAGTTGTAGCAACGGGTGGCTTTGCAAACTTAATTGCTGAAGGTTCGACTGTTATTGATGAAGTGATTCCATATCTTACTCTAGAGGGTCTTAGAATTATCTATGAAAAGAATAAGGAATAAGGAGAACAAATGAAAATCGAAAAATTAAATTTTGACAACCCTGTATTTTTAGCTCCCATGGCTGGAGTTACTGATATTGCATACAGAGGAATATGTAAAGAGATGGGCTGTGGTCTTGTATATACTGAAATGGTAAGTGCTAAGGGGTTATTCTATAATAGTAAAAATACAGGTTCGCTTATGCAGGTAAGTGAAGAAGAAAAACCTGTTGCCATGCAGATATTTGGAAGTGAACCTAAGATTATGGCATATGCTACTGAAGTTATAAATGATATTGATGATGTTTGTATCATTGATGTTAATATGGGATGTCCAGTGAATAAGATTGTTAAAAATGGGGACGGTTCTGCTTTAATGAAGAATCCTAAGCTGGCTGCTGAAATTGTTAAGGAAATGAAGAGGGTAGCAACTAAACCTGTTACAGTTAAATTTAGAATAGGTTTTGACTCAAATAATATCAATGCTGTGGAGTTTGCAAAGTATTTAGAAGATGCAGGTGTAGATGCAGTTACTGTTCATGGAAGAACTAGAGAGCAAATGTATACTGGAACTGCTAATTGGGATATAATTAAACAAGTGAAGGAAGCAGTCTCAATACCAGTTATAGGGAATGGAGATGTCTTTGAAGCAGAAGATGCTATGAGAATGAAGGAAGTCACTAACTGTGATGGAATTATGATTGCAAGAGGAGCTATGGGAAATCCATGGATATTTAGAGAGATAGCAAGTGGACTTAGGGGTGAGGAGGTAATTAAGCCTACTGATGTTGAAAAAGTTGAAATGTGTATGTATCATTTGGATAGAGCTGTAAAGTACTTTGAAGAAAAGAAGGCTGTTCGGGAAATGAGAAAGCATGTTGCTTGTTATGTGAAGGGACTTAGAAATTGTACTGATATTAAGGATAAGGTAAATCAAGCAAATACATATGAAGAAATGCATAGATTACTTAAAGAGTATAGAGAATTAATAGCTACTGGAATATAACATAAATACCTTAATATATATAATGCAATGGATATTATGAGGGCTTTGTTGACAAGGGTTTTTTAGTGATTTATAATTAATCAAAGATTATAAACAGATTATGTAATTAGCAATAATATATATAATAATATTATAGAGTTTACTATGATTAAAGGGGAGAAATAAATGAGCGAATCAAAAAAACACATAATGACTTATGAGGGAATTAAAAAGCTTGAGGATGAATTAGAATATTTAAAAACAGTTAAAAGAAAAGAAATAACCGAAAAGATAAAAGTTGCGTTAGGATATGGCGATTTAAGTGAGAACTCAGAATATGATGAAGCTAAAAATGAGCAGGCTTTTGTTGAAGGAAGAATCATTCAACTAGAGAACATGCTAAGAAATACAACTGTAGTTGATGAAAGTGAACTTCCTAAAGATATAGTTGCTATAGGAAGCAGAGTATTAGTTAAAGACTTTACTTTTGATGAGGAGATAGAATTTCAATTAGTTGGATCAGCAGAAGTAAATCCAGAAGAAAACAAAATATCTGATGAGTCACCTGTGGGACATGAACTTATGGGTAAAAAAGTAGGAGATATAATTGATGTTACAACTCCAGGTGGAGTAGACAAATATGAAATATTAGAAATTAGAAGATAGTAGGAGGAGTTTTTATGACTACTGAAGTTAAGAACGATAGTTCACTAGAAGTTTCTAATGAAAATTTAGAAACTCAAGAAGCAGAATTTAATGAACAAGTGATGATAAGAAGACAAAAGCTAGCAGATCTTCAGGCTGCTGGTAAGGATCCTTTTGATGTATATAAGGTTGAAAGAACTCACAATGCACAAGAAATAAAGGATAATTTTGAAGCGTTACAAGAAACAGAAGTAACTATAGCAGGTAGACTTATGTCTAAAAGAATTCAAGGAAAAGCTGGATTCTGTGATATCCATGATAGAAGTGGAAAAATGCAGGTTTATGTAAGACTTGATCAAGTTGGAGAAGAACAATTTAAGGATGCAAAAACTTTTGACATAGGTGATTTCTTAGAGGTTAAAGGTATGCCTTTTACAACTAAAACTGGAGAAATCTCTGTTAAGGCTAAAAGTGTAATACTGATTTCTAAATCTTTAAAACCACTTCCAGAGAAATTCCATGGACTTAAAAATCCAGATTTAAAATACAGACAAAGAGAAGTAGACCTTGTTGTGAACAAGGATGTTAGAGATACTTTTGTAAAGAGAACTAAAATTATAAGAGCGATAAGAGAGTTTTTAGATAATAGAGGATTCTTGGAAGTTGAAACTCCAATTCTATCACCAATAGCTGGAGGAGCTGCTGCTAGACCATTCATGACACATCACAATGCTCTAGACATCGACATGTATTTAAGAATAGCTACAGAGTTATACTTAAAGAGATGTATAGTTGGTGGCCTTGAGAAAGTTTATGACATGGGTAAAAACTTCAGAAATGAAGGAATGAGTATAAGACACAATCCAGAATTTACTGCTATAGAATTATATGAAGCTTATGCTGATTATAACGACATGATGAAAATAACAGAAGATATGGTTGCTTATGTGTGTGAGAAGGTTCTTGGAACAACAAAGGTAATGTATCAAGGAACTGAAATAGATTTTACACCACCATGGAGAAGATTAACTATGGTTGATGCTGTTAAAGAATATGCAGGAATTGACTTTAATGAAGTTAAAACTGATGAAGAAGCTAGAGTTATAGCTAAAGAAAAGCATTTAGAATTAGTTAAAGAGCTAAAGGATTGTACTAAAGGCGATATACTTAATGCTTTATTTGAAGAGTTTGGTGAGCAGCACTTAGTTCAACCAACTTTCCTTTGTGATTATCCAGTAGAAAACTCACCACTTACTAAGAAGAAACGTGGAAATGAGGAGTTTACTGAGAGATTTGAAGGATTCGTATTTGGTAGAGAAGTATGTAATGCCTATTCAGAGCTTAACGATCCGATAGTTCAAAGACAAAGATTTGAACAACAAGCTAAGGAAAGAGAGCTTGGGGATGATGAAGCGTACATGCTTGATGAAGAATTTATGAGCGCACTTGAGGTTGGTATGCCTCCAACAGGTGGTCTTGGAATTGGTATAGATAGATTGATAATGTTCTTAACTGATTCAACATCAATAAGAGACGTTATTTTATTCCCTACAATGAAACCACTACAATAAGGAAACATCTAAATTTTGATTTAGTTACTTGAATTTATTGGTAGGGCACTTCTTCGAGTAAATATGAGAAGGAGCTTTCTATATTAAATAATTTACCCTCTTAAAGGGGTGGGGTCTAAGCTTAATGTTTAGACCCTAAAAATTTTTTGCTAAAATTAATAAAATACTATTGCAATTTTAAAACAAGATGATATAATCTAATTATGGTAAAGATATTCCGCGATAGCTCAACGGTGGAGCACTCGGCTGTTAACCGATAGGTTGGAGGTTCGAATCCTCTTCGCGGAGCCATTTTTTTTATTTATAGGAAGCAATTGAATGTAGCGGGCATTTTGTCGGCTAATTTTATTATATTTGGGTATAATAAGGAAATATAAAAACTAAATAATAACGATGATAAAGAAGAGTAGTAATAGAATCCTTTTAGAGAGATGATGGTTGGTGTGAATCATTAGGTGGATATTATGAAGGGAGCTTTTGAGTTAGATGTATATGTGAGATGAGCTTTAGCTAATAAGGGTGGAACCGCGGAATTAATTTCGTCCCTTAACTAGTTAAGGTTTTTTTATTTATAAACAATTAGTTATAAAATAAATTAATCAACTATTTAAAATGGAGGTAACAGATATGGCAAAGGAATTAACCATGGACAAATTGGTAGCTTTATGTAAGAATAGAGGATTTATATTCTCAGGGTCAGAGATATATGGAGGTCTTGCAAACTCTTGGGATTACGGTCCATTAGGAGTTGAATTTAAAAATAATGTTAAAAAGGCTTGGTGGAGAAAGTTTGTTCAAGAAAGCCCATATAACGTAGGGGTAGATTGTGCAATATTAATGAATCCTGAAGTTTGGGTTGCAACAGGACACGTTGGAGGTTTCTCAGACCCATTAATGGATTGTAAAGAGTGTAAAGCTAGATTTAGAGCTGATAAATTAGTTGAAGATCACATGACTGCATCAGGAGCTGAAGTAGCAGTAGCAGATGGTTGGACTAATGAGGAATATAAAGAGTATATTGAAAAGCATAATGTGGTTTGTCCTAAGTGTGGGAAAATGAATTACACAGAAATCAGAAAGTTTAACCTTATGTTTAAAACTTTCCAAGGAACTACAGAAGACAGCAAAAGTGAAATATACCTTAGACCAGAAACTGCTCAAGGTATATTCGTTAACTTTAAAAATGTTCAAAGAACATCAAGAAAGAAGGTGCCATTTGGAATAGCTCAAGTTGGTAAGTCCTTCAGAAATGAAATAACTCCAGGAAACTTTATTTTCAGAACTAGAGAGTTCGAGCAAATGGAGCTTGAGTTCTTCTGTAAACCGGGAACAGACTTAGAATGGTTTGAATACTGGAAAGAATATTGTAAAAAATTCTTATTTGATTTAGGAATGACTGAAGAGCATCTAAGATTCAGAGATCACGATCAAGAAGAATTATCTTTCTATAGTAATGCTACTTGTGATATCGAATTCTTATTCCCATTTGGATGGGGAGAACTTTGGGGAATAGCTGATAGAACTGATTATGATCTTAAGAGACATATGGAGCATTCAGGTCAAGATTTATCATACCTTGATCCAACAACAAACGAGAAGTATATCCCATACTGTATTGAGCCATCTTTAGGAGCTGATAGAGTTGCTTTAGCGTTCTTATGTGAAGCTTATGAAGAGGAAGAGTTAGAAGGTGGAGATGTTAGAACAGTAATGCATTTACATCCTGCATTAGCTCCATTTAAAGCAGCAGTACTTCCATTAAGTAAGAAATTAAGTGATAAAGCACAAGAAGTTTATGCAATGCTTTCTAAGAAGTTCCCAGTTGAGTATGATGAAGCTGGAAGCATCGGTAAGAGATATAGAAGAGAGGATGAAATCGGAACTCCGTTCTGTATAACAGTAGACTTCGATACAATGGAAGATAACACTGTTACAGTAAGAGATAGAGATACAATGGAACAAGTAAGAATGCCGATTAGTGAATTAGTAGCTTATATAGAAGAAAAAATGGAGTTTTAAGGGAGGAACCCAAAGTAATACTTAAAATCTTTGGTTTAGCTACTCGAACTTAATCAGTAGATAGATACTTCGAATGAAGATGAGAAGGGGTTTCCTTAAGTGAATGTCCAAATTTTAATTTGGTTAACATGAACTTACTCCACCGAAAGAAATGAGGTGGAGTTTCCCTAATAAAATAACTATTTAAGTCGTAAGAAAGAATGTTTCTTGCGACTTTTTTATTTAAATATAATTAAATGTTATATATGTATAATATATGGATATAAATTTAAATGAAATGAAGTTAAGGATGAATAGCTGAAAAAGGGTAAAAAAATAACCGGATTTGCATCCGGTAAAAAATAGGGTTTAATCATGGGGATATGTTATGTGCAATGCTAAACCTTTGGGGAAAAGTTTTAACATCTTTACTTACGGCACAAACAAATTATAACATAGTGTTTTTTGTATAGCAAGGGTTTTTTATAAAAAATATAGTTAAATTGAATTTAAAAAATGAATAAAAAACAAAAATTAAATAATGATGGAGAAATAAGGGGAAAAAAGGGAATGACTTTAGTGAGAATTGTAATGTGTATTAAGTGTATGGTTTTAAAAAAGGCTAACTAAGTGATATAATTAATAGAAGAATTATGTAAGCATAAGTAATTAGATGCTGGAGGAATTAATATGAAAAAAGATTTTAATGAGTTCAAAGAATTTATTAAGGATAAAAATGTAGCAGTTGTCGGTATAGGGGTTAGTAATATACCTTTAATTGAGTTTTTGATAAACCTTGGAGCGAAGGTCGCTGCCTTCGATAAAAAAACAAAAGAAGAGTTAAATGAAGTGGTTAGTAAATATGAAAGTAAGGGAGTTAAATTCCAACTAGGAGATGGGTACTTAGAAAAGCTTAGTGGCTTTGAAGTGATATTTAAGACGCCTTCAATGAGAATAGATGGCAAAGAACTTACTAAAGCTAAAGAAGAAGGGGCATATATTACTTCTGAAATGGAAGAGTTCATTAGATATTGTCCTGCTAAAATTTATGGTATAACAGGAAGTGATGGAAAAACAACAACTACTTCTTTAGTGTATGCTATATTAAAGGCTGCAGGTTATAAAACTTGGGTTGGAGGAAATATAGGAACACCGTTATTTACTAGAATCGAAGAGATTCAACCGGATGATAGAGTTGTTCTTGAGTTATCCAGTTTTCAACTTATGACTATAGATACATCTACAGATGTAGCCTTAATTACCAATTTGTCTCCAAATCATTTAGATATGCATAAGGATTTAGATGAGTATATAGATTCTAAAAAGAATATATACAGATTCCAGGGAAGTAATGATCTTTTAGTATTAAATGATGATAATGATGTAACTAAGGGGATTGAAGGTGAAGAAAAAGGTAGAGTATACACTTTCAGTAGGCAGCATGTTATAGAGAAAGGAGCTTACTATAAAGATGGGGAACTTTTTGTTAAAGGGCAAAAGGTTTGTGACGAAGGTGAAGTTATTCTTAAAGGGATGTACAATATAGAGAATTTATTAGCGGCCTTTGCAATGACAGCAGATGAGGTTGATGTTAAGTATATGAAACAAGTTGCTACTACGTTCACAGGAGTAGAGCATAGAAATGAGTTTGTTAGAAATTATAAAGGTGTAGAATTCTATAATAATTCTATTGCTTCAAGTCCTACAAGAACTTTAGCCAGTCTTAAAGCTTTTGAAAAACCAGTCATACTTATTGCGGGTGGAAGAGATAAAAAGGTTCCTTTTGATTCTTTGGCTTTTGAAGGGTATCCATATATCAAATCTTTAATATTACTAGGAGAGGCAAAAAAGCAAATTGAGTCTGTTTTTTATAAGCTTAAAGAGGAAAAAGGTATTGAAGTACCTGTTCATATAGTTGAGACTTTGGAAGAGTCAGTTAATAAAGCTGTAGAAATTTCAGAAGATGGAGATATCGTAACTCTTGCTCCTGCGTGTACCAGCTTTGATATGTTTGCTAATTTTGAGATTAGAGGCAATAAATATAAAGATATAGTCAATGGATTAAAATAATTAATTAGAAAAGAGGCTAAATTTAGTTTTCAGCTAAATTTAGCCTTTATTTTTGTTATTTATTATTGGGGATTTTAAAAGTTTGATGTTTTATGATTTTATATCATAACAATAATATTTATATATGTTTTTTTAAAAGGGTCTACCTTGTTGCTCAAGTCATTTAAATATTTTGTTCTTGATTCATATTGTTTTATGGTTAATGAGCCTAATTGTCTTTGATTATATAGAATGATAGAAATTAATATGTGTTGGATATGATAAATATCTTATTTAAACTTACTGGTGGGGATAAGTTGTATATCCATTGATAACAGATTCTGCTCTTGTGCTTATTGGATACCCATTGATTCATTATAATAAATATATTACAACCTTACTTAAAGTAATTAATCAAATCTCAACATTATTAGTTAATATAATTATTAATTAAAGATGATGAAAGTTTAAATAGAGGTTATAGTTGGTTGTGGTTTGTGAGGTGAAAGGGGTTCAAGGGTGTTAAATGAGTAAAGTAGGTTGGTGATGCTATTGTATTAAAATAATAAATGACTATAGAAGGAAGAGATGGATCTTAAGAATTAGTCATAGTGAATAGTAAGGGGGATTTATTATTATATTCATGCAAAATGAGTTTTGCTGAGTGAGATTGTCTGGCTAAATTAAAAATTTGGAGATTCACTTAAAGTAGATTATATAAATGTTATATTTGAATATATAGAAAAAGAGTAAACCTTTGTTTCTAATAATATAAAATTGGGATAATGATTTGTTTATTAAATAATAAAGGGTGATTCTGTAAAAGGGGTGTGGTTTAACGAAGTGTATAAGTAATATTAATATAAACTTTACCCAGTGTGTCACTATATGAAAAACATAGAAAAACATATAAAAAACTATGAATTTTAAATATAAATTAATATAAAATGACAATAGAAAGTATGGGGTGAGTTTTTTCTATGGTAAGATAAATCTCGTCGCTGAGTGGTGCGAACATCTCGAGAGAGAGAAGACTTCAGAAACAAATTTCAATCAGAAAAAAGATTGAAAAAAAGTTTTAAAAAGTTGTTGACAACACGAAGTGATGATGATAAAATTTAAAAAGTAGTCAGCCGGTGCTGATGAAACAAAAGAGATGATCTTTGAAAATTAAACAGAGAAATAAAGGTAAAACCAGTTAATTCCGATAGAAATTAATCTATCAAATAAATGACTTAACAAGTCAGCGAAACAAATTAGAGCGCAGC
>JARKVD010000034.1 GCA_029851835.1 Clostridium sp. | reverse complement strand
GCAAAATCTACATTACATTTTTTAGCCATATCAAATCCAGGTTTTAAATCATCTACCATAAGAAGTTCCTCTGGCTTCAGATTAAACTCTCTCATTATTTCTTCTAATGGAAATGGATTTGGTTTTCGATACCCTTCACCTCTATCCCATCCAAATATCATATCTGGAGATAACCCAAAACTCTCTATATAATCTCTTTGTATGTTATCACTTAAAGAATGAGAAACAACACAAATCAATCCGCCTTCAGCCTTTTGCTTTTTTAAAATCTCATCAAAACCTTCGTAATAAGAAGGTATATGCTCTTTCACATAATTATCCCAATTAACTAACTGATAATCCATCTCTTCCTTTGTAAGTTTTAAAATATCACTACAAAACTCACTAAATCCAGGATCAAAACAAGCCAAATTATACTCTTCAAGAGTCATACTCATTCCTGGTCTCAATTCCTTCAAAGCACGCATAAACACTGGATAATGTATATCCTTTGTGCTATCAAAAACAGTATCATCATGATCAAGAACTAAACATTTGTACTTTAACATAACCATCATCCCCCATACTAATTCATTATTTTAAGTATTGTTGATACTCTTTCTCTATATATTAAAAAGCAACTATCTATAACTATAATTATACATGAAATTGAAATTTGAACCAATTTTATTTAATTATTACTTTTAATATATTCTATACCTATACTTTTGTGGCAAAAGCATTTTTTTTGCTTATTATGATAATGAATAACTTTTTAGGAGAATTCATATGAGTAGCTATCAATTCAATAGCCTTGAAGACTTTATAAAATTTTGTAATAACTCCTACAATAGTAGTAATGATAAATGTGATAACTGTAAATTTGGAAATAAAAACGCTGAAGCTGATGAATCTTCTCGCTGTGCTGATAGTGACATCCCCGGCGGCTTCCAAGATATGGACCCACAGCTCTTGATAGTTGGTACTTCTCTCCTCGGCGCAATCCTAGCCGGGAAAATGCCATTCAACGTTCAAAATGCCGTTGCTAACTGGCTTATGATGCTTGGTCAATCAATTGAACTCTTTAATGCTCAGCAACAATATTTCCAAGGTGGACCTGGTAGAATATATAACCCCATATATAGGAACGCTGCTAACCCATACTGCAATAATTCAAGTGATGAAAGTCAACAAAATGTATCTCAAAATCCAACGACAAATAGTTCTGTGAATAATTTCTCAAATCAAGAACTTAATTTAAATGAACTAAAAAAAACTATTAACGAACTACATAACGAAGTAAATAATCTTAAAAATGAAATCAATAAACTTAAGAATTCAAAATAAATTTTTTACTTTTAATTATTTTAAATAGATGAAATAAAAAAGACTGCTAACATCATGTATGTCAGCAGTCTTTATGGGTGCTTATGCACTTCCTTTATTATTTATATCTATTGTTGTATTTTAGCTTCTAGTTCTTTAATTTTCCTTATTGTCTCATCTATTAATTCACCATTTAATATTTCATAGTCCTCTTTTAGAATTTGAATTTTTTCTTTATGAACTTCTATAGCTTTATCGTATTGATTAATTATCTCATAAGCTTGTGCCATGGCTTCTGCCATCTCTGTATATCTTGGCCTCTGCTGCATATCTAAAGCTGTTCTAAAATCTTTTATAGCTTCTTCATATCTTTCAATATTCATTAGCCTTTCAGCTCTTATAAAATATGCAAGACTATTCTCTTTAAACACTTCAACATTCTTATTCCATAGCTCTATAGCTCTTTCTATATTTCCTTGAGCTAGTTCAACATCTCCTTCAAAAGCAATGTTTTCTACATGAGCTCCAAGCTCATTCATTTGCTTTAGAACTTGTTTTGCCTCCATTAATCTTCTATCATCCATTAGCTGATCAAAATAGAAGGCATACCCTAACCTTAAATCTGTATTTTCATCTGTAAACTTTTTATAATAATTTATTAATTCTTGATGCTTATTACAATAAAAATCTCCAAAAGCTCCATTACAAGCTTTAATTAAAATAGAATGATAATGCTTTTCCTTAGGTTCTATTTCTAAAGCTTTCTTAGCATATTCGGCAGCAGTTTCCTTTGCTCTATTTCCTTTGTTATTGTATAACTCTGCTAAAAGATAAAATACTTTTGAACATTGATTATCCCATTTTATAAGCTCTAAAAGAAATTTTTCCGTTTCAGTAAACTTCTCTTCTGAAATATACCTTTCATTTTCTATCATATTATCTATTCTCTTTAATTTATCTTCATTTTGCAACTTAAAAAGTTCATCTATAGTTACTCCAAAATATACTGAAAGCTCTGGTAAAAGCTGAATATCAGGTGCTGTAACATTATTTTCCCACTTTGAAACTGCTTGATATGATATACCTAAATAATTTGCAAGTTCTTCTTGAGTTACCCCCTTTTCACTTCTTAGAGCTTTAATCTGTTTTCCTATTGACATTTCCATTTATATTTCCTCCCATAAAGGCTTAAACTTTATTTTCTAATCGATTAGCTTAATTAAATTTTAACTTTTATAAGAGTTTTTAATAATAACTAGTATTTTTAGAAGAACTCAACCTATGAGTGAATACTAAAATTTATTTTCTACATTAAAATAGGTTCAGCCTTGTAGCTGAACCCATTTTGTATATTGTCAATATTTATAATAGCTTTTCTAAATTCTCAACTAATTCTCCTATAACTTCAACATAACTTTTCACTTTATTCAATACATTTAAAAAGGAGCGAATATCGAAATATTCACTCCTAAATGTTAAAACTATTGATACACCGCCATGCCGTCTCCATGATATATTTGAACCCTGTCTACCAGGGGTGGAATCGCCTTATTATATCTGGTACCAGTCATAAAATGACCGGTCAACACTCCATAATAAGAGCATCAGCCACAATGTTAAAGTGTTGGCTCAACATAAACCACTTCATACGCACACAGCAGAATAATCTTTAATCATATTATATAGCAATCCAACGCGAATTGCAAATAAAAAATTGAAAATAAAAGAATGTATCAATAGCTTTATAAACTTATTATATCCGGAAATATGTCATTTATTCTTGTCTACTATTAGTATATGATGGTAAAAAAATTAATTTATGATAAATCAATTCTATTGTTCTTCTTTTTCAGCTTTTTCTACCTTGCTAATTTCTATACCTAGATCATCAAGTTGCTTCTTGTCAACTACGTTTGGTGCTTCACTCATTGGACAATATGCATTTTGGTTTTTAGGGAAGGTAATAACATCTTTAATGTTATCAGTTCCAGCAAGGAACATAACCATTCTATCAAGACCATATGCAAGTCCGCCGTGTGGTGGTGGACCATATTTGAAGGCCTCTAATAAGAATCCAAATCTCTCCCATGCGCTTTCATCACTGAAGCCAAGAAGATTAAAAATTCTCTGTTGAAGATTTGTATCGTGAATTCTTATACTTCCTCCACCTAACTCTTCTCCATTTAAAACTATATCGTAAGCTTTAGCACGAGCTTTTCCTGGATCAGTTTCTAAAAGTTCTAAGTCCTCATCCATTGGTGCTGTGAACGGGTGGTGAAGAGCAACATATCTCTTCTCTTCTTCATCATATTCGAACATTGGGAATTCAGTAATCCAAACGAAGTTAAATTCATTGTTTCCTTCAAGAATTCCAAGTTCCTTAGCAAGCTCTAATCTTAAAGCTCCTAATGATTGAAGCACAACACTATCTACATCAGCAACTATAAGGACTAAATCGCCAACTTCTGCTCCTGCAGCTTTTAATATGTTATTCATTTCTTCTTCTGAGAAGAATTTAGATATTGGAGATTTAATTTCCCCCTCTTTATAAGCTATCCATGCAAGTCCTTTTGCTTTGTAAGTCTTAACGAACTCACCTAACTTATCAATTTTCTTTCTTCCCATATCTGAACAGTTTTTAGCAACAACTGCTCTAACTGAACCCCCATTTTCGATAGCTCCTTTAAATACAGCAAACTCTGTTCCTTTAACCGCTTCAGTTATATCTTGAATTTCCATTCCAAATCTTAGGTCTGGTTTATCACTACCATATTTGCTCATAGCTTCAGCATATGGCATTCTTCTTATTGGAAGTTGTATATCTATACCTTTAACTTCCTTGAATACTCTTTGAAGTAACCCTTCATTTAAAGCTATAACATCCTCTTGCTCAACAAAGCTCATTTCTAAGTCTATTTGAGTAAACTCTGGCTGTCTGTTTGCTCTTAAATCCTCATCTCTGAAGCATTTAACGATTTGGAAGTACTTATCGTATCCAGAAACCATTAGAAGCTGCTTAAATATTTGTGGAGATTGTGGTAGTGCATAGAACATTCCTGGGTAGTTTCTACTTGGTACAAGGTAATCTCTTGCTCCCTCTGGAGTACTCTTAGTAAGCATTGGAGTTTCCATTTCTAAGAATCCTTGCTCATCTAAGAAATCTCTAACAACCTTAGCAGCTCTATGTCTTATCATTAAGATTTTTTGCATATCTGGTCTTCTAAGGTCAAGATATCTATACTTTAATCTAAGATTTTCATTGGCATCAAGATTTTCCTTTATGTATATTGGTGGAGTTTCTGATTCTGAAAGTATTTTAATGCTTTCACACTTCACCTCAACCATTCCTGTAGGTAGGTTAGTGTTTGGAGATTCTCTTTTTATAACCTCACCTGTTACAGCAATACAATACTCTGATTTAACTAAATCTGCTTTTTCAAAAGCTTCTTTATTTATTTCTTCGCCAAATACAAGCTGTAATAATCCTGTTCTGTCTCTTAGGTCAACAAAAACTAGACTTCCTAAATTTCTTTTTCTTTGAACCCAACCCATTACAGTGATTTTTTCAGAGATATTTGATTCTCTTACTTCACCACACATGATGGTTCTCTTAAGTCCATTAAGTGATTCACCCATGTAAATTCCTCCTGTTTAAAATTAAATATAATTTACAATAAATATTATCCATCAATAGGGATGGTTTTTCAACAATTTAATGGGAACAACTTCCCTCAATTCTCTTAAATTTTAATATAAAGTATTCAAAAGTGATATCTTTCTTTCTATCATTTCATCGACTCTGCTATTGTACTCCTTGACATCTTTAACATTAGCAAAGCGCTCTAAACGATTTTCATCTAGAAATACAACCTTCGAAACTCCATCTGCTCCAAGGGCAATAATAGTCTGCTTTTCCTCAATCATTTGAATGTTGTAAATACAGATTTTTTCATCTCTACAATAGCCCACATTCTCCATATTCCCAACCATATTTTTTTGTCTATACATGTAATATGGCTTCATTCCCATATCTTCAGAAAGCTTTTTAGTAGCTTCATACATGGCATTAAGCTCATCTTGATCAGGTACCTTATGTGTTATATTGTTTACCATATTCTCATAAAGTCTTGAGCCTCTTTTTACAGATAAACCATGAATGGTAAGGTTATCCGGATTCATTTTTAGAATTCCCTCACAGCTTCTATTAATATCTTCTAAGTTCTCTCCTGGAAGACCAACAATTAAGTCCATATTAATATTATCAAACCCAAGTTCCCTTGCAGTTTTAAAGCACTCATATATGGCATCTGTATTATGATTTCTGCCAATAAGTTTTAAAGTTTTATCATTTAAGGTCTGTGGATTAATACTAATTCTATCAACTTTATATCTTTTCATAGACTCCAGTTTCTCTTTAGTAATACTATCAACTCTTCCACATTCTACTGTAAATTCTTTTACATCATTTCCTTCTACAAAGGCATGATATATCTTATTCATTACTTCTTCGAACTCTTCATTGTTAACAGAGGTAGGTGTTCCTCCACCAAAGTATACTGTTTCTATATTTAAATTTTTACTTCTTACATAATCACTTATTGCTGCTATTTCTTTAGATAAAGCCGCAATATAATCCTTAACTAAGGATTTAGATTTTCCTATTGGATTTGCTGTAAAGGAGCAATAAACGCATCTTGTAGGGCAGAATGGCATACCAACATAAATACTTATAGTATCAGTATCCTTATTTACAACACTCTTTTCATACTTAGCAACATCAATGCACAGCTGAACCTTTTCTCTTGAAGTCTCATGTCTTTCCTTGAAATGTGCTATAACCTCTTCTTCATCATATCCTTTTTCTAAAAGGTCAAGGGCTTTCTTTGATGGCCTTATTCCAACTAAAGTCCCCCAAGGTAGCACCTTATTGGTTCTCTCTCTTAGATATATAAATATGCTCTTTTTAATCTCCTCTGAAGGCTTATATTCTTCATTAATATTATAAACAAAAGCCTCTGCTTCATCCTTATTTTGAATACGAATTTCGTCCTTCTCTATATCTATAGCTAAGTCCCAATCCTCATCTCCAAAATCTATATCAATAAAGCTAAAGAATAGATTTATCATTAAAAACACATCATATCTGTATTTCATATGGTTAAGCTTTATTTTTATAGCTTTAATATTGTTTGTCATCTATATCATATCCTTATTGTTAAATTAACTATCTCATGAAAGGATTCATAAGCTTTTCTCTTCCAATTGTACTGCTTGGGCCATGTCCTGGATGAACAGCTACAGTATCAGCTAAAGGCATAAGCTTAGATTTTATGCTATCTATGATTGTTTCATAGTTTCCACCTACTAAATCTGTTCTTCCTATAGACCCTGCAAATAAAGTGTCTCCAGTAAACATATCATTTTCAACTAATAAGCAGATTCCACCTGGTGTATGACCTGGTGTAGCCATAACAGTCATAGTATGACCACCAAATTCAAGAGTATCTCCATCCTTTAAAAGAATATCTGCTCCACCCTCTGGAAGTGGTCCATAATACATTGCACCTTTTAAAAACATGTCATTATCTCCTGCAGCCATAGCAACTGGTGCATTAACAATACTCTTAAGTTCCTCTACTCCTGTAGTATGGTCAAAGTGTCCGTGGGTTAAAACAATATATTTAACCGTCGCTCCAAATTGATTTAAGGCTTTACTGATATCATCCACATCTCCACCTGGATCTAAGACTACCGCTTCCCTTGTTTCTTCATCAAATGCTATATAGCAGTTAACTGCATTAACACCAGCCATAATTCTTTTAATAATCATACTATCATTCTCCTAATCAACATAAAATTTTCACACATAAGTGAGTATCCAGAAGTAATGCCCCCAAAATAACACTCTAAATCTTTGATTTACTCACTTGAACTTACTCCGTAGAGCACACCTTCGAAAACAAATAGGAAGGTGTGTTAATATAATCTATTCTAAAATTCTGTCTAGGATACTATTAAAAGTCTTTTTTGCTTTCTAATAATAAAGTTACAGGACCATCATTGATGATTTCAACCTTCATATCTGCACCAAATTCTCCTGTTTGAAGATTTGGCACTTCTTTTCTAAAAGCTTCCACCAGCTCATTATAAAGCTCAACAGCTCTCTCTCCTCCTTGAGCCTTCATAAAGTCTGGTCTTTTACCTTTTCTACAGTCTCCATATAAAGTGAATTGAGAAATAACAAGCAGTTCTCCACCTATATCTTGAAGTGAAAAATTCATTCTTTCATTTTCATCTTCAAATATTCTCATTCCAAGAACTTTTCTTACTATATAATCTATATCTTCTTTATTATCATCTTTGCTAATACCTACTAAAAGATTAATTCCTTTTCCTATTTCACCAATAACCTTGTTATCTACTTCTACTTTAGATGATTTAACTCTTTGAACTACCGCTCTCACAATAACACTCCCTATCTCTAACGCTTCTTTCTATAAACTTCAGTTACATCCTGAATATTTCTAAGTCTAGCTTTAATTTCTTTTAAGTGCTCTATGCTGCTTATATTAATTTTTAATGTTATCATTGCTATACCATATTTACTTGTAGTAGCACTAATGGATAGAATATTAACCTTCATACTTCCAAGCACTTCAATAACTTCAGTAAGAAGCCCCTGTCTATCTTCAGCCTTAATTTCAATATCTGCCGTGTAACGTTCCTTATTAGATTTTCCCCAGGAAACCTCTACTATTTTATGTGGCTCTGTTTCTTGTAATGCTATTATATTTTTACAGTCACTTCTATGAATGGATACCCCTTTTCCTCTAGTTATATACCCTGTAATTTTATCGCCATATACTGGGCTGCAGCATCGTGCAAATCTAACTTGAATGTTAGTCATACCCTTAACTGTAACACCTGAATCATTAGTAACCTTTTTCTTTTTATTAGGTTGCTCTTCTTCAACAAAGGTTAATTCACTTATCTTAAGTTTCTTAGTATGTTCCTTATCATAAGCATCCTTAAGCTTAGTAATCATACTTGTTGGATTTATATCTCCTATTCCTAATCCATGATATAAATCATCCATTGACTTGAGATTATATCTTCTGATAGTTTTTTCTATAATATCCTCATTAAATATCTGACTAAATGTACAGTTTACTTTCTTACACTCTTTATCTATAATTTCTTTTCCCTTGGTAATTGTTTCCTCTCTATTTGCTTTTTTGAACCATTGTTTAATTTTACTTTTAGCTTGATTGCTTTTTACAATTTTCAACCAATCAATACTTGGTCCTCTTCCATTTGTTGTAGTTATAACTTCAACAATTTCTCCTGTTTTAAGCTTATACTCAAGAGGAACTATTTTTCCATTAACCTTAGCTCCTGCACACTTATGTCCAACAGCTGTGTGTATGTAATAGGCAAAATCTATAGGCGTTGATTCATAAGGAAGTGGAATTACATCTCCTTTTGGAGTAAACACAAAAACTTCATCAGAGAATAAATCTATTTTAAAGCCTTCCATGAATTCCTCTGCATCAGCAGTTTCCCCCTGCCACTCAAGCATCTCTCTAAGCCATGATAGTCTAGAGTCAAGCGAATCATCCTGATTGTTCTCCTTATATTTCCAATGTGCTGCGATACCATATTCAGCAGTTCTATGCATATCGAAGGTTCTTATCTGGATTTCAAATGGTTTTCCAAAAGGCCCTATAACGGTGGAGTGCAATGATTGATATAAGTTTGGCTTAGGCATTGCAATATAATCCTTAAATCTGCCTGGTATAGGCTTATACATTGTATGTACTATTCCAAGAGCCGCATAACAACTTCCAATATCCTCTACTATAATTCTCACTGCTGTTAAATCAAATATCTGATCAATTGTTTTGTGACTCTTCATCATTTTCCTGTATATACTATAGAAATGTTTAGGTCTCCCCTCAATATCAGCTTCAATTCCCCCCATAGTAAGATTTAATTTTAATTGAGATATAATATGGCTTATTTGCTCTTCTCTTTCAGTTCTTTTTTCTGCAATAACTTTTACTAAATCATAGTATTCTGTTGGCTCTAAATATCTTAAAGCTAAATCTTCAAGCTCCCACTTGATTTTTGAAATACCAAGTCTATGTGCAAGAGGTGCATATATGTCAAGAACCTCTTTAGCCTTTTCCTTCTGATTAGCCTCAGGCATATACTTTAATGTTCTCATGTTATGTAATCTGTCAGCAAGCTTTATAAGTATAACTCTTATGTCCCTAGCCATAGCAAGAAGCATTTTCCTAACATTGTCTGCTTGTTGCTCCTCCTTAGTCTTATACTTAAATTTGCCCAGCTTAGTGACACCTTCAACAAGATTTGCAATTTCCACCGAAAATAATTCACAAATCTGCTCATATGTATATTCTGTATCTTCAATCACGTCATGTAGAAGCCCTGCAACTATAGTTGAAGTATCGAGCCCAAGTTCTGCAAGTATACAAGCAACCTCCACTGGATGGATAATATAAGGCTCTCCTGACACCCTTTTTTGATCTTTGTGAGCACTTGCTGCAAGCTCATAAGCCTTATTCACTAGGTTGATATCTACATTATGACAATTGCTATTAATTTTTTCTATCAATTTATCAATCATCGTAATACACTCCTAAAACTAAAGGCTGGTTATAAAGAACCAGCCATCTATTAAATCTCTTAATAAATTATATCTTAGAACCTCAATTATTGCAATTTGCCTTCATTAGAATTCGTAATCTATAACAGACATAACTTCATAATCTGCTATCTTATCTCTTCCCTTTAATCCCGTTAATTCTATTAAAAAGTCAATGGCAACAACTTCTCCACCTGACTGCTCTATTAACTTAGCAACAGCTGCAACCGTTCCTCCTGTTGCAAGTAAATCATCTATGATTGCAACTCTTTGTCCTGGCTTTATTGCATCCTTATGAATTTCTAAAGTATCACTACCATACTCTAAGTCATATGAGCTTTGGATAGTTTCATATGGAAGCTTTCCTGGCTTTCTAACTGGTACAAATCCTGCACCCAACGCATAAGCTACTGGAACTCCAAATAGGAAACCTCTTGCTTCAGGTCCAACTATTATATCTATATTTTTATCTTTTAAGTGATTTTTAAATATATCTATTGATTCTTTTAAGGCTTCTCCATCTTGTAATAATGTTGTCACGTCTTTAAAGCTTATTCCCTCTTTAGGAAATCCTTCAATTACTCTTACTTTCTCCTTTAAATCCATCATTATTCCTCCTAACGACTAAACTAAATCTTGTTCTAGTCTTAATTAAATTATATATTAACTTTAATTGCTTATGCAATACCTCGAAGGTGATCATTACAATATTTAGTTAGTTCTCTTTTCTTCTCATAAGCTCCTTATACAAGTACTTTGAAATCTGTTTTGCTCTATAACTGTCATTTGTTGTAAATAGCTCAACTATTATCCTCGCATTATCAGGATTGTTCTTTGAAATCATCTTTGGAAGTAAGGTCTTAATCCCTTCATCATAAAACTTCATTGACTCTCCATAGCTCCTTTGATGTTCCTTCATTAAGGCTATTACACCATAATTATTGGTAATCTTAAGCATTTTTACCCCTTCATCAACGAAGAACTTGTTTTCATCTTTAATTTCTATACCTGTAGTAATTATTCCCATCATTACTAAATCTAAATACTTTCTTATAGAACTTATTTTATAGTAATCAGCAATTACCTCTACAAATTTATATATTAGAGAACATGCTGTAAAATCTTTAAATGGATAGTTACACTGTGGCTGCGCCGGATTAATGGTAATACAATTATCATCTTCTAAAACATAATCATGATAATCTGTAACTATAACATCAATGCTATTCTCCTTACAAATTTTTAATTCTTCCCTTGAATTAACTCCACAACCAACAGTTATTATTAAATTGGCACCAAGACAAAGGATATTCTCTTCAACATCTTCTTTATTTAAATTTCTATTTTCTCTATATGTACTTGGTATGAAATATTCTACATCACTATTTACATATCTTAACACTAACATTAGAAGAGAGATTGCACATATGCTATCGAAGTCATGATAGCCATATATAACTATCTTTTCCCTCTCATTGATAGCTTTTACGATTCTATTTAATGCAATATTCATATTTCTTAAATAAAGTGGATTACTCACTTTGCTACTTAATTTATACTCCATATGCTCTCCTCCAAATTAATAGAAAACACATATATTATAATTTAAAACTAGCAATAATACAAATAATTTCTTATAAAAAAGGTGAAAAACATCGTAAAATGTTTTTCACCCTCGAAATTTGTCCATATTTTATAATTTTTATTGGTTTTAAGCTACACCATTTCTAATTTTAGCCTTTTTTTTAGCCTTAACATTTTTAAATATTACCCATAATGGAGATGCAATAAAGATTGATGAATAAGTTCCACTTGCTATACCAATTATTAAAGGTAAGGAGAATGGTCTTATAGCTGGTACAAATATAAATAGACAAGTAATTGTTATTAAAGTTGTAATAGATGTATTTATACTTCTAGTCATAGAAGCTTTTATACTCATATTAGCAACCTCTGTAGGAGATGCCTTTAAGTGCTTCTTACGATTTTCTCTTATTCTATCAAATATAACTATAGTGTCGTTAATAGAGTATCCTACAATTGTAAGTATAGCTGCAATAAATGGAGTGTTAATTTGTATTCCAGCTACAGCATATACAGCTAAAGTAATTAAAATATCATGTATAAGAGCTATAATAGCTGCCATAGCAAAGCTAAACTCGAATCTTATAGAAATGTATATAAGCATTCCTATACTAGCAACAACAACTACTAAGAAAGCATTTCTTTGTAACTCTTTTCCTACAGTGGCTCCAATTGTCTCTGTTTGATAAGAACCCTCTTCTAAAGAATACTTTTCACCAATTTTAGCTATAAGACTACTTACTTGATTTTCATCTAAAGTCCCTTCTTGAACAATGATTTCTAACTCTTCTCCATCGTTAACAACTTTTGAAGAATATTTACCTGCAGCAAACTCATCTATTATTTTATCAACATCACCTTTAACAAATTGTTGATTCATTTGAACAGTAATTTGAGTACCACCTTTAAAGTCTATACCATAGTTTAAACCTTTAAACATCATAAATCCAAAACCAATAAGGATTATGATTATTGATATAGAGAACCAAATTCTAGTTTTTTCTATTATTTTATTCATTGCTTTTTCCTCCTTTGATACCAAAGTGAGATGCTTTAGTAATAAATCCTGCTTTTACAGCACAATTCATAAGGAATCTAGTTACAAATAAAGCAGTTACTATACTTACAAGAATACCTATAAATAAAGTTGTAGCAAAACCTTTTACTACTCCAGTTCCAAGGAAATATAGCACCAATGCCGCAATGATTGTTGTAATGTTAGAATCTAAAATTGAAGATAAAGCTCCCTGATACCCTGATTCAACTGCTGTTGAAATAGACTTTCCAAGTTTAAGCTCCTCTTTTGTTCTTTCAAAAATTAACACGTTAGCGTCAACAGCCATACCAATTGTTAAGAGAAGCGCTGCTATACCTGCTAAGCTTAAAACAACCCCTGTTTCTGCAAATATAGTTAATATAATACAACAATATAATGCAAGTGATATTGATGCAACAAAACCTGGCCTTCTGTAGAATATAGTCATAAATAATACAACTAATGCAACCCCTATCATTGAAGCTTTTTTACTTAACTGTAGAGATTCAGCTCCTATAGTTGGTCCTACAGTTTTAGCTGATATCGCTTCAACCGCCACTGGAAGTGCACCAGAATTTATGATATTGGCAACTTTATTTGCTTCTTCTAAAGAAGCCATACCTGAAATACTTGCTTTTCCTTCTGTAATTACAGATTGAACAACTGGGTCTGTTAAGGTTTCTTCGTCCATTTTTATTGCAATCTGTTTTCCTAAAAACTCTTCAGTTGCATTTTTAAAAGCTTCTTTACCTGCTTCATTAAACTCTAAACTTACTAAGTATTTACCTTCAGAGTCTATATATGCCCCTGCTTCCTTAACATCTTTACCAGTTAATATAGTTTCTCCATTTGGATCTACAAATGTTAATTCACCAGTTTTAGCTACTGTTTCAATAACGCCGTCAGTATCAAATTCTCCTGGGATTTCAATTTTTATTCTCTTTCCTCCCTCTTGGCTCACTTGTACTTCCTTAACTCCGTCTGGGTCAATTCTCATCTTAATTAGCTCCATAGTTCTTGTAACTACATCATCATCAACGTTATCTTCCTTTATTTCCATTAAAAGCGAAGTTCCTCCAACTAAGTCCAATCCCTTATTGATGTTGCTTCCAAAGGTTTTAATTCTATAATCGCCTAAATTAACTCCAAAAAGTCCACAATAGGCAAACATAGCAATTAATACTGTACAAACTACTAGTATTACTCCACTTTTTGCGCTTTTCTTCTTCATTGTTATCCCCTTTCCTGTTTTTTATTAAAATATTTTTCTTAATAGTCCTATCAATTATTTATTTTACATTTATTTCATGTATAAAATCAAGCGAATTGATAATAATTAACGAAGTTTTCTTAATTATAAAGATACTTGAATCCTTTAATTTCATAATTCTACATTTTTATGCAGAAAAGCCCTTGAAACTCCAATAGTCCAAGGGCTTATTTAATTAGTTACTTAGAAGTTTTCGCTTTTAAAGCTATTGCACATTCAATTCTCTTCTTTTGCATTTTACAGCCTATCTCATATGGTATATGAACATCTCCATTAAAATTGAAGTTATTTGCTTGGCAGCCTCCGCTACAGTAGAATCTTGCCCAGCATCCCTTACAAGTCGGCTTATTATAGATATGCGCATCTTTAAGTTCTTGAACTATTTTAAAGTTTTTCACCCCATTATAGATATCCCCCATTAAGAAGTCTGGGTTACCTACGAACTGATGACAAGGATATACTTCTCCATCTGGAGTAATAGCCACATATTCATGACCTGCTCCACAACCAGAAATTCTCTTATAAATACATGGACCTCCTTGAAGATCTATGTTAAAGTGATAGAATTTAAACTCATTTCCTTCTTCATGCTTCTGTATCATGTACTCACAAAGCTTGTCATATTGCTCAAATATTGTTGGTAAATCACTTTCTCTTAAAGAAAGTTCATGTTCATCCGGAAGAACAACTGGTTCTATAGATATTTCATCAAATCCTTCATTTACAAAGTGCTTAACATCCTCAAAAAAATCAGTATTTTCTCTTGTAAATGTACCCCTAACGTAATAAGTCTTTGATTTATCTCTTACATCCACCATATTTTTTATTTTTGGAAGGATAGTATCATAAGATCCTGTGCCATCATATCTGATTCTAACCTTATCATTAACTTCTTTTCTTCCATCTATACTTAAGATAATATTACCCATGTTTTTATCTAGGTAATCCATTTTCTCATCATCTAAAAGCGTAGCATTTGTAGTCATTGTAAACCTAATGTTTTTGTTATATATCTTCTCTTGTTCTCTAGCATAGTCAACAATCTCTTTTATTGTATCGAAAGCCATTAGTGGCTCTCCACCAAATAAATCAACTTCTATGTTTCTTCTTTTTCCTGAATTTTTTATAACAAAATCTATAGCATCTTTACCAACCTGTGCACTCATGGATTTTCTGCATCCTTTGTATTCACCTTCATCGGCAAAGCAGTATTTACACTTCAAATTACAATCATGAATTATATTTAAACATAATGCTTTTATTGCAACCTCTGCTTTTTCACTAAGCATGGCTATTCCTTCATATAAATCCTTAGAATATAACAACTCTTCATCTACTAAAGTCTTTAACTCTCCATATACTTCTTCAATTTCTTCAACTGAATACTTATCCTTATAGATTTCCTTAAGCTCATCTAAGCTCTTTAATTTATCAGAATCAAGCATATTATATACAAGCTCGTCCACTTCGTGTACTGAACCTGAATTAACATCGATTACGTAAAAGTCATCACCTTGTCTAAATTTATGTATTAATTCCATTATTTATTTTCCTCCTAAACTAAACATAAAGCAGTAACATGTGTTACTGCCTTAAAAAATGATTAGTTCTCACACTCTAAGTTAGCTACTGTACAAGAAGTTTTACAAGCTGATTGACAAGAGTTAGCGCACTCTTTACAGCCTGGTTTCTTTAAACTTTCTTTAATGTTAGACTTATTGATTGTCTTTATGTGTTTCATTCCCAATCCCTCCAAGTGTTAATAAATCTATAAATTAACTCCAAGCATTCCTGACAGTGAACCTGCCCCTAGCGCAAGGATTAATCTAACTATGTCTCTCGTTTGAAATGATAATCCCCTACCAAAAGCTAAGGACGCAGCAAAAATTATCAACATATAAAATAATGCCACTAATAATCCAACTAACCATCCTTTACTTCCCATCTTTAATGCTGCATATATGGAACCATAGACAACACTAACAAGCGTTGCAATTACTAAAAATACAGAAGTAACTGTATCGCTTGGATTAAGAAATGAAGTTATCAGCGAATATACTAAGACAAATAATATTGTTAATATTGATGCTCTAAGAACCCCAAAACCAATGGCTGAATAGTTAAATTTCTTATACATATTTAAACCCCCCTATATCTAATAAATATTCATATATAAGGGGATTTATGCTGATTTCCTACTGAACTTCAGTAGGCTCATTAGCTTTTTTTGTAATAGAAGCAATTGCTAGTTTGCTCATTTTTATTCTTGCTCTATCTGGGCCGCTTTCAAGGATGAAAAAATCATCTTGAAGATTAATGATTCTACCCATAATTCCACCTTTAGTCATGATTTCGTCATTAACTACTAATGATGTTATCATATCGTTGTATTGTTTCTTTCTTTTCTTCTCTGGTACGAAGATCATGAAGTAAAATAATACAAATACAAGTATCATCGGAATAAATGCTGCTAATTGTTGCATTTAAAACCACTCCTTTCAATCATATATGTATATATTAATTTTTAATAGATACCCTATTTATCGCCTATTTTCCACTCTGCAAGTTTCTGTGCCTTGAACTCCTCGAAATAATCACCATCGATAGCAGCTCTAATATCTTCCATCAACTTATTGTAAAAATATAGATTATGAAGTACACATAATCTCATGGCTAACATCTCTTTTGCCTTGAATAAATGTCTTATGTATGCTCTTGAATAATGCTTACATGCAGGACATTGACATCCATCATCTATAGGTCTTTTATCTAGTTCAAATCTAGCATTCATGATATTTATTTTACCATACTTGGTAAATACATGTCCATGCCTTCCATTTCTAGCTGGAAGCACACAGTCAAAGAAATCCACACCTCTTGCTACTGCTTCTAGTATATTTTCTGGAGTTCCAACCCCCATTAGATATATTGGTTTATCTTGTGGTAAGTGTGGTACTACAGCATCAATAGTTCTGTACATTTCCTCATGAGTTTCACCAACGGCCAATCCACCAATTGCATATCCATCTAAATCCATTTTAGCAATAGTCTTAGCATGTTCTATTCTGATATCCTCATAAACACCACCTTGATTTATTCCAAATAGCATCTGTTTTTTATTTATTGTGTCAGGTAAAGAGTTTAATCTATCCATCTCAACTTTACATCTTTCAAGCCACCTAGTTGTTCTTGCAACTGATTTTTCAACGTACTCTTTAGTTGATGGATTTGGAATGCATTCATCAAAGGCCATGGCTATTGTTGATGCAAGATTACTTTGAATCTGCATACTTTCTTCCGGTCCCATGAATATCTTTTTTCCATCTATATGAGAGCTGAAATAAACACCCTCTTCTTTTATCTTTCTAAGTCCGGCTAAAGAAAACACCTGGAATCCGCCTGAATCTGTTAAAATTGGTCTATCCCAATTCATAAATTCATGTAGTCCACCATTAGCAGCAACAACCTTATCTCCCGGTCTTAAATGTAAATGATAAGTGTTTGATAACTCAACTTGACAACCTATTTCTTTCAAGTCCATAGATGATACAGCACCTTTTATGGCTGCAAGAGTTCCAACATTCATAAATACTGGAGTTTGTATTGTTCCATGTGGAGTCGTAAACTCTCCACGTCTAACTTTTCCACTTTTCTTCAATAATTTATACACCTGTACATCGTCCTTCCCTATTCTGAACAAAGTTAATCTTAAGTGAGAATCTAGATCTTTGATTTAGTCCTTCGGGCTTACTCATTTCATTGTTTTCGAAAATAAGTTTCTCTTTTTCCAAATCTTCAATTTAGTTTTATGATATACACACTAATTAATAAACATAGCGTCTCCAAAGCTAAAGAATCTATATTTGTTTTCTACTGCAGTCTTATATGCATTCATCACAATCTCTCTAGTTGAGAAAGCACTTATAAGCATAATTAAAGTTGACTCCGGTAAATGGAAATTAGTAATAATAGCATCTACTATCTTAAATTTATATCCTGGATAAATAAATATACTTGTATATCCTGTTTGTGACTTAACAACTCCATCTTCGGAAGCAATACTCTCTAAAGTCCTATTTGAAGTAGTACCAACTGCTATTACCCTTCCACCATTTTGCTTTGCATTATTTATTATTTCAGCATTCTCTTCATCTAAAATGTAAAACTCTGAATGCATCTCATGCTCTTCAATATTCTCTGCTTTAACTGGTCTAAAGGTTCCAAGTCCAACATGAAGAGTAACAAAGGCAATCTTAATTCCTTTAGCTTTAATCTCCTCCAAAAGCTCCTTCGTAAAATGAAGTCCTGCTGTTGGCGCTGCTGCTGAACCGACTTCTTTAGAATATACTGTTTGATAACGCTCTCTATCTTCAAGTTTTTCTTCTATATATGGAGGTAATGGCATTTCTCCTAACCTATCAAGTACTTCTTCAAAAATACCCTCATAGAAAAACTTAATTTTTCTATTTCCATTTTCTAAAACTTCAACTATTTCTCCAGTAAGTTCTCCATTGCCAAAAACAAAGCGAGCTCCTACTTTTCCTCTTTTACCTGGCTTAACAAGAGTTTCCCAAACATCATCAGGATATCTTCTTAAAAGAAGAAATTCCATCTTACCGCCAGATCCTTCTTTAGCCCCATATAATCTTGCTGGCATAACTCTTGTATCATTTAAAACCAAACAATCCCCTGGATTTAAGTAGTTAATTATATCTTTAAACACTTTATGTTCTAATTCACCTGTCTTTTTATTTAGAACCATTAATCGTGATTCATCCCTTTTTTCCACTGGATGTTGTGCAATTAACTCATGTGGTAAATCAAAATAAAAATCTTTTACCTTCAAAACCGACACCCCTTTACTTTCTTTTGTTTCCTAACTTCTCATATTTAAAATCTTAATTGCCCCATATGATCTGGAATAATTCTTCCTAAGTGGTCATAAGCCTTATGTCCAGCCACTCTTCCCCTTGGCGTCCTAATTATAAAGCCCTTTTGAATTAAATAAGGTTCGTATACATCCTCTATAGTATTGACCTCTTCTCCAATAAAATAGGCTAGTGTTTCAAGGCCAACTGGCCCCCCACCAAAATTATCAATGATAGCTTCTAATATTTTATTGTCTAAACGTTCAAAACCTTCGCAGTCAATCTCCAATAACTCTGTAGCCTGCTCAACGATTTCCTTATCAATCTTACTCACACCTTTAACCATAGAGTAATCTCTGACTCTTTTCAAAATCCTGTTAGCAATTCTTGGCGTTCCTCTTGATCTTTTACCAAGACATAAAGCACCAGCTTCATCCATTTCAATTCCTAAAATATCTGAAGACCTTATAACAATTTCTTTAAGTTCTTCCTCTGTGTAATATTCCATAGAACACATAACTCCAAATCTATCTCTTAAGGGTGCAGTTAATAATCCAACCCTCGTTGTTGCTCCTATTAAAGTGAACTTTGGCAAGTCTAATCTTATAGATTTTGCTGCTGCTCCTTTACCAATAACAATATCGAGAGCATAATCCTCCATTGCAGGATAAAGAATCTCTTCAACCGATCTATTTAATCTATGGATCTCATCTATAAACAAAACATCATTAGCATTTAAATTAGTTAACAAAGCTGCTAAATCTCCAGCTCTTTCTATTGCCGGTCCAGATGTAACCTTAAGATTTCCTCCCATTTCCTTAGCTACTATATTAGCAAGAGTAGTTTTCCCCAGTCCTGGAGGTCCATATAAAAGCACATGATCCAACGCTTCATTTCTCATCTTTGCAGCCTTCAAAAATATATCCAGCTTCTTTTTAACCTTTTCTTGGCCTATATATTCCTTAAGACGTTGGGGTCTTAGGGAATATTCAACATCTGAATCTTCCTCTACTATATTAGAGGTGATAAATCTATCGTCCATAACACCCCTCCGTTCTACATTATCCCATTAATATTCTTAAACATTCTTTAATAATTTCTTCAACGTTCTTCGTTTTATCAGCTTTTTCAACTGCCTTTTCAGCCTCTTTATCAGAGTATCCTAAAGCAATAAGTGCTCCTACCGCTTCTGCAAGCTTTTCACTATGTCCATCAACAAGCTCTTCTAAAGATGTCACATGAACACCTTCACCTTTTCCTACCTTATCCTTAAGCTCAAGGATTATTCTTTGGGCTGTTTTCTTTCCTATTCCAGGTGCTTTTACAATCAGCTTTTCATCTTCTGTAATTATAGCATATTTAAGATTTGAAACACTAGCAATAGACATTAAAGATAAAGCAGCCTTAGGCCCTACTCCATTAATGGCTATAAGAAGATTAAACATTTCTATTTCTTCTTTAGTTAAAAAACCATACAATCCAATAAAATCCTCTCTAACGATTTGATGTGTGAAGATTTTAACTTCATTTTCCGTAGAAGGCATATTTGAAATCGTACTTCCTGATGTGAAAATTTTATATCCAATATTTCCACACTCTATAACAATATATTCTTTTTCTATGGACTTAAAAATCCCTTTTATGTATTCGTACATTAAACCACCTACTCCCTTAAGTGAGCCTCCAAATTTTACATTTGGCTAAGGCGAACTTACTCATTCGACTGTTTTTGAGAATGAGTTTCCTTATATCCCCTCAAGAAGTGATGCTCCAAATCTATGATTTGGCAAGCAGAACTTCCACATCGTGCATTTTACATTTGGCTAAGGCGAAGTTAAGTGAGAGTCTAAATCTTTGATTTAGTTCCTCGAACTTACTCATAAACATTCATTCCACTGTTTTTGATAATGAGTTTCCTTTATATACTTTACCACCTATACCCGAACAATTCAATATAAACTATATTAAAGTTTAGCAAACAAAAACCTAAGAACGAATACAGTTCTTAGGTTTTTGTTTAAAACTATGTGCTACAAAGAGCTTGAGCATACTCAATAGCTTCTTGTATATCTGAAAACTGGTAATCAGCCTTACCTTCATAAAAGGTTTTTAATAAATTACCTCTGTTTTCTATGTCTTTTACCTGTAAGTAAGTAGTTCCGTCACCCTTAGGGTTTATGATCTTATCCTGAGCAATCTCCATAGTATCATTATTATTTTTTTTATAAATAACAACATTATCTTCTGCTACTCCTATAAAGTAAGAATCATCATTATAGCTGAACCCTGGGATACTTTTTTCAAATACAACTTCATCACTTGAAAATTTATCAATCTTATAGCCAAAGCTAGAAAAAATCTTTTCTGCTTCCTTTTCCGTTAATCCTAAAAGCTTATCCTGTTCAACATTTATTGGCTGATCCAAAGCTTCACTTGCCTTAACCTTATTTATACAGTTTTCATAATTAAGAACAAATTTAATTTCTGTATTCTTATTAATGATGACATTATCTTCTGCTAAAGTGTTTGTTTGCTTTGCACTTCCAAGAAAACCTAAAATGCCATCATTTCCTCTTAAAATACTTATACTAACAGTATAACTAAGTAAAAAGACAATTATACCTATACACACAAAAATTATATATGATTTCGCATTTTTTTTAATTCTATCAAACATACAATCCCTCCTCTATTAGGGATTGTTGACAAGTCTAGTTTTTTTATACATGCACTAAGAAGATTATGTAAATTTATTTATATTACAAACATCTTTCACCTTCAAAGCTTTATTGTAATGTAGAATTTTAAATTAAGAATGTAGAATGATGGTTGAAATTCAGATAACGTTGATTTTTTTATTGCTATGTAAAAATAAGAACTCCACCAGGAGTTCTTATTTTACATTTATCAGTAAATTATATTCTCTACAAAACTTTCGTTTCTCAATTTAATGATAAAATCAGAATCATTCATAAGAAATTCTGTAACAATTTCCTCCAACATTCTAAATTCTACATTCAGACATTCTAAACTAAAGTTACATGTCGCATTGTTCTATAGCAATATTATAAGTCTTACAATCCTCACAAACTAAAACTGATACTATATAGCTATTATCTATTTTCTTTTCCTTTACTAATTGGGTATACGAAATATTTTCAAACTCCTTACTTATATTACTCATTACATACTTTCCCTCTTTAGTGAAAATGTAAAAGTGATACTCTAAAAAGCCATAATGCTTTTTGTCTACAGCTTTTCCTCCACCACACTCTTCACATTTATCAGCAAAATACTCATAATCAAAATCAACTTCTTCAGTTGTTTCATTTAAAAGCTCTATAACTTCTTCTAAATCAAAGTCTTCTACCTCTTCATTATCTATATAAGTAAGATTATCTTCTCCTAAAACAAACTCATCCTCACCATGTAAAAACTTAAATTCTAACATAACATGCCTCCATAATATTAATTCTTCTTTATGTACATTTTTTATTATTTACCAACATTATCTACATTATATATGATTTTTGAACATTTTAAAATCGATTTTATTATATTGTGTAAATCATTCATATGTGACTTAATCACAAACAAAATTTTCACTAAAATATATAATTTAAACATAACTAAAATAAATACTTTATAGGAGGAATATATGACTAATATTAAAATGAAGAAAAAAGCCTATGTTGACACAAACTACTGTGTTGCTTGCGGTGCTTGTGAAAAAGAATGCCCCCTAGAAGCAATTCATATTTATAAAGGTATTTATGCTGAAGTTGACTTTACAAAATGTGTAGGCTGTTCAAAATGCGCTAAAGCATGTCCAGCTTCAACCATTGAGATTAGGAAAGAGGAGGTGTAACATGAAGAAGAAAAAATATTGGTTCGATTACATGTGGGTAGTTTCATCTATTTACTTAATTTTAGGTTTATTCAACATTCTATTTGCCTGGATAGGTCTAATATGCTTCTTTATTCCTTTAATCATGAGCTTTACTAATAAAAATAAAGCCTATTGCAATCGCTATTGCGGAAGAGGTCAGCTCCTGGCTCTACTCGGCACAAAATTTTCAAGAAATAAACCCATGCCTAAATTTCTAAAATCAAAATGGTTTAGATACTGTTTTCTAATTTTCTTTTTAACTATGTTTGCTAACATGCTTTTCAGTACCTATTTAGTATTTAATAAAGTTAACAATTTAAAAGAAGTGATTACACTTTTCTGGACCTTTAAGCTTCCCTGGAATTTTACTGACTTAACTAATATAACTCCTTGGATTGCACAATTTGCTTTTGGTTTTTACAGCTTAATGGTTACCTCTACCCTATTAGGTGTTATTACTATGGTTTTATTTAAGCCAAAATCCTGGTGCGTATACTGTCCAATGGGAACAATGACCCAAGGTATATGTATCATTAAAGATAAACTAAATTAATAACTCCATTCCTGAAACGGGAAGAGATGCTAAATATAATACAGCTCCTCTTCTCATTTTTTCCTAATAAAAGACGCCAACTATTTAATTGGCGTCATATAAATTATCTATTTACTTTTCTAAATTCTATTGTCCAGTTGATTCCTGTACCAACACTGTATGCTTTAGCAAAGTTTCCTTGGTTTATAGCTAAAGCCATTCTGTATAATGAGTTAACATAGATTATTTGTTCACTTATACGAACATCCGCAAAAGATTTTCCATAAAATACAAGGTTGTTATAAACTAGGTTTGGTCCATTCTTAATAATAACCTCAACCTTTTCACCTACTTCAAATCCAACCGATAAGAAGTCTTCTCTAGTTATGTTAGTCCATAAGCTTCCGAAACGAACATCAAGGATATCTATGCTTCCCTGAATTCCGCCTTCAGTCTTAACAATTTCACCTAACTCAACTTCTACTATATTCTCAACGCTTAATTCTTCTCCAACTTCCTCGAAAGTTATTGATCCTGATGCAAGCTTAGCACCAGTGAATGCGTATACGTCTCTTCCGTGGAAAGTGTAAGAATGCTCTGTGTTTTGACGACGGTGCTTGCTTTCTTCTATTTCACGAACAGCAACTATTCCAACATATTTTTTTAAATGTGTTAAAGTTCCGTTATCTGGTGTAACAATGTAATGTCCATCCTTAGTTAAAGCCACTACACTCTTACGGCTAGAACCAACACCTGGGTCTACTACAGACACGAATACTGAACCCTTTGGCCAATACTCAACTGCCTGGAATAAACGATAAGATGCTTCACTTATATTGTATGGTGTTATGTCATGAGTTAAGTTGTATAATCTTAAATCCTCACTCACTTCATGTGCAACTCCGTACATTGCTGCAACTGCTCCGTCAACTAATCCAAAATCACTTTGAAAAACTAATATTTTCTTCATTCTTATTTCCTCCCTAAAATTGCCCATTTATCAATGTTTTTAAATCCTAATTTGTAATAAATTTTTCCTGCATCAGGATTATTAAAGAATAGACATGCAGACTTTCCTCTTGAAAGAAGACTTGAAGCCAAAGCTCCAACCATCTTACTGCCTAATCCGTTGTTTCTATATTCAGGTAAAGTGAAAACTCCGCCAATCATACCTGCAACAGTTGTTTCTGCTGTAGTATTACCGTGGCTTATAATTTTCCCATTTTCCTTCATAAACATATGAATACCCTCTTTAGTTTTAATACGGGTACTTATTTGCTTATACCTTTCTTGTACGTCATCTGAATACATACCTTTGAATTCTTTAATCAATCCATAAGCTTCTGCTATTTCCATAGCATCTTCATATTCAGCAACCACAATATCGGTCTCTTCTTTTCTTAAAGAGCTTCCATCTTTAAGTTCACAGAAAAACATTTCTTTTTTGTTGTAATTCTCTGCAACTAAGGGATAAAGAAGATTTATTACAGAAAGCTTTCCACTGATAACCTTACTATCCATTTTGGATAAAAGGCAATTTACTTCCTCAACGTCTATATCCAAGTCTTTACTGTAGATAATAAAGTTGTCGTGGTACCTTAGCACCACTCCAACCAATTTTTCTCCAACAACCTGCATCCAGACATCTTGGAAACTACTATCAAAACCAAAGTTCTCTATATCACCCATAATAAATAGGTTTATAGATGGCTCTGCTTTACAATAATCCATAATTTTGAATCTATGTTCCTCATTTGCCTTGATAAGCATACTATATCTCCTACTTTTCGAATTCAACTACCCAATCAGATCCAAAGCTTAAGTTATGCTTGTTGCATAAGCTTCCTTGGCTTACAGCCATAGAAACCTTCATAAGCTCGTTGTTATATATCATTACATCACCTTTTTTAGCATATCCAAATGACTGATGGAATAGAACTTTATCACTATAAACTACTTTGCCTTCATGTTTAACAGTAACCTTTAAATAATCACCATACTCAAATCCAGCTTCATTAAACATTGATAAAGGAATATTAGTCCATAGGTTTCCAAAGTTAGGGTCATTGACTTCAAATATACCACAAACCTTGTTTCCTTCAACTGATGGCTCTAATATTTCATGGCAAACTATTTCATCAACACTGTACTTAGGACCTACACCTTCAAAATCGATGATTCCGCTTGCAAGTCTTGCAGCACAGTATCCGAACAAATCACGACCGTGGAATATTGCAACTCCTTCAGTTCCTTTTCCTCTTAATCGGTTTACTGTTTCATCTATTTCTCTTACTTCTTCAATTCCAACCCATGCTTTTAAGTGAGTTAAAGCACCATTATCTGGAGTCACTACATAATATCCATCTGTAGTTTTAGCTACACATGCCTTACGTGGTGTACCAACACCTGGATCAACAACTGATACGAATACTGTTCCTTCTGGCCAGAACCTCATTGATTGATATAATCTGTATGAAGCACTCCAAGTGTCATATTGAGGTATTTCGTGTGTACCATCAATAATCTCCAGCTCTCTGTCAACGCTTTTAACAACGCCGTACATCGCACATACTGCCCCTTCTTTATAAGTAAAGTCTGTTTGAAATACTAACATTGGTTTCATATTAATTTCCTCCCCTAAGTTTATATAAATGGATTATAGAATCTACTTTTATTAACAAATACTGTTATAAAAATTGTTGCAATAAATATCCCAACTGAAACTGCAATAGCTATATAATCCTCTTTTGTTAGTTTTTTTCTATTGTACCATGTACGCTTTTTTTCTTTACCGAATCCACGTAAATCCATGGCATTGCTTATATTTTCTATTCTATCTAAAGTTGAAAATATAAGTGGTATCACTATTAACACTGAATTTTTAAATCTATCCCAAAGCTTAGCCTTAGATGACATTTCAAGTCCTCTAGCTTGCTGTGAAAGACTTATATCATGATATTCTCTTTGAACATCTGGAAAATATCTAAGAGTTAAAGCTACAGCATAAGATGCCTTATAGCTTACCCCTACTCCACTTAAAGCAGCTGCAAACTCACTAGGGTTTGTAGTTAATAAGAAGATAATGCCTAGTGGAACAACCGATGCATATTTAAAGAATTTTGTTACTAAGTAGAATAGTTGTTCTAAAGTTATAGTATAGTTTCCAAATAAATGTAGAAGTTCATGTCTTGTACCATAAATTTTAACCCCTTCTTCTGGAGAGAAGAAATAGGTAAGAATTAGGTTTGTAGCTAAGAATACCAAAACATAAATCATCATAACCTTTATTTGAGAAAACTTTATCTTAGATATTCTAAGAAGTATAAAAGAGAATACTAATATCCCTAGGTTAATTCTTATGTCATAAGAAAACATTACTGAAAATGTTAAGCATAAGAAACATATTAATTTAGTTAAACCTGATAATCTGTGAATATATGTGTCTACAAGGTTATAGGAAAATAACTTTGCCTTCATCTACTTTCCACCAACCTTTCATAATCAATAAATCCTTGAACAAAAGCTGTTCCATCCTGGATTCCCGCAATGTTTGCTAAATTATAAAGAGATGTTTCTTTTAAATTAGCTTCATTTATAACCGACTCATTAGTTAATATAACAGATGATAATGCATCTTCAATTTTTCTTCCACCAGCAATAGCAATAGCTCTTGGTGTATATTCAAGCATCAAATGCATATCATGAGTAATCATAATAATTGTAACACCTTGCTCATTTAATTCCTTTAGGAATTCCATGATTTCACTGTAATGACGATAATCCTGTCCTGCAGTTGGTTCATCTAGAATGATAACTTTAGGATTAAGTACTAGAATAGATGCTATTGTAACTCTTTTCTTTTGACCATAGCTTAAGGCAGATATAGGCCAAGATTTAAATGGAGCTAATCCACATATTTTTAGAACCTTTTCCACTCTCTCAGTTATTTCTTCTTCTTTTACCCCTCTAAGACGTAACCCTAAAGCAACCTCATCAAATATCATTGCCTTGGAAATCATCTGATTAGGATTCTGCATTACAATACCAATATCCTCTGCACGCTCTTTTATGCTTTTGCCACTGATATCTTTTCCTTCATAAAAAATATTACCTCTATCTTCTTTAATAAAGCCACATATAACTTTTGATAAAGTAGATTTTCCAGCTCCATTTTTTCCAACAATAGATACCATTTCGCCTTCTTTAATATCTATACTTACATCATTTAATATATTTCTAACACCATCATAAGAGAATGATACATTTTCTAACCTTAAGATTGACGGTCTATTATCCTTGCTTGTATTTTTCGAAATAGACTTATGCCATTCAGATACTTTCTCTTTTCCCTCTTTACTAAGTGTTAAAGTATCGATATGTCCTGGTCTCATTTCCTCAGTTATCTCAACTCCTGCATATTTTAACGCAGTTATGTAAAGAGGCTCTCTGATACCATTATCTGTTAAGATAGATGTTGTTAATAATTCATCTGGACGCATATCAGCAAGGATTCCCCCATCATGGACAACTATAATTCTATCTACATCACGATGTAATACATCCTCTAGTCTATGCTCTATTATCACTATTGTTTTATTTGACTGCTTATGAATGTCATCTATTATCTCAATGGCGCTTTTTCCTGTAGCTGGATCTAAGTTTGCTAAAGGCTCATCAAAAAGTAATATATCAACATCATCTATCATTACTCCACCTAAAGCTGTTCTTTGCTTTTGTCCGCCTGAAAGCTCATATGGTGAAGATTCTAACCAGTTTTTCATATCAACTAGTTCTGCTACTTTTTTCACTCTTTCCTTCATTTCCTCAGTTGGAATACAGTCATTTTCTAATGCAAAAGCTATGTCTTCTCCAACAGTTATTCCTACAAACTGGCCATCTGAATCTTGAAGTACGGTTCCTACCATTTTAGATAATTTAAAAATATTTTGGTCTTTACTTTCTAAGCCATTAATTTTTAAGCTTCCGCCAATCTCACCCTTATAAGAAAAAGGTATTAGTCCATTTAAGCAATGGCCTAGTGTACTTTTACCACTACCACTAGGCCCTACTATCAACACTTTTTCTCCTGGATAAATCTTTAAATTAATATTTTTTAAAGTTGGCTGGGCTTGACTAAAATATTGAAATGTAAAGTTATTAAATTCAATAATTGGTTTATTATTCATATATTGCAGTCTCCCTTTATCCATAAGTAAACATCGAAATTTTTAATTTGGTAATATAAAGTTAAGCGAGAAACTAAATTCATAATTTAGTTTCTCAAGCTAACTCTTCAAGCACTCCTTCAAATAAACTTGGGAAGGAATACTTTATAATTAGTCTCTGCTTAAGCTACCTTTTTTAGTTCTTGTTTTAGCATAAGCAATTAAAAGTAATGTACCCATAACTCCTGTAGCTATAGAGTTTAATACAGCAGCAATTGCGCCTTGTGTAAATACATATTTTACTGGCTCACTATACACAACGATATCTAATACTGGAGCTAATAAAAGCCAAGAAAACACATTTCCGATGACTTGAATCACGTTGAAAGTTATAATATCTTTCATACCGAAATCCCCTTCTTCCACTCTTGTTCTCTTGTAAGCAAAACCAAATATGAAACTTGCAACTCCACTTGCTATAACCCAGCTCCACCATGGTGAACCGTATTGAACAGCGTCACTTAAAGCATGACCTATGAAAGCAATTAATCCACCTGCAATTGGTCCAAATAAAGTAGCAAAGAAACCACTTAATCCATATGCTGTCTGGAAGCTTGTTTCTGGTACTGGTGATGGTACCTTAACATACATAAATAGAAGCATGAATATAGCCGCTCCGAGTCCTGTAGCAACAATAGTCTTTGTGTTAACCTTGAAGTAATCCATGAATTTCATTTTTATTTCCCCCTTAGATTAAAAATTTTATAATTACATATAGACATCTATTATACACTATTAATGTGCATATTAGATACTAAAATATACTAAATTTTTATTGATACCTCATATTTTTCAGGTATGAAGTAAAACTTGCACCTACATACGGGAGTCTCATCCTCATTATGTAAAATTTCTTCTATATAAATAATTTGATGATTTTTGTCTATCTTCAAAAATTCAATTATATTCTCTTCTGCATTAACAACTCTTATATTAATAACTGAAGAGACTGCAATTTCAAATATGGTTTTATTTATTAATTTTGATACATCTTCTTCAGAATTTAAATCCACGTTAAGCTTTTCAATATACTTAACTGGAATTTGAATAAATGCATGTCCAACTGGTACTTTATCAACATAATAAACAACATTACTAGCAAGTATAACCTCACTTGCTTTAATCTTTAACTTTTTCTGTGCGATATCCGTTGGCGGTCCAAAGTTATAATCTATATCAATAGCATCTATTTCGTCTTTAGAGCATCTTATCATCATGTTATCTATTCTTTTATCTGCATAATTGTTTTTTTCCTCTTTATAGGTAACAATTGTGCTTTTTCCTTGCTGCTTCTCAATTAAACCATCTTCCCTTAGAATTGTTAAGGCTTGTCTTAATGTATTCCGACTAACCCCATATTTTCCTGTAAGCTCTACTTCACTTGGCAACTGGCTACCATATTTATAAAATCCATTTATTATATCTGAATATATCATATTGTAAATCGGCACATAACTTGGAATTTTTTTATTTGACTTACTTACAACTTTTCTTTCACCCATAATATAAACCCCATAAGCAAGTGAAAATAAACTTCACTTATTTCTTTAAATTCTCATTAAACTTGTTGAACAAGTTTAAAAGCTACTACTTACATATCTAAATAAATTTTTCGAATTTTTTCATCTTACAACCTTATTATACATGATGATACACAAATTTTCTACACTTTTTTCGATTTATTATTCGTATTTCATATAAATTTATTTGTTTTCTATGATATTTAACCTTCATTTAACTTGTTTAATACTTACTCTAAAAGATTTAATTGTAGAACAAGTTTATTTGTGAATGATATTGTGAACAAACAATTAAATATGCTACATAATTAAAAAGTCATCTGAAAGATAGGTTCAGATGACTTTTTAAAATTTTCATTTTCTTGAAGTATGCTCCCAATATCTATTTATTCTTTTTCCTTAGGAGCTTTTATTCCAGCTTTTGAAGATATATGATCTTTAACATTTCCAGTTTTAGGATTGCTAGGAGTATGCTCACGATTCTTTGATAACTTAGACATAGATTTTAAAACCTCCTAATAATTTTTTACTACATTCATAGTATGTGTACAAACTTTCCTTTAATACATTCAAATAAAACCAAAAATGTTTTATTCCCCTTTATTTCCTTCTATCACCACCATAATTTATTTATTTTAGGACAAACTACATAATGATATCTCTTTCATACCTAACTCATATTCTCTGCAAATTATATATTTTACTTTAATATTTAAGGAGGTAAAATCTTATGACAGATAATAATAAAAGTCGCTTAAAAGATCACAAATATAGCCAGGCAGAACTTAGAAAGATGTATCCAAAAGATGGCGCGGATGTTGGAATAATCAATGGGGTTAAAATAGGTTCTTATGCTAATAGCAAAGACCATTCCCATAAAAATGAAGTTACCTACTAACTAAATAAAGCAACAAAATGATCTCCTAAAAAAATAAGGAAATCCTACATAGGATTTCCTTTACCATTAATATGTTACTTTACTAATTTACGTTGCGTTAACTTAACTAAAACCTTATTCCAATCAAAGACATATGAAAGATAATAAAGAGGAATTGCTAATGCAATTGCCGCAAACATATCTAATATTGAATGCTGCTTAATAAATACTGTTGATAGGCATATAGAACCTGCTAATATTGCAGATGCCGTACACACAATCTTATTTTTGCTTATTTTTTTTGATTTCATAATTCCAATATGAATGCCTATAGAATTTAAACAGTGAATGCTCGGCAACACATTAGTAGGCGTATCAATAGAATATATATATTTAACAATATCCACCATAAAGTTATCCCTAGCAAATTCTGTAGGCTTCATATCTATCCCATTTGGAAACACAGTATATATTATTAAACAAATAGTCATTCCAACTAGTAAAAACATACCTGTCCTAACAAAATCTCTTCTAGACATAAACATAAAATATAACATAACCACTGCCACATATCCAAACCACATCAAATATGGTATTACAAATATTTCCCAGAATGGTATTAATTCATCTAATGGCGAATAAATGATATTGACATTTACATTAATTCTCTCTAATGTGGTAAACCATATAGAGTATATAGGAAAATATATCAATGCTACCAATGGACTAAATTTGTATATCTTTTCTTTAATACTTTCACACATTTCAAGCTGTAGTTCTTCCGAAACTCCATTTCCCTTTATAACCTCTTTCATATTCATCATCCTCTTTATAACACTTACTTTAAATGAACATCCAAATCTTCGATTTGGTTAATGTGAATTTACTCCTTCAACTGTTTTTGAAAAGGAGTTTCCTTAAATTTTATTACAGACAAATGTAATAGGCGTTAATAACCTTTTAACTTTAGTTAAATTTATATATTCTGCTAGCTATTCTATATAGGCCTATTCCTAACTTTCTTCCTATTTTTCCCGGCAGATTCATAAATAATGCAATTGATGCATATTTAAAGTGTCTATATAAAGCTTCGTCCTTTTGTTTAATATGTTTCCATAATTCTTTTTTCTTTTGTAGCGCTTCTTCACTTCCATCAACAAGTAAAAGCATCTGGCATACAACCACCATCATTGATAAGTAGTTTCTCATATAAATACCTAGTCTTTTATTTGTTTTTATCAGTTCTGAAATATCATAAGCATCTAACATGGCATTGGTTACTCTTAACTGTTGATCTACCCTTTTAACCATAACTGCCTCATTTACCGATTGATCATCTCTTCCGATAAAGTATCTATATAAATCTAAATCCATATAGTAAATACTTTTTACAAAAGGTAGGGGGACATATGCGAATAAATTATCCACATAAAAGGTATGCTTTGGAAGCTCCAATCCACTTTCTCTAATAACTTCTGTACGATATAGAAGAGAATGCATTAAAAGATATCTATCTATACTAAATCTCTTTGTCTCTGCCCAATGAACAATTTTATTTTCTGGAAGTATACCTCTATAATCCATAACAACCTGAGAATTGTCTCTTGAATGTTCATAAACATAATTGCAGATAAATAAGTCAATCTCTTCTTTACCCTTCATTAACTCCTTAATTCTTCCAATAAGTGCTTTTCCACACTTTACATCAATCCAATCATCAGAATCTACAACCTTAAAGTATTTTCCTGTTGCATTTCTTATCCCTTGGTTAACTCCTTCACCATGTCCACCATTTTCTTGATGTATAACTCTAACAACCTTTGGATATTTCTCACCATAACTATCAGCTATTTTAGCTGTATCATCCTTTGATCCATCATTAACTATGATTATTTCTATATCTTCTTCATTACCACATGCTAATAGCGTTGAAATACAATGATCCATATATGCTGCTGAATTATAGCATGGAACAACAAACGTTAATATTTTCATAGCAACTACTCCTATTTCTTTATATTTACTAATTATTTAATATTTTATCTGCAAGTTCTAAGGCACGAGCCACAATCTGATCCATATTGTAATACTTGTACTCGGCTAAGCGCCCTAAAAGATATACGTTTTTTACTTCCTTTAGCTCTTTACAGTACTCATCATATTTATTTCTATTTTCTTCATTTAATATTGCATAATAAGGAGTTTCCCCCTCTGCTCCTGTATACTGTCTTGAATACTCTTTAACGATAGTGGTTGTCCCACTAATCTGCTGTCCAGAAAGATACTTAAATTCTGTAATACGAGTATATGGTTCATCTACAGTATAATTCACTGTTCCCCTTGGCTGATAATAATTTACATTATGAGTCTCAAACTTAAAATCAAGAGTTCTATATGGAAGTCTTCCATATTTACACTTCATAAGTTCATCTATAGCTCCTGTATATATTACACCACCATGAAAAACCTTATTATCCACATAAACCTGATTTTCTGTGAACTTCAGGATGTCACCTGCATCAACCTTTAACTTCACAGTTATATTAGGATGATTTAAGAGATTTTCAAAGACTTTAGTATATCCATCCCTTGGAACCCCTTGAAACTTGTCCTGAAAATATCTATTATCATAAGATATATGAACTGGCACCCTTGCAATAACAGATTTATCTATTTCATTAGGGCTTTGCCCCCATTGCTTCATAGTATAATAAAGAAATACATTTTCATATATATACTTTCCAAGTTCAATTAATTCCTCATCCTGCTGATTTTGCAGTTCTAAAATTGATACTTTTTTATCTAGCCCATAAACCTTTAGCAGCTTTTCCTTTAATCTTTCCGCCTTGTCTTCCTCATAAGTTAACTTTAAAGAATTCAGATTAAATGGAATAGGAATGTAATTTCCTCTGATACTTCCTACAACCTCATGGCTGTAATCATACCACTTGGTAAAATTACTTAAATACTTATATACATTTTCATTATTTGTATGGAATATATGCGGACCATATTTATGTACGAGCACCCCTGCTTCATCCACAAAATCATAAGCATTTCCACCCAAGTGACTTCTTTTATCTATAACTAAAACTTTTTTGTCACCTTCTTCAGCTAGTTTTCGAGCCATTACACTGCCAGCAAAACCACAGCCTACAACAATATAATCAAAATTAATCTCCATATAATCTCCCTACTTTTATATATATTTATTATCTCGGTCTCCACAGATTATACCATAGGAACTCTCTTTTTTCCATTAAGAGTTAACATGTAAGAAAATTTTAAGATATTCGAAATAAAAAATAAACTTTTTAATAGCTTTTTCTTTAATTATACCAACTGAATACTTAATAATAAAAATCAGGCAGAAATATTTCAACGAATCTCTGCCTGATATAATCTAAATTTCTTGTCTGTAATTATACTTTTCAATACTCTTATCCATATATATTTTTATCACACCCATAACTGGAACGGATAAAATCATTCCAATTATCCCAAAGAATCCACCACCAATAGTAACTGCAAGTAGGGTTAATATTGGACTTAACCCAAGCTTTCCTCCAACAAACTTAGGCTCAATTATATTACCTTCAATCTGCTGTAAAACAAGAAGAAATATCAAGCTTATTATTGCAATTTTAAAGCTATAGAATATATTTATTAAAACAGTTGGTACCATACCTATTATCGGCCCAAAATATGGAATCATATTGGTAAGCCCGCAGATAATCCCAAGTAACAATGCATATTTAGATCCAATCAGTGCTAATCCAACAAAGCTGACCACCCCAACAAAGAAAGAATCTATTGATTTAGCTACGATGTATGTACCAATATTAGAATTGAAAGTTTTAACAACATCTATTAACAATCCAGCCTTTTCTTTCTTTAATATAATATAAGTAAGTTTTCTAAAGTATTGTAAGATAACTTCTTTATCAATAATTATATAAACAGAAATTATTAATCCTAACACCATATTTACAACTATAGTAGTTACAGAAAATGTAGCTGATAAAAAGTTATCCAAAATTATCTTAACAAGTTCACTTATTTTAGGAATCATAGTTAACAATGTATCTTGAATCTGTGACATATACGGTCCAATAACAGAATCAAAATTGCTAGTTATCCAAGCTTCAACCTCTGCTGTATACTGTGGAATCTGATTTATAATATCAATAATACTATTTGTTATAGATGGAAGAATCATTATAACAAAACCTACTGTCATAACTAAGGCTACTCCATAAATAATAAGTATGGTCATCCATCTTTTCATTTTTAGCTTCATTTCCATCCAATCAACTAAAGGTGCAAGTATATATGCTATAATTGCTCCAATAATGAATGGAGTAAGTAATGACATTATTTTAGAAATAATTCCCCAAAAGTAACTGTAATTATCTATAAAACATATTAAAATATAGGATATAACTAATGACATAATTAACCCTATGTAACCCTTTATACTTTTCAAAATTTCACACCCTCACTTATCTTACTTAGCTTACTGAGACATATAATATCACAGTACTAGGTACTGTTCAACAATTACAAACTTCTATATTGAAAAAAAATTTTTTAATATTTGTAACGCATTCAGCTTTTGTGGTACTAATACAATGAATAATCGATTATTTATAATTTTTTACGATGGGAGGAGTGAAATGACTTCTTTAACTTCCTTATACGGAGAAATTCAACCTAAGCTATACAGCTTCTTTTTTATGAAAACAGGAAGTAAAGAGATGGCTGAAGATTTAACTCAAGAAGTATTCTATCAAGCTCTAAAAACTTACGGTTCCTTTAAAAATAACTGTTCCTTAAAAACATGGATTTTTTCAATTGCTAACAACTTATTGAAAAAGCACTATAGAAGCAAAAAATACTTCAAAGCACTTGAAAATAAACTAACTATAGATAACCCCATTTATGAAAGTATAGAGGATACAGTAATGGAAAGGGACAATCGGCTTAAATTAATGGCTGCAATAAACAAATTAGATGCTTTAACTAGAGAAATTGTTCTCCTTAGAATATACGGTGAACTCACCTTCAAAGAAATTGGTGACACCTTAAACAAAAGTGAAAACTATACACGGGTAACCTTTCACCGTGGAAAATTAAAAATTCAAAAGGAATTGGAGGTATATAATGAATAATAATTGTTTTATCATAAAAGATTTGATGCCTTTATACAGCGAAAACCTGCTAAGTGAAGAAACCGCAGAATGGGTAAATGAGCACATTAAAGATTGTGAAGAATGCAAGAAACTTGTTGAAGCTTCCTTAGCAGAATTTAATACAGCTCCTATTGAAAATCCTATAAACCAAGAATTAATGTTTAAAAAAATTAACAGAAAACTATCAATGTACCAAATATTCTTCGTAGCTTTATCCTTCTTCCTAGCTGCAAATACCTCGATGCTTAAAGGGAGCTTCGGATTCATACTCTGGTACCCTGTGTTAGGGCTTCTAACTTATCTTTTTTACAAAGATATAAAACTTGTTTTCATGCTTTCCTTTATACCAATGTTTATTTGGTCCTTTGGTCTAAATTTCATAGATTTTACTAAGGGTGCTTATATTGATACAACTTTTTTAAATTTTTTAGGAACCAACTTAATCTCTTCTCTTTTCCCTGCAATAATTCACTTTATCTTTGCTGCTATTGGAGGTTTTATCGGTTATCTGATTGAAGAAATAAAACAATAACAAGTTTTAATAATTAATTATAAAATTTTATGGAGAGTGTAATATATGAAAAAGAAAAAAATAATATATTCTTTAATTTTAATAATCTTAGTTGGATTTATTCTAACTTGCTATAATGCTTTTAATGGTAATCCCATAAGCAGCTTTATTGGAAAACAAGTAGTTACAAAATATCTTAAAACCACTTACCCTGACGAAGAGTTTAGAGTTGAACCTGGCACATACAGCTTTAAATTTACGGAATACTCCTATGAAGTAATCAAAATAGGTGAAGATCCCTATGCAGTAATTTCAAATGGTTCTGATGATCTTGAAAAAGAGAAACTTTCTCAAGGGTTAAATTACTATGTAACAGTTAAGGGAACCTTTAACCAAAAAATCAGATATGATGGAGTCAGATATGCACGATTAGACGAAAAACTTTCCATGAAGCTAAGTGAAGAAGCCTCTTCAGAAATACTTTTGTCTCTGCAGCAACTACTTTCAAACCTTAAGGCTGTAGAAGCAAATGTTGAGGTTATAAAATTTTCTATGAATGAAAACACCTCATGGTCAAAGGATTTGAACCTTGATGAACCCATTTCTCTTCACTTAGTTACTGATGCAACAAATCAAACTGCTGATGAAGCATTAGCCGATGGAATAAAGATTCAACAGCTTCTTAAGGAACTTGGCTATGCCTACTCTACCGTAACCATCAACGGAAATGCCTTTGATAAAGACCTTGGTACAAAGGATGAGTATGGCTATGTTAAATACTCCTACAGCTTTACTCCTGATACTTCTCTTTCAGTAAAAGACATAGATACATTTAAATAACAATTCTTGGCAACCTATAAACATAAATATTATAGTAGCTTCAAATAATGAAGCTCTTATGGAGGTATATTTATGAAAAAGGTTGTCCTTATTTTATCAGCAATGATTTTGTGTTTCTTCACTACTTCATTAGCTGTTGATAACCTATGTGATATGTCTGCAAAATACAATGCTACTATTCCAGCCTTATACTACAAGGAATTATCACAGCTTCCAAAAGAATACCTGCCAGATGAGGCTGTGAAAAATGGTGATGTAGTTTTTGTTCAGCTTTTTAAGTTCAATGTAAATGTTCTAGATAGTTTTATTGAGAACTATGAAAAAAACACTCTTAGACCAAATGAAATGGTTAGAATTACAAGATATACAGTTGAAGGTTCCCCTATAATATCAGATTTAATTTTTGTAAATAACAAACTTATCCTTAAAGAGGATAAAAGCCGTAACTTCTATTCTGGTCCTAAAGATTTAATAATAAAAGAATATGAGATTAAACGAATATACACTAAAATAATCAAAAATACTACCTTTTACATGGCAGAAACTACATCTGGTGAAAAATTTTCAATAGCAGCCTTCCATATAAATTAAATGTTATTTATTCTAAATAAAAAACTCGTCATCTAATTAAGCAGCTTCTATCATATTGACAGTGAGCTCTTTAGATAAAGACGAGGTTTTCCATTTGATTTATTGAGGTCGCTGTTATTTACCATTCCACATCCTCCATATTAAATTATTAAAATCTTAGGGATAAACAGCTTAATCCACCATCAATCTTCCTATACTCTGAAGTATCAACTTCAATTATTTTATACCCTGTACCATAGCTTTACAGGGGCGCCTTACAATTACATTTTTAAACATTATTACTCCTATCATATATATTGTTTATCACTTATATAAATATTAATGTTTTCAGCAATTATACCAACATTTTAGATGCTTAGTTTATTTATTTTCTTGCTAATAAAAAATCGACCTTAAGGCACTTGAACCCCCACCTTTACTTTCACATGAGTGTGTTCATTTTTATACCTTAAGGTCAGCTTTACCTTTGAAAATTATTCATCATTACCCTTGAAATATGAATTTCTCTTATCTACGTAATCCTTATTTACCTCTTCCTTATCTTCCATTGCTTGCAAATCTTCATTAGTAAACTGCTGCTCCGGCGTTGATGGAATGATAACATCATTATACATAACAAAGTTATCCCCTTGAATCATTTTATTGTCTTTCTTATCCTTTTCCATAATAAAACCTCCTTAAATGAGCCTCCAAATCTTTGATTTGGCTAAGGCGAACTTACTCCTTCGAACGCATAGGAGAAGAAGTTTCCTTATAGCTATTATTTCTATAAAAAAGTTTATATATACTTATATATATCTATTATCCACCAAAGCTTTATACAGTTATTTTTAATCATTACCTACTACTATCAATGTTTTTATCTATGAACTTCACTAAATATACATAGAATCTCATTTTTGAAACTGTCTAATTGCATAATAAAAAGACCTCCCACTGCAACAAATGATTTACTCATTTATCACAGCGAGAAGTCTCTCAATGTATGTCATAGTTAATAAAACAGTACTTGTTTCATACCCCTTAATAAAGTGTCCTAAATCTGTACATCATAATCAACTCTCTGTATCCATTTTCTTTGTAAACTGTTTATATAACAATGTTTAACAACTTTTTACTAGTCTAAAAATTCGCTCTCAGCATTGTGATACACGTTTTGAACGTCATCATCATCCTCAAGCATGTCTAGCATCTTCTGGAATTTCTTAGCTGCTTCTTCACCAATTTCAGTGTAAGTATCTGGAATCATCTTAACTTCTGCCTCTAAGAACTCAATTCCATTAGCTTCTAACGCTTCTCTTACTGAACCAAAGTCCTCTGGAGTAGTAGTTACAACAAATACCTCTTCCTCTGCTGCAAAATCTTCAGCACCAGCGTCTAATGCCATCATCATTAATTCATCTTCATCGGTTTCATCAGTTTTCTCTATGATGATTTCCCCTTTGCTTTGGAACATGAAGCCTACACATCCTAACGTTCCCATGTTTCCACCATTTTTAGTGAATGCATATCTAACATTTCCTGCTGTTCTGTTTTTGTTATCAGTTAATGCTTCAACTATAACCGCTGTTCCCTCTGGACCATATCCTTCATAGGTAATAGTCTCGTAGTTAACAGCTGCAAGCTCTCCTGAAGCTTTCTTTATAGCTCTTGTTATTGTATCATTAGGCATGTTTGCTGCTTTAGCCTTTGCAATAACGTCTCTAAGTTTAGCGTTAGTATCTGGGTTAGATCCCCCATTCTTAGCTGCAACCATGATTTCCTTACCAATTTTAGTAAATATTTTTCCTCTTTTAGCATCTGCTTTACCCTTTTTAGCTTGGATATTATGCCACTTAGAATGTCCTGACATATTTATTCCTCCTGTACTATATATAAATTCTGTGCTTTAAATTCAATGCCCCTATTATATCATATATTATTGAGTAATTTCAAATATCCCCATTAATTAGTATACCCTATAATATCTATGACCTTCCTTAAATAAATATTCTGGATCATTTTCTTCTACCATGACCTTTCCATTAGCAGCTTCTACAAAGGCTGCAATTACTTTATCCTTTTCTTCCACTTCAACAAACATAAATAGGTCTACTTTATCTGTATAAACAGTATCTTCTATATGCCAATTGTTTGTTCCGCAAAGATATTGAATTTTTCCTATTAAATCATAGTCTAAAATAAATTTTAAATAGATTCCTTTTACTTTTTCAACTATTCCAGCTTCTTCAATAGCAGAAGCTGCCCCCTTAGAGTAAGCTCTGATTAAGCCTCCCCCTCCAAGTAAAATTCCTCCAAAGTATCTAGTAACTACTACAGCAACATCTGTTAAGTCATTCTTTTTAATAACCTCCAGCACTGGAATACCCGCCGTTCCCTGCGGCTCGCCATCATCACTGTATCTTTGAATCCCTTTATTTTCTCCAACTACATAGGCGTATACATTGTGGGTAGCTTCCTTATGTTGACCTTTTATTTCTGCAACAAAGGCCTTTGCTTCATCTTCTGTAGTAACCCTCTTTATATATCCTATAAACACAGATTTTTTTTCTTGAAATTCTGCAACTGCACTTCCTTTGACAGTAAAATAACTCATTCTTCCACCCCTTTTTTAATTAACATAGCAACTTCTTCTGATATTAATTCTATTTTAGCAACAAATTTAATCATTATTTTCATTTGCGTTATTAAAATAGTCTTCACAAGCCTTTTTTATGTATGCTTTATCGGTTCTAATATACAATAATTTTACCTTTTCATCGGCTTCTCTACAATTAAGCTTTTGCAATGACTTTACTGCATAACTTACAACCTGTGGATTTTTATCATCCAAAGCCCTCATCAATGCCCTTAGTGCTTTAATATCTCCAAGTTTTCCAAGGGCTGAAACCGCCATTCTTCTTATACTAACATGATTATTTACCGTAGCTTTAATAAGTAAATCTAAGAAGGTTGAGCTTCTCATTTCCCCCATTACCCAAATGGCAGCTTCCTTATCCTTAAGATCCATATCCATATATGACGTACATATGTAGTGAATTAATCTTTCTCTATTGACTGTATCTAGCCCATTCAAAACTAATAATCTTTCAGCCTTAGGCACATCCTTTAAAGACATAAAAAGCTCCATTGGTGACTTACTTTTAACTAAATATCTATATTTTATCTTACAGTTTATTATATGCTTCTGGACTGTAGCCCTATCAAGATTTCTAATTTTAGCTACCGCATCAACAGATTTTCCTTCTAAAGTTAGAAAGTAGCTAATTTCTTCATTGGTATAATTCTCAATAAAATTCCAATCGTACTTAATTAATCCTGTATTCAAACCCCTGTCTCCTATTTAAACAATTGATGGCTAAGTTTTAGCTTAGCCATCCTTATATTAGTTTTTTATTCTTCTAAAATATATTTAGAAGTTTTATTATAAACCTCATCGTCCCCTTGTACTACAAGTACAGTTCCATCTGCTTCATATTCCTCACTTTCAACTAAAGCATTTCTGTGAAGATATGCAACTGCAGCTGAATCGCTATAAGGTACAAGAACTTTAAAAGTTTTTAGCTTGTATGGTAATATCTCTGTACATTTAGCTAAAAGCCCATCAAAGTTTATTCCTTCTCTTGCAGAAATCTCAATTATAGTATAGTTGTTGAATTTCTCTTTTATTGAATTAAGCTGTTCTTCTGTAGCTTTATCTATTTTATTTAAAACTAATAGCGTTGGCTTATCACCTGCACCAAGTTCTCCAAGAACCTCTTCAACTACTTCAATTTGTTTAACTGCTGTATCACTAGATGAATCTACCACATGTAGAAGTAAATCTGCATATACAACTTCTTCTAATGTTGATTTAAAGGCTTCAACTAAATCATGTGGAAGCTTGCTTATAAAACCAACGGTATCAGTTACAGCAGCTAATCTGTTGTCTGGCAGTGACATTGCCCTTGTGGTTATATCTAAGGTAGCAAAAAGCATATCTGCTTCAAATACCTTTTCCTTTACTACTGCTGATTTTGTTGGAGAAAAATCGCATAAAGCATTTCTTAAAGTAGATTTTCCTGCATTAGTATATCCTACTAATGCTATCTTCGATAGATTATCTTTATTCCTATTTTCTCTTTGCGTAGCTCTTACACTTTTAATTTTTTCTAATTCCTTATTTAAATCATAAATTGTTTCTCTAATTTTTCTTTTATCTATCTCTAGCTTCTTTTCACCTGGCCCTTTACTTCCTATACCTCCCCCCATTCTGGAAAGCATAGTTCCAAGTCCGCCAATTCTGCTTAATCTATATTTAAGCTGTGATAACTCAACTTGGATTTTGGCTTCTTTGCTTCTTGCTCTTCTTGCAAATATCTCAAGAATAAGTGTTGTTCTATCTATAACCTTTGCTCCAATGGCTCCTTCAAGATTTCTAACCTGTGATCCTGATAATTCTTCATCAAATATTATTACATTTGCTCTAAGAGATTGTCTAAGATAAGCTATTTCTTCAACCTTTCCTCTACCAATGAAAAAGGCTGAATCAACTTTACTTCTCTTCTGAAGAACTTCATAAATTGGAATAACCTCACAAGCCTTTGTTAATTCTTTAAGCTCTGCAAGACTTTCCTCATCTTCCGTTGAAACTAATATAGCCCTTTCAGTATTTTCCTCTTCAACCTTATTTCCTTTAAATATATCTTCTATATACCTTAGTTTTTCTAAGAATTTGTAGTTAATAATTTCTTCAGTACTTAAATCCTTAACCTCATCCTCAACTAAAATGTTGTTCTCAACATCACAAAAACCTATATCGTAGATTAATTCTGCTTCCTTATCCACTCCGATAGCAACTATACAGTCTAATTTTAACTTTAATAGTGCTGAAATGTCTAAGGCAGATAATCTTGGATTGCCATTTGGATGAGTATGTATTACCCTCACGCCTGACAATCGCCCTTCTTTAGTGTCAATAGCAGGAACTTCAACCGTTGAACTGTCCCCAACCGCTACACTAATTACCTTACCTTTTCTATCTATTCCAACACTTATCTCCCTATCGATTTCAAGAGTTGCTTCCTTTAATAGATGTGCAAGCTCCTCCGTCAATATCTCTGACTTTTGAAGCTTCATATCATATATAGTATCAAGCTTTTTTAAGATGAAATTTTTAACTCCATCTGTATTCCCATTTATCATTATCTTCATCTCCCCGACAGTTTTATTTAAGGAAACTCCTTCTAACATTCATTCGAAGGAGTAAATTTCCCTTATCCAAATCATAGATTTGGAGGCTCATTTAATAATGGCTTTAATTTAGGGATTTCCGTTTTTGCATATTTTATACTATTGACAATTTTATCTTAATTTTATACTATGAACTCATTAATGTAAATATAAATTGAGGTGTGATTATTATGGAAGGTAAACAAAGAAATATTCTCTTTTCAAGAGAAGAGATAAGTGAAGCTGTTGCGAAAATCGGTAAAGAAATTTCAAAAGATTATGAAGGAAAACAAGTTTATGTACTTTCATTATTAAGAGGAAGCTTTATCTTTGCTGCAGACTTAGTTAGAGAAATGACAGTACCAACTGTTATCGGTTTTATGACAACATCAAGCTATGGACACAACGAAGAAAGCACTGGTGTATGCAAAATAGTTCAAGATGTACCAGATAATATAGAAGGAATGGACGTATTAATAGTTGATGATATAGTTGACAGCGGTATAACTATGAACTTTGTAGTTGAGCACGTTAAAGCACTTGGAGCTAAGAGTGTTAAATGCTGTACTCTTTTAGATAAACCTGAAAGAAGAAAAGTTGAAATTGCTCCTGATTATTGCTGCTTTACAATTCCTGATTTATTCGTAGTTGGTTACGGATTAAACTACGGAGATCTATACAGAAATATTCCTTACATCTTTAACTGGGAATCTAAATAATTAAGAATATAAAATTAAATGGGTTGAAATCCTCTTATGGGGATTTCTTTTATTTATTAAATAGGAACTCCTTTATGAGTTCCTATTTTTCTTATATCTAATTATACTAATACTAGCTTAATAAATAAACTCCTTTTTTTTCTTTATTCATATACCTTTGTTGTTAAAAAGCGAGAATGAATTCCATTACTCATTCTCGCCTGATTAAATTTACTTATTTAATTGTATGGCTGTATTAGGAACTTTACCAACTATTATTGTCTCAACTATTGGAATTTGATTTACAACTTCTAATTCACTACTTTGAAAAGGTAAAATTAATTTTACCTTTGTAGTTGCTTCTACATATATAGTATGTCTAGTTTGATTTATCCCAGCTGAATCAAACTCAGAAATATACTTAGTTGTTATGCTTCCTATTGGTTGAACCTTCACTGTTATCCTTGGTCCATAATTAGCCAGTATATTATTTTTTGTTATATGTCCTATTGGCACCTTTATATCAACCTTATCAATCTTCTCAAGGTCAGCTTGAGCCTTTAAAACCGTTGATGTAGCAATTTCATTAAGCTTTAATGTATCGGCGGTCATCATTGTTATGTTTCCTTCTAAATCTTTTTCCGTAACCATAACTTCATCATAATTAAATTTTTTTGCATACTCATCTAGAATTGTCTTATTCATCAATTCTGTTATCTTAGCTCGCATAGTTGCATCACAGGTAACCATAACCCTTGGCATAACAACATCATCTAAGGTATATAAAAAAGTAACTATTCCGCCCATCAAAAGTACGATTATTACTGTAAATTTAACCTTAATTGATAATTTCATAGTATTACTCCTTTTCAAATCTGGTATAATGTTAATAAATGTATATTTTTCAGTGTTTAATTATGAAATAAAATTAATTTAATCATAAAGGTTAATACTATATATATGTTGAAATACCTCATTAAAGAATACAATGTTGTAATTATAACCTAAGATACGTTATAATATATTGGTGTAAGTATATTTAAATCATAAGGAGGAGAATATGGGAGAAAATAAAAATCCAGATAGAAAAGTAAAAAAGTCAGACCCTAATGATAAAAATACAGAGTCAAAAAATAAAAAATCCCTGAAAAATAAGCCTAAAAAAGTTAAAAAGAAAAAGAAAATCGTTTTTAAAGTTATATATATAACTCTTTTATTACTGATTGTTGCAGGTATAGCTGCAGGATTTGGTGTTGTTGGACACCTTATCAGCAAAGCTCCTGAACTTGACGTTAACTTAATCATGAATAATGGTGAAACAACCCTTATATATGATGATAAAGGTGAAGAAATTGACGAATATAAATCTCCTGAAAAAAGAATTTCCGTCAATTTTGCTGACGCACCTCAATACTTAAAAGATGCCTTTATTTCTATAGAAGACCAAAGATTCTATGAACATGAAGGAATTGATATTAGAAGACTTGGTGGTGCAATCATTCAAGATATAAAAATTATTCTCGGTTTATCGGATGCAGAAATTCAAGGTGCTTCTACAATAACTCAACAGCTTATTAAATATAAATACTTCCTAGTAAGCTCCATGGAAGATAGAACTAGTATCGAAAGAAAAGTTCAAGAAATATATTTAGCTATAAACTTAGAAAAACAACTTTCTAAAGATCAAATTCTAGAGGCTTACATGAACACCATTCTTTTAGGTGGTAATGCCTATGGTATTGAAGCCGCAGCCAATATGTATTTTGATTTATCAGTTGGTGAATTAACATTAAAACAATGTGCATTTTTAGCAAGTGCTGCTCAAAATCCATATATGTCTTATACCAATTCATATGCAGCATTTGAAAAAGGTGAACCTTTCGATTCCCCTAGAACTGCTTTAGTTTTAGGTAAAATGTTAGAGCTTGGAAAGATATCTCAATCAGAATATGACGAAGCAATGGCAGAGCCACTAACCTTTACCTTTACTGATACAGGTTCAAATGTTATGAATTATGAATGGTTCTCTAGACCAGTTGTTAAACAAGTAGCTGCCGACTTAATGGAAACCTATGGTTACACAGAGACTGAAGCTTATGACAAAATCAGCTATGGTGGTCTTAGAATTTATACAACAATGGATAAACAATTACAGGATTCTGTTCAACAAATAATGAATGACTTCCTTTCTGCTTACCCAGGAGTTCAAGCAGGAGGAGCAATCGTAGATTATGTTAATGGTCAAACAAAAGCTTTAATTGGTGGTGTTGGTGAACATCCAGCAATGTCTTATAATAGAGCGATTTCTGTAGGAAATGACGGTCAAACCTTCCTACGTGCTTTTGGTTCTAGTATAAAACCACTTACAGTTTACGGACCTGCCATTGACAGTCAAATTCTTACTGCTGGTTCAGTATTCGTTGATGGACCTCTTCCAAGAGATGTAGGTTCAAAGTATACAACTGACGGAAGCACTTATAGTCCAAGAAACTTACCTGATAAATATGATGGATATATAACTGTGCGTGAAGCTATTAGACAATCTAAAAATACCACAGCAGTTTCTATCGTAGATAAAATAGGCTTATCAACTTCTGTTGCTTATGCTGAAAAATTTGGCTTAAGCATCAGTGAAAATAATAAAACAAGTATCTCCGCTCTTGCCCTTGGAGAAATTGATGGTACTACTCCTCATGAGATGGCTCAAGCCTTTGGTGCCTTTGGAAATCAAGGTGTAATGAACGAAGCTAAAATATACACAAAAGTAACTGATAAAGATGGTAAGGTTCTACTTGAGCCTCAAAGTGAAGGAACTAAAGTTTTATCTCCACAAGCAGCTTACATTACTTACGATATGATGAAGGAATCAATCGCATTTACAGGTCCAAGTGCTATCTTTGGAGGTATGGAAGTTAGAGGTAAAACAGGTACATCTGAAGATTACAGAAACCTTACTTTTGCTGGATTAACACCATATTTCTCTGGAGCAATCTGGATTGGATATGATGATAACAGTCCTTTACCTCCTGCTAATCCTGCTGCAGGTCTTTTAGGACTTCGTAGTAGTGATAGGTCAGCTGCCCTTTGGGGTCAAATGATGAAAGTAGCCCACGAAGGTCTTGAATATAAAGAAGTACAACAACCTGGTGGAATTTCTTACGTTTCAATTTCTAAGGACTCTGGAACTCTTCCAACAGAGCTTACAAGCAGAGATCCTAGAGGAAATAGAATTTACACTGAGATGTTCATCACTGGAACTCAACCTACAACTTTAGATGACGTACACGTTGAACTTGAGGTTGTTAAAGGTGAAGATGGTAAGTACTACTTCCCATCTGATAAAACACCTAAAGATAAAATTGAGAAGGTAGTATTTATTACTCGTGATAAAAATAGATATCCTACTGTAATGACAGATAGTAAATATCTAGCTCCTGATCCTGGTGATAAAGATCCAACAGAGTATAAAGAAGAAGAAAAACCTAAGGATGAGGAAAATAAAGATCCAAATAAGCCTGAAAAGCCTGAGAAACCTGAAAATCCAGGTGGAGGAAATGGTAATGATACAGGTGGCGAACCTGGTGAAGGTGAAGATGATGGCGATGTTGAAGGTGAAGGAACTGGTCAAGGTGCAGAGTCCAATTCTAATAGTCCAACTACCTACAATGTTCCAATTTACAGATTTTCTATGTATGACTTTTTAAAAATGTTAGGTTAAAATAGCTTATAAAAAAAGACTTTTCTAGTTAAACTAGAAGAGTCTTTTTATTTGTAATCATATTACATTTTAGATTTTGAATTGAATATTACAGACATTAAATATCCAAAAACAATAGCTGCAGCAATACCTGCTGAAGCTGCTTTAACTCCTCCTGTAATTACTCCAAGGAGTCCAATTCTATCAACTTCCTCCATTACGCCTTTAGCCAAAGTATATCCAAAGCCAGGTAAAGGAACCCGTGCTCCTGACAAACCAAATTTTTCAATTTTTTCATATATTCCAAAGGCTTGAAGTATAACTCCACTTACAACAAAAATAACAAGTATTCTGGCTGGAGTTAACTTTGTGGTATCCATTAATATCTGTCCTATAACGCAAATAATTCCACCTACAAGAAAAACCTTTGCAAAATCCATCCAAATATTATCCATACTACTCACCTCCACATTCAACGGCAATAGCATGTGCTATAGCAGGAATGCTTTCCCCTTGTAGGCTCGAAATTGCACTCAAAAGAGCCCCTGTAGCAATTAATAAAACTCTCTTATATTTTCCGCATACTAATCCCTTATAAATCATACTACTCATCACAGTAGCACTGCACCCTGCTCCACTTCCTCCAGAATTAGTGGACTGAACCTGTGAATCAAATATTTCATCACCACAATCAATATAATTTGATGAGATATCATACCCATATTCCTTTAATAAATCTGTTGTTATCTGTTTTCCAATTGACCCTAAATCTCCTGAAACAATCAAATCATAATCACTTGGCTTTCTTCCCGTATCTTCAAAATGCTGTTTTATTGTATCAACAGCTGCTGGACTCATAGCTGCTCCCATTTCATTCGGGTCTGTTATGCCATAGTCTTTAACCTTGCCAATAGTTATATGCGTTACATAAGGAACTTTATTCCCCTTATCAGATAAAACCACAGCTCCACAACCCGTAACTGTCCATTGGGATGCTGGTGCCCTCTGACTTCCCATTTCTAATGGCATCCTATATTGACGCTCAGCTGTTGAAAAGTGTGAAGAAACTACTACCAGCATATTTTCTCCAAAACCCCCTTCAATACACATGGCTGCCATGGAAATACCTTCTATAAATGTTGAGCATGCCCCATAAAGACCTAAAAAAGGAATATTAACCTCTCTTGCCATAAAACATGAAGGCATTAATTGATTAATTAAATCCCCGGAAAAAAGATAGGAAATATCCTTTTCCTTAAGATTAACACTAGAGATCGCTTGCCTTGCAGCCTTTAGCTGCATTTGGGTTTCTGCAGCTTCAAAGGTTTTACATCCACAAGTATCATCTTCAAGTATCTCGTCAAAGAAACTTTTTAAAGGACCCTTTCCCTCTTTAGGTCCTACAATAGTATATGTGCCTAAAATTCTAGGCTTACTACTTAACTCTGCTGTTTGTGTTCCCATTTTTCTTGCCATATAATTACCACCTAAAGATATAATATATTAATCCTAATATTGCTGATGAACCAATACTATACACTAAAACTGGTCCAGCTATAGTAAACATCTTTGCTGATACACCAAATATATATCCCTCTTTCTTAAATTCAATAGAAGGAGAAACTATAGAGTTTGCAAATCCTGTAATAGGTACCACAGAACCAGCACCTGCATAATCTCCAATCTTGTCATATATACCGATTCCAGTAAGTAATGCTCCAAGAAAAATCATTATGACAGTTTCCCAGTTTATAGCCTGTATTCTATCTAGCCCTGTAGCTTGAAGGATTTTAAATATAACTTCTCCTATGATACAGATAAGTCCACCCGTCCAAAAGGCTCTAAAACAATTTTTCAAAATATTTGCTTTTGGTTTAGTATCTTCATAAAGACTTTGAAACTTATCCTTAATTTTCTTTTCCTTAACCTTCATATACACTCCTCCTTTATAAACTTCATTCATTTACATTACTAAAAGCAATTATAATTAGTATCTGCAAAACATAAAAAAATAAACAAAATCAATACAAAAGAGTCATAATAAAAAAGAAATCCAGCATACTGAACATCCCCGTCTACTTGACAAGGAGTATATCATACCTGGATTTCCACTTTGATTTTTCATTTTTCATTAGCCAGTAAGCCTATCCTTCATTATCTTAAGAACCTTTTTCTCTATTCTAGATACTTGAACTTGGCTTATACCAAGCATTTTTGCAACCTGAATCTGTGTTTTATCTTTAAAATACCGCAGTATAATAATCTGCCGCGATTTAACATCTAATGTAGCCAAGGCTTCTTTAAGAGCTATCTTATCTATAACATCATTATCTTCTTCACAATCTTCACTAATTTTATCTATAAGCAATACTGGTGCACCATCATCCTGGTGAATTGTATCATATAAATATTGAAGACTATTTGCAGACTCTAAAGCTGTAATGATATCCTCCTTGTCAACTTTCGAATATTCCGATAATTCTTCTAGGGTTGGTTCCCTTCCCAATACCTTTGTTAATGCATCTTTATCATAATGGAGCTTGCGCGCAGTGTTTTTTACACTACGGCTCACCTTTATCATTCCATCATCTCTTAAAAATCTTTTTATTTCCCCTATAATCATTGGTACTGCATAAGTAGAAAATTTTACATTAAAATTATCATCGAAATTATTTATAGCTTTTACTAAGCCTATACATCCAATTTGAAAAATATCATCATATTCATAGCCGCGATTGAGGAACTTCTTGCTAATGGATGATACAAGTGGAAGATTCATCTCTGTTAGTAGGTCTAGTGCAAGATTATCTCCCGCTTTAGCTTTTCTTATAAGCTCCTTATTATCATCATAATTATAACCATTACTTCTATGAACTTTATCACTCATATTGTCACCTACACTACTGAGTTAAAAACTTTCTTCATTATAACTGTTGTTCCAACACCTACTTCAGATACAACCTGTAATTCATCCATGAAAGTTTCCATAACAGTAAATCCCATACCCGATCTTTCTAAATCAGGTCTAGAAGTATATAGTGGCTGTCTAGCTACATCTACATTGTCAATTCCTTTACCTTCATCAATTACCTTAACCTCTAACACATTGCCAATAATTGATGCTTCAAGCTTTACAACCTGCTCTTCACTTTCTTCTCCATATCCATGAATTATAGCATTAGTAACAGCTTCAGACACAGCAGTTTTAATATCACTAATCTCATCTAGGGTTGGGTCAAGCTGTGCAGCAAAGGCTGAAATAACTACTCTGGCAAAGCTTTCATTTCTTGATAAGCTAGTAAATTCAACTTTCATTCTATTCTCCATAACTTTTCAATCCTCCCCTAAGCATTCTTTAGTGCTTCTTCTACATCATCATATATTGAAATTATTTTAAACATACCTGATAATTCAAATATTCTTTTTACAGCAGGTCTAACATTTGTGATACAAACCTTGCCGCCTCTTAAAGACATCTTCTTATATCTCCCTATTACAGCTCCTATTCCTGAACTATCCATAAAATTTACACCTTCAAAGTTAAAGATAAGAGTCTTATAGCTGTGATTATCTAAAATATCATCTACTCTAATTCTAACTTCCTCTGCATTATGATGATCAAGTTCACCTACTAAGGCAACCACAACCTTATCGTCCAAAGGCTCAAATCTAAGTATCATATACGTCCCTCCAACCTATTATATATATTACCAATTTTTCCATTTAGAATACTAAATCCATTATACACCATTTTTAAATTCTGTTACAGTTTTTCCCAAGATTTTTTTCAGAAATTTAAGTCATATTACGACTTTTTTTTATACTCACACCCATGTTTTCAGCTTATTCTACATTATTAAACCTTTCTCCTAAAAAACATAAAAACCCAGCTTTAATTATAAGCTGAGTTTTTTAATTTTTTTATTCTATTATATATGTTCATTTACAACTGCAAGAATTTCCTGTTGTAACCTCATACCATCTTCACTTATAACCCTAATCTCTTCTCTTAATGCTGAAGTAAATTCTTCATCTTTTATAGAACCAAGATTAATTTTAACATTCATTATAGCCCCTTCAATAGTGGCTTGTGCAAGTAATGCTGCTACTCCTGCGTCAGATATAGCATTTTTATTACCATGATCAATGGCAATCTCTATGATTTCATAGATATCATATGCTTTTCTTGCTACTTCTAAAGGTACATTGGTTGCAGCCTTATATGCTTCTTGGATTACTTCGCTTCTTTCTGCCTTTTCTTCTTCTGTCTCCTTAGGCATTTTAAAAGCTGCCATAAGCTTATTGAAAACCTCTGTATCTTCATTCATAAGGTTTAAAAATTCATCCTTTAACTCATTAGCCTTTACTAGTCCAGCATCAACTGAAGCTCTCTCTGCTTCTCCCAAAGCTAAATAAGCCTTTTTTCCAACAGTTAAGCTAAATACCATTGAAGTTAACGCAGCTCCAAGAGAACCACATAATGCAGCAACACTTCCACCTCCTGGTGCTGGTGAATTGGAAGCAAGCTCATTTATAAATTCATTAACATGCATTTTATCTAACATAATTTATCCTCCTCATTTCAACTTTTAATTTATTTAACTATAAATTACTAACTACTATCTTACCATCTTTTATAACTGTGTCTATAGCATTAATACCAAAATGATAAATTAAATAATTTAAATTTGGACTATTAAATATTGCGATATCTGCTTTCTTTCCAACTTCAATAGATCCAACTTCCTTTTCTCTATTTATTGCACAGGCTGCATTGATTGTCATTGCATTAATAATCTCCTCTGGAAGCATTCTCATACCAAAGCAGGCAAAGGTCATTACAGCTTGAAGAGACTCTGTTGGAGATGTTCCTGGATTACAATCGGTTGCTAAAGCCACCGTAACTCCTGCATCAATCATATCTCTAGCCCTTGCAAAACTTCCTACCATTAAATAAAATGCAGTTGAAGGTAATAACACCGCTACAACATTATTGTCACTTAAAGCCTTAATTCCTTCATCAGAAGCAGCAATTAAGTGCTCTGCTGAAATACATTTTAGTTTTCCAGCAAGCTCTGCTCCACCTATGGACTCCACTTCATCTCCATGAAGTTTCAACTTAAATCCATGCTCTTCTCCAGCCCTAAGAATTCTCTCTGTCTCTTCAGTAGAAAATACTCCTTCTTCGCAGAAGCAATCTATAAATTCAGCTAGATTCTCCTTTGCGATTTTAGGAATCATATCATTAATCAGGGCATCCATAAAATCTTCCCTATTTTCCTTAAATTCTGGAGGAATGGCATGGGCTCCCATAAATGTAGATACAATATCAATTTCATGTTCCTCATTTAAAATTTTGTTTACCTTTAAAAGCTTTCTTTCAGTTTCTAAATCAAGACCATAACCTGATTTACTTTCAACAGTAGTTGTTCCATGTTTTAGCATTATATCTAATCGCTTTTTGCTCACCTTAACTAACTCTTCTATTGAAGCTTCACGTGTATTCCTAACAGTGCTTAATATTCCCCCACCGCTATTTAATATTTCTATATACCCTACCTTGTTTAATTTCATTGGAAGCTCATTCTCTCTGCTTCCTGCATAAACAAGGTGTGTATGAGGATCCACAAGCCCTGGAGTTACAGTCTTTCCTCTGCCATCTATAACCTTAGAATATTCCTTTTGATATTCTAAATAGCCCTCACCACTACCAAAAGCTTTAATCTTACCACTTTCAATAACCACATATCCATTTTCTATTATGCCTGCATCTCTCATGTTAGTTCCAGCTTTTCTACCTTCTCCTCCACATGTTACCAAGCAATCTATATTTTTTATGATTATATACATAGTTTGTTCCCCCTATAAAATTAGTTGGAATCATAAGCTTCATCTATAAAAATAGCTTCTATCATTTCACCTATGACCACCACCATTAATTTTATTCGCTCATTCTCTTTTCAAGAACTTGACTCATAGAGAAATTCTCAATTTGAAGATAATATTCTGCTGAACTTATTAAAGCAGCCATTGGTATAAGCCCAATTACCTCACTACCTATAACAGGAACTCCATAACGCTTAGCTTCCATTTTTACCATTTCAAAAGCTCTATAAACTGCTGTTTTCTCATAGTTTACTAGATTCATTGAAACTTGAGCTATATTTCTATCCTCCAATTTAACTCCCATAGCCTTGACAAATCTTAGACCTCCACCAATATGTCTAACTGTTTTAGCAATAGTATCTGCTATTTGTACATTATCTGTGCCTAAGTTTACATTGAAAGCAACCAATGGCTGTCTAGCACCAACTGCAACACATCCACCTTGTACATTTACTTCAGATGGACCATAATCCGGTGCCCAATCAACTTCCTTTATTTTATTGAAGAAACCTTCATATTGCCCTTTTCTAACTGTTGCTAAATTTTCTCTATGAGCTGCCGTTGCAGCCTTTTCATAAAGGTATACTGGTATGTTAAAACGCTCACCTATAATTTTTCCAACTCTATTAGCTATTTCCACACATTCCTCCATTGTAACTCCGTCAATAGGTACAAATGGGACAACATCTAAAGCTCCCATTCTTGGATGTCCTCCTGAATGCTTACTCATATCTATATTTTCATATACCTTTTCCGCCATATTGATAATTGCAGCTTCTAATGCTTCAGGTTCTCCAACTACAGTAACAACTGTTCTATTATGGTCAGCATCGCTTGAATAATCAAGAAGCTTTACACCTTGAACTCCTCTAAATACATTAACAACTGTTTCAACCTTCTCTAAGTCTCTTCCTTCGCTAAAGTTTGGTATACATTCAACTATTCTTCCCATGGTAAACCCTCCTAATTATTAAGTAACCTTTATAATATTAAAAATTTATTTTTACCTTTTCTTCAACAGCTTGTGATATCTCTCCACTGCGAACAAGGTCTGTTACCTTATCAATTTCCTTATACATAACTACATCATTCTCAATAAACTGAACTTTCTCTCTTACTTTACTATAAGCCACTACACTACCTGCTCCCAAAACAAAGTCATTTCTAAAATCTATTGCCTGACAAGCCGCTAAAATTTCAGTAGCTAAAACTCTTTCTACATTTCTTATAATGTCTCTTGCCTTTCTTGCAGCTATTGTTCCCATGCTGACATGATCCTCTTGATTTGCTGAAGAAGGAATAGAATCAACGCTGGCAGGATGAGCTAGAATTTTATTTTCAGACACTAAAGCTGCTGCTGCATATTGAGTTATCATAAAGCCTGAGTTTAATCCCCCATGCTTAACTAAGAAAGCTGGAAGATCATTCAATTGGTAATTTATTAATCTTTCCAGTCTTCTTTCTGATACATTAGCTAACTCACTCATGGCAATACCTAGAAAATCAAAGGCTAAAGCCATAGGTTGTCCATGGAAATTCCCACCTGAGATTACGTCTCCTTCTTCTGTTACAATAGGATTGTCTGTAACTGCATTAATTTCTATTTCAACCTTATGCATAACATAATTTAATGCATCCTTAGATGCACCATGAATTTGTGGTATACACCTCAATGTATATGCATCTTGAACTCTAATTTCACCTTGAGATGTAATTAATGAACTTCCATCCACTAATGCAAGGATATTCTTTGCTGTAGCTAATTGTCCCTCATGAGGTCGTATACTATGAGTTCTTATATCAAAAGCATCTTTTACTCCCTTTAAAGCTTCTACAGTAAGTGCTGCAGCTATGTCCGCACTCTTAACTAGATTTATTCCATCCCATAAAGCTAGTGCTCCTATTGCTGTCATAACCTGTGTTCCATTAATTAGCGCTAATCCTTCCTTCGCAATTAATTCAATTGTTGGAATTCCTGCTGCCTCCATGGCTACTTTTCCGCTAAGTATTTCCCCTTTATACTCTGCTTCACCTTCTCCAAGCATTGGAAGTACCATATGAGATAATGGTGCTAAGTCTCCTGAAGCTCCTAAGGATCCTTTTTCTGGAATACATGGATGAACTCCCTTATTTAACATTGCTATTAAAGTTTTAACCGTAGATAATCTGATTCCTGAATATCCCTTTGAAAGAGCATTTGCTCTTAGTAAAATAATTGCCCTTACTATATCTGAATCTAACCTATTTCCAAAACCACAAGAGTGAGAAATAATAAGGTTTCTTTGAAGTGTTTTGCAGTCTTCTCCTGAAATTGACACATCAGAAAATTTCCCGAAGCCTGTAGTTATTCCATAAATAACTTTATCTTCAGCAACTATCTTGTCAACTATCTCTCTAGATTTATTGATTCTTGCTTCTGCTTCAGAACTAATTTCAACCTCATAATAATTTCTAGCTACATTAATCACATCTTGCAATGTTAAGTCATTTCCATTGATGATTACTTTCTTCATTAACATATCCCCCTTCGTTACAAAGCTAAGTAAGTATTCCCATATATAGTTTAGCTATTATCTGGTTAAATGAGAATCTAAATCTTTGATTTAGCTTCTCATTCTTACATCTTGAATACGCCCTAAAAATACATGAGAATTATCTTCCCATATATAGTATAAAATATATTTTTACTTCTTTCATCATTTAATTTGAATATTCTGTCTTTTACTATCATTTTAAGCTGCGTAAACCTTTACTCCTATATCCACTATAGTACATAGAATAAAAACCTGCAACAGTTTTCTGTTACAGGTTATCATAATTTTGTTATTTTTTAACTTAATGCTTCGCAGTATTATCACAGACACAATAAACAAAATACTTCCTGCAACCACCTTAAAAATGATTAAAATGCTCCCTCTTTTTTAAACACCTTAATTATTGTATCAAATAATATTTTAATATCAAACCAAATAGAAAAGTTATTGATATATGTTAAATCATAAAATATAGTTTTCCCTAATTCAATTTCTCCTCTTCCACTTATTTGTGCAAGGCCTGTTATACCTGGCAAAACTAACAATCTTTGGTGATAAGCCTTAGGATAATACTGAACCACATCTGGTATTTCAGGTCTTGGTCCAACTAAACTCATTGATCCACAAAAAACATTAAATAATTGAGGAAGTTCATCTAAACTGCTGCTTCTTAAATATTTTCCTACCTTAGTAATTCTACTATCAAACTTACTTTGAAAAATAAAGTTATCCATGTTTTCTGGATCAATGTCTAACTGTCTTTTACTTTCAGCTGAGACCTCCATTGTTCTAAATTTATAAATAATAAATTCTTTCCCATCTTTACCCACTCTAACTTGTTTAAATAAGATGGGACCCTTACTATCTAATTTTATTGCTATTGAAACTATTAAATATACTGGTAATAATACTATAATTCCAATGAAAGATAAAATTATGTCCAAGATTCTTTTTATAAAAAATTGAAGTCTTTTCTTTTCAACTTTTTCCTTAACATTTATCTCTATGCTTTTTTCCAAACTTAATCCTCCTAGCTAAACTAACTGCCTATTCATTATTAATCTTGTCACCATAAGCTTATAATATTCATTCAGCAAAAAAATAAAGGACCATATTTTACTAAATACAATCCTTTTCTCATATTATTAAATTCTTTAAACATCTTATTTAAAATTATTATTTATTATTGATGTAACAACATCAATTACATCCTTAACATCTCGGTCTGTCATCTTTGGATAAAGAGGTAGGGAAATTATAGAATCAAAATATTTCTCAGTTAGTGGAAGATCACCCTCCTTACATCCATAATTATTTCTATAAAAGCTCATCAAATGAACTGGTATAAAGTGAACACTAGTGCCAATATTAGCTTCACTCATTAATTCAATAAACTTATCTCTATCAATAGTAAGCTTATCTAATTCTAGCCTTAAAATGTATAAATGCCATGAGTGAGTAGTATACTCTCTTTCTATGGGTATCTTTACTCCATCTAATTTATTAAAAGCTTCATTATAAGCCTTAACTATTTCTCTTCTTCTCGCCTGCATAAAATCTAATTTATCCATTTGTGTCTTAGCTAAAGCTGCTTGAATATCAAACATGTTATACTTAAAACCTAGATATTCTATATCATACCTCCATGAGCCACTTTTACCATACCTGTTCCATGCGGCCCTACTCATTCCATGAAGAGACATAACCCTTGCTTTTTCTGCTATATCATCTCGATTGGTAGTAAGTATCCCCCCTTCACCCGTGCAGATATTTTTAGTAGCATAAAAACTGAAACTGGCACAATCACCTTTTTTCCCAATCAAATTTCCCTTATAATATGTTTCGATAGCATGAGCTGCGTCTTCTGAAACAAAAAGATTATACTTATCTGCAATAGTTCTAATCTTATCCATATCACATGCATGACCTGTATAGTGAACTGGTACAATAGCTTTTGTTTTCTCAGTTATTTTTTCTTCAATCTTATCAGCATCAATACAACCTGTTTCAGGATCTATATCTACAAATACAGGTGTTGCTCCAACATGGACAATGGTATTTACAGTTGCTGCAAAAGTCATAGATGTGGTGATTACTTCATCCCCAGCCTTAATTCCAGCTGCAATAAGTGCAATATGCAGAGCTGCTGTGGCAGAATTCATAGCTATTGCATATTTTGCGCCAACATACTCCGCAAACCTTTTTTCAAACTCCATTGTTCTAGGTCCTTTTGCTACCCATCCTGATTTTAGAGTATTAACTACTTCATTTATATCATTTTCATCAATTAATGGAATAGCATAAGGTAAAAAAGTGTTCCTTTTCTTATACATATCCTTCACTCCCTACTTTAAATCCAATAGAATTTTTTCTAATCTACGAGTTATTGCTTCTCTAGAGAAATGTTCCATTACATAAGCTCTTCCGTTTCTACCCAGCTCTTCTCTTAAGCTTTTATCTTCATATAGCTTTAAAACTGCTCTTGCTATAGCCTTTTCATTTTCAGGCTCTACTACAATTCCTGCCTTTGCATTATTGATTAACTCTTCTGCTTCTCCCTCTACAGCTAGAACAATTGGCAGTTCGGAAGACAATGCCTCAAACATCTTAGATGGCAGAGCCCCTTTAAATAAATCTAATTTTTTCAAAGGCACCACTGTAGCATCCATAGATGCTATTATTTTAGGCATATCTTTTTTACCCTGCATTGGTAAAAAGATTACATTTTCAAGCTTATTTTCTTTCACCATTTCCTGCAGCATAGGCTTTTCAGGTCCTTCTCCAATAAATACAAACTGAATATCTTTTTCTTTCCTTAAAATTTCTGCTGCATTTATTACTACCTCTAAACCCTGTGCTAAACCATGGATTCCTGCATAAACCACTGCAAATTTATTCTTGATACCAATACTTTCCCTATATTTATTAGAACGATTATCCTTTTTAAAGAACTCAGTATCAACTCCATTAGTTATAAGGTGCACTTTTCTTCTATCAAATCCTCGCTTAAGAATGTTGTCCACAATACCTTGAGTCTGACAGGTAACTGCCGCTGATTTTTTATAGCAGAATTCCTCTAGCCAAGTAGATGCTTTTATTAGTGCCTCGTTATGAAGAACATCTAGCTTTACTGCTGACTCTGGCCATAAATCAGATACATTAAAAATAAATTTAGCTTTTTTAAGCTTAGCTAATACATATCCAGACCATCCTAAAAATAAAGGTGGGGATTCAGTAATAATGAAGTCTTGTCTTCCTATGTGTCTTGTACCTTGAGCTACACTAGTCCAAGTAAAAGACAAATAATTTCGTAGTCGTTTTGTGAAATCCTTACTTTTAGTTGCATATATGCCAGTTCTAATAATATTTATTCCTTCAAACTTTTCATTAACTATTTTTTTCCCTTTATACTCATCAAATATCTCTCCCCTAGGATAATTAGGCATAGCAGTCAAGATAGTAACTTCATGACCAAATTTCTTTAACTGCTTAGCAAATTCAAATATCCTATTTTGAGGCGCTCCAACCTCTGGAGGACAGTATTGGGTTAAAAATAAAATCTTCATGGTTACCTCCCATAAATGAACATCCAAATTTTTGATTTGGTTAATGTGAAGCTAAGTGAAAGCCAAATCTATGATTTGGTTTGCTCGAACTTACTCTTCGAGTACTCCTTCGAATGAAGATGAGAAGGAGTTTCCTTTGACCCTACTTTCGATTATGTCACAAATTTTTTCTGAGGACTTACCATCTCCAAAAATATCTTTTTGTGGCATCCTGGGTTGAAAATTAGTTATTTCATCTAAAATTTTCTCTTTATCTGTTCCGACTATTCTGTTCCAATCATTTTCTACAGTTTCAACCCACTCTGTTTCTTCTCTCATAGTTATGCATGGCTTATGCATAAAAAAGGCTTCCTTTTGAACACCACCACTGTCAGTGACAATTTTTATACAGTTTTTCTCTAAAGAAAGCATATCTAAGTACCCTATTGGGTTGATTACCTTAATGTTATTGTGAAAGCTTAACCCGTAATCCTGAATATATTTTTTTGTTCTTGGATGTAATGGAAGAACAACTGTTTTTCCCGAATCATTTAAAGCTTCGATTATATTTCTTAATCGATTTATATTATTTGTATTCTCTGCCCTATGAATAGTAGCTAAAACGAAGGCTTCATTTTCAATATTAAGGTGCTGAATTATTTCACTCTTTCTTTTGGCAACTTTCCCAAAATGAAGCACCGCATCAAACATTACATCTCCAACCTTATATACATTTTTTATGATTCCTTCATTTTTCAAGTTTCTAACAGCTGTTTCTGTTGGAGCAAAAAGCAGTGACGATAAATGGTCTGTAATAATTCTATTTTGCTCCTCTGGCATAATCTTATTAAAGCTTCTAAGCCCTGCTTCTATATGAACAACAGGTATCAGCATTTTGCTTGCAACAAGTGCTCCTGCCAAAGTTGAATTAGTGTCTCCGTAAACTAGAACCATATCTGGTCTTTCCTTGTCATATATCTCTTCAAGCTTTATAAGCATCTCTCCAGTCTGTTTACCATGACCGCCAGAACCAACGGAAAGATTATAATCTGGATATGGAATATCAAGCTCATCAAAGAAAATTTTAGACATATTTTCATCGTAATGCTGCCCTGTATGTATTAAAACTTCTTCATTTTTTTCCCTCAACTTATTTGAAACAGCTGCTGCCTTTATGAATTGAGGCCTTGCTCCAATAACTGTTATTATTTTCATTACTTACACATCCCTATATCATGGTAATTCTTTTATAGAGTCTATCTACTTTATCAAAATTCTCTTTGATATTATAATTTTCCTCAACATACACTCTTCCAAATCTACCCATACCTATTCTCAATTTTTCATCTGTGATAAGTTGTTCTAAAGCAGCTTTTAACTGACCCACATCTGCCTTATCCACTAAAATGCTACTTCGACCTGGACATGTAGCCTCCTGCAATCCGCCTGTATTAGATACTATTACTGGAGTTCCACAGGCTTGAGCTTCTACTGCTGCAACCCCAAAGCTTTCAAATATTGATGGAAAAACAGCAATATCAAATCTATTGAAAGCTTTAACTACTTCTTCTAATGAAATAAAACCTAAGAATTTAACTCTTTCCTTTACACCTAATTCTATACATAAGTTTTCTAGTTCCTGTTTCTGTGAACCTACTCCACCTAATTCTAAATATATATTTTTATACTTTTCAGCCAATTTACTAAAAGCTCTTATTAAGTACTCTATTCCATATTGTTTTTCAAGTGCTTTTATAGTTCCTATAATAATGGCATCTTTAGTTTCATACTTATTATTCTCTGGTTTAAATAAGCTAATATCTACACCAAAAGGTGTAATTTCAATATTTTTGTCAGTATACTTCTTAGTTTCTTCAGCCATTGCTCTGCTTGTTGATAAAACCACATCAGCCTTAGCTAAATTCCATTCAATAAACTTTTTAAACAATAAATTTTTCTTTGGAAAGTCATATATATCACTTCCCCAAACAGAAATTATATATGGGTGAAAACCGGTTGCTCCACCTAAAAATCCATAACTGGAAGCATAGTGTGCATGGAGTATGTCTGGTTTAATTTCATCTACTAGCTCCTTAACTCTTCCTCTAAGCGTAAGGTATTTTAATTTATTGAAATATCTATTTTCCCTAACCTTATCTAAGTTCATATTTAAACTATGTACTGTTACTCCAGGAATACATCCATCATTCAATGAAATAACATGAATTTCATATCCCTTACTTTTAAAAAAATCACACCACTTTTTTGTATGTATACTATTTGCATCAGATAAATAACAAATTCTCATATTTTCTCCTTTGTGACTTTATATTTTTAATAGGCTTTCTGCTACAGTCTGTGCCCTAAACTTCCAGGTATTCTCTTCAAAAGCCTTAGCTATAGCTTTTGTTTTAGCTTCATAATCTTTTTGATAGTTTTCACTTATATATTTTAATGTTTCTTTAATATCAGCTTCCTTATATTTAGTGATATAGCCTAAATTATTTTTTTCAATGAATTCTCCACAAGCCGTGTCATATACTCCAATTATAGGCTTACCATAAGCTATGTAAGAAAATAACTTCATTGGCATGGCAAACTCCCAATATGTTGTTGGCTCAACCACCAATGAAAATAAATCTTTTGACATGGCAATTTCGTCTAATTCATCTCCACTTTTATGTATAAATTTAATTCTTTCATTCAAATACTTTCCATAATAATATTCGCTAGCCTTCCATTCTCCTTCTCTGCAACATATGTCCAAGGTATAATTTTCATCCTCATAAACTGCTTTAACTAAACCTTCAATATTATAAAGCTCTTTACTAAGCCCTCCTACGTACAAGATAGATAATTTTCCATCACTTATTTTCTTCTTAGATGTATGCCATATATATTCACATCCAGATGGCAGCTCTATTATAGGCTTCCTTAATTCTACAGGTATATATTTTTTCATTTTTAAAGAAGGTAGGAATAAAACATCTATGCTATTTTTGTACTTTAGTAGATCATAGTAATAAAAGATGTATGCTACTAATCTCTTTGGTAGTGATACTGTATTTTTATATTGATCAAACCTCCAATGAATATCTCTATAAAAAAGTCCAATTTTGATACCTTTTTTCTTACAAAATCTAAGAAATTCAAAATCTAAAAAGGGATGTGTTGGAATATGATTAGCCTCTGTTAAGAGTGTAGGTTCCGTTGAACTTTCCATATACACAAATTCATATTTTTCACCTGAATTAATTCTAGCCCTCAATGCTTTTATACTATCTTTTCTCGCAGCACCATATCCTTTAATTACATCCACTTCATACCCTAAGTCTTTGAAGCCCTCAATAATTCTTAAAGGCCTTATATTAGATGCACTGGGATGATTTTCATTAACCTTAAATGGAAAATATACAATACATCTTTTCATCAACATTACCTTTCTTTTTAATACTTAGATCTATATGTTCTATCAGGAATCATATCTCCTAAGTGTTTACTCGCATAGTTTACAAAAATACACATAATTACAATAACAATCATATTTGCATTATATACAAAATCAAAGAAACCTCCCTGGGTTGTATTAGCAAGTTCGCTTGTTAAAACTCCCAATAGCGCTACATTTAAAGCTGATTTCTTGAACTTTGTAGTAAACAACCACAATATTATTCCAAACAATAGAGCTACATAAGTTATACTTATCATGACCCCTATTGCTCCAAAATTAGCATAAGCTTCGCCTATAAATAAAGAATTCATTACTCCTGCAATACCTTCGTATACACTTCTAGAGCCATAGTATGACATAATAATTTTAGCTGATCTTACACTAGTCATATTAGAGCCTAAAACTCCTAAAATTGAACTTGAAAAGCTTCTTCCCATTAAGAATGGAAATGAAATTGGGAAAAAATCGAAATGATATATCAATGTACCTGCCTGAGTAAATAAAGTTCTTCCTATTGGCCCATTATATAATGACAATTCCACTTTAACTCCCATTACTCTATATAATAGAAAAATCATCATGCCCAAAAAGGCTAATATACCATAAAAGTACAGTCTTTTGATTCCATTGTTGAGTATTATATAAACTATAACCAGAGTAAATAAATAAAAAACAACTGGAGTTTTAGCAAAATTGTATGTCTTTGTGCATATAGCTGATATAAATAAAGCTCCAAATAATATGATCCATCTCATTTTTTTTGTTTTATATGCATATGTAAATGCAATAAATGATAAAACTGGAATTAATGAAAGCACCAATATATTTCTTACATATTGGTTTATTATTGAAACCTGTGCTATCTTTATTCTTTCTGTTTTAAAGTTAAATCCACTTTCAGCAAAGAAAATCTTAAGTAACGGAACATAGCCTATCTTAATGAATAGTAATATCATCAAAGTCATACACACTATGGCAATAAATAAAATGATATAAAATACTGCTCTTTCATTATCAATATCAGTTTCTCTAGCTAAATAATTGCTATATATACTATTCATATCCACTTTAAGAATTTTATATACGAGGATGATTACTAAAGGGAATAATATGGCTGTAAGTAACACATAATAAAAAGTTTTATCAATTGAAGTCTCATGAATAACATATTTTAGGGTATAGTGCCCCCTATCCCCTAAAAACACTAAACTTGTTCCAATATAGGTTTGTAATATAAATAAGTAATATGTATATGATATTAAATTAAGCTTTCTAACATTTAGGGTCCCTGCAGCTTTTCTAAAAAAATATGTACTAAAAGTCAAGCCTAAAGCAACTATTAATATTTTTAAAATCATAAGCCTTTCATCCTTTACTGATTGTCATTATATAAGGCATTAACAAAAAACTCTTTTGTTACTCTGTCTGCATTTTTGAATCTATTCTTCATACTTCTTATAGGCTCTCTATCTATGTCATCATCTAAGTAAAGTTCATTCAGGCCATTTAAAGTGGCTAACATTGATATATCTCTAACCTTTGTAAATCTTAAACTGATTTTTTCTAAACCATGATGATTACTTAATATATCCAGACTATCAATATCGTTATAGGATATATTCAAACTCTGAAGGTCTGAATTATCCTTAAGAAAATTTAAACTTGTTATATTATTATGTGATAATTCAAGTACTCTTAAATTCTTCATTGCAGCTAAAGAACTTATAGTATTGATACCGTTATTGTTAGCTTTTAATTCAATTAAATTGCTTAGTTTTTCAATGCCCGTCAAATCAATTATGCTGTTATTGGAAATATCTAATGTCACTAAACTAATAATCTGTATAATATCTTCAACAGTGTTGATTCTGTTATTGTTAACACTTAATAAGTTCAAATTTTTTAAGCCTATTAAAGGCTTAATATTACTTATATTATTCTTTGTTAGATCTAAAAAAGTAAGTCCTTTAAGATTTGTTATAAATGAAATATCATTAATGTTATTTTGAGACAAATCTAAGTATGTAAGATTAGTTAGTGAACCAACTACACTAGCATCTATAAGTTGTACGTCACTTAAATACAATTCCTTTAAGTAAGATAAATTGCTTATATAATTTAAATCTTTAATCTCGTTCCCCGATAAATTTAAGCTAGTAAGAGAATGGAAATATTCTATTCCTTCAATGTATTTAATACCCTTATTAGATACATTTAACGATGTTAAATTTTCAACATCTACATCATAAATTCTCCCCCTAGTCTTATTGATTTCCTTTCTTATGGCCTTTTCAAATGAATCATCCTTAAACTCGATAACCTCAGCACCTTTATATTTTTCTTCATTTTTATTATTCTGCATCCTAAAGGTAATAAATCCTCCTATCATAACTACTATAAAAGCTATTACTGCAATTATACTTAAATTTCCAAGCCCTTTATCTTTAAGTGAATTCCAACGTTTTTCCATAACGCCTCCATTATCTCCTTAAAAGCTTCTTTATCATTGAACTTAAGAGGATTCTCTCCTCCTTATTAAATAAAAATAATCCTTCGAATGTAAATTTCTCTTTTCTTATAAATATAACCACATAGGCTATACCATAAACTGTATATGACACACTAGAAGCAATAGCTGCCCCTGCTATTCCAACTAAAGGTATTAATGTCCAATTCAAAATTATGTTAACCAAAAATACTAAAAAGGTTATGTATAAATGAATTTTAGGCTCACCTGAGCTTTGGAAATAGGATGCAGAAATTTTACCTATAGATGCAAATAAAATACCTAAAAATAAAATTATAGTTGGTAATATAGCTCCAGAATATGCTTTTCCATAAATTAAAGGTATAAGAGAAGTGCAAATGATACTTGCTACCATTAAAATAAAGGTAACATAAAAGGTTACTTTTATAGTTCCACTTGTAAGCCTCCTCCTCTCTTCCGGACTATCATTACTCATGTTATATAATCTTCCTAAAATAGCTCCTGCAACACTTCCTGGAATTAGAAATAATAATTCAGCTAAAGAAACAGCAACTGAATAAACCCCCAATTGCCCTTCTCCAAGGATAAACTTTATAAAAAATTGATCTATTTTATAATTCATGAAAATAAATAGTGTTGCTAAATATATGGTTAATCCAAATTTAAACTCTTTTTTTAATAAAATTTTATTTAAAGCAAACTTAAAGCTAATTTTTAAATCTCTTCTTAAAGATATGGTGTTAAATATCAACGGAAAAACTAAAACCAATAAGTATGTGTATATGTTTAATGTAGATGTAATCCATAAAATAAACATGGCAAACAGCTTTAATAAATTAGATGTTAAATTAATTCTATTAACTTCAATAATTCTTTCATTAGCAATATAAAAAGTAGATAAGAACTCCATAATCATTGTAAAAGTTAAAGTAAAAATCCCAAGAAAAATCATTAAGTAATTATACTCAGTAAATATTAATTCAAAATATCTTCCTAACAAAATAATTGAAGATGTAATAATGCACATAGTTATTGTATATGAAAAATTATTATTAAAAACTTCTTCACCATCATATTCTGTTTTTTTACTAAAATACGGAGTTGCATAGGTTATGCCAAAATGACCATACTGTCCTATTGTTGTAAAAAACAATAGAAAGTATGCTACAACACCTTTACCTTCTGGCCCCAGCACTCTTGAAACTATAATACTTACCATAAAAGCTAAAGCCGATGTGATTATTTGTGTAATAAAGTTACTGGCTATATTTTTCTTATATCCCACCCTGTAGATACCTCACTTATTTATTCATTAGCTCCTTCATATCCATAGTTGAAAAGTCTCCCATTGGGAATTTAACGGGCATTCCTGTAACAGATGATTTGTATGCTGCAAGAATGATCTCAAGTGGTTTTATGCCCTCTTCTCCACTTATTAAAGGCTCTCTATTACTCACTATGGCCTCTACTACATCCTTGAAAAGCAATGTATGTCCAGAACCATATACATTAGCTGGATCCTCATCCTGAGCTGCTAAAATCGCTTCTTCACTTTCTTCTGAACCTTCAACTCTCCAAGTTTCAATTTTATTAACAGCTATTCCACCAATACAAATTGTAGCTTTCTCACCAAAAATGCTTAAGGTTTCCTCTAAGTTCTTTGGATAAACACAAGCACTTCCTTCAATTATCCCAATGGCTCCATTTTTAAATCTCACAATTATGGCACCAAAATCTTCACCTTCAATTTTTCTAAGAAAGGTTCCACATTGCGCATATACAGTATCAACTTCTGAATTCATCATCCACTGTAATAGATCTATATTGTGGATACATTGATTCATTAAAGTTCCTCCATCTAAATCATAGGTTCCTCTCCAAGGAGCCTGTTCATAGTACCCCATATTTCTGTTCCAGAGTATTCTTGCTGTTCCATTTACAAGCTTTCCAAAACTTTCTGCTTCAATTTCTTTTCTTAATTTTTGAACTGCTTTATTAAATCTATTTTGGTGAGCTACACAAAGCTTAACTCCATTTTTTTTAGCAGAAGCTATCATTTCTTCTGCTTCTTTTGTTGATAAGGCCATTGGCTTTTCAACAATGACATTAATTCCTTTATTCATACAGTTTATTGAAATTTCAGGATGATAACCGCTTTCTGTAGCTATATAAGCCATATCAATGTCCTCTTTCTCAAGCATCTCCTTATAATCTTTATAAACATTTACTTTATCCTCTCTATTAATCTTTTCCAGATATTCATTCTTCTTAGCAACAGCCTTATCTTCAACTGGATCACAGGTTGCAGCCAATCTTAAGCATTCTTTGTTATTTACTATAGCTTCTATTCCTTTATATGAAATTCTTCCACATCCAATCACCGCTACATTAAATACTTTCATTCTCCTACCTCCTAAGGCTTTTAAATAGTTTTTATAAGTTTAAACAATAATATTTAGATACAGCCCATGAGGATTATCCTATGTGTTGTATCTATATGCTTTATAGCTTATGAATCTTTTCTCTATTATTTTTAACGTGTTTTGTAGCATTTCTAGTATCGTAAAGTAATTGAGCTCTTCCAACAATAGTTTCATAATCATAGCAGCTATGGTCTGTTGTGATTATTACTATATCTGCATTATCAATTTCCTTTTTCCAGTCAACAGAAACATATTCTATGTTTTTGTGCTTAAACCTAGGGATATATGGATCATTCATCATTACTTCTGCACCATTCTTTTCAAGGAGCTCTAGAACCTTCAATGTTGGAGATTCCCTCATGTCATCAATATCCTTTTTATACGCAGCTCCAAGAACTAATACCTTAGCTCCATTTAATGCTTTTCTATGACCATTAAGAAGCTTCATAACATTCTCTATAACAAAATTAGGCATAGAATCATTTATTATTCCTGAAGTCTCAATTAAAGTAGTATGATAATCATACTCTTTCGCCTTCCATTCCAAATAAAATGGATCTAAAGGAATACAGTGTCCTCCAATTCCTGGACCTGGATAGAAAGCCATAAATCCGTATGGCTTAGTCTTTGCTGCATCTATAACTTCCCATACATCAATACCCATTCTGTTACATAAAATTGCCATTTCATTAGCTAATGCTATATTTATATTTCTAAAGGTATTTTCAAGTATTTTCTCCATCTCAGCAACTGCTGGTGAAGAAACCTCCATAATGTCGCCCTCCAAAACACTTCTATATAGTGTTCCTGCAACCTCAGTACACTCTGGAGTACATCCACCCACTACCTTAGGTGTATTTTTTGTATTATATAGCTTATTACCTGGGTCAACTCTTTCTGGTGAAAATGCTAAAAAGAAATCTTCTCCGCACTTTAATCCACTTTCTTCAAGAATAGGTTTAACTACCTCTTCTGTTGTACCTGGATAAGTTGTACTTTCTAAAACCACAAGCATACCTCTTTTTAAAAATTTAGATACATCTTTTGTTGAATTTATAACATATGATAAATCGGGCTGCTTATATATATCCAAAGGCGTGGGAACAGCTATACAAACAGTATCCACATCACCTATAAAACTAAAATCTGTTGTAGCTTTTAACTTTCCATCTCTAACTAAATCATTTAAATCATCATCAACTATATCACCAATATAGTTTTCTCCCCTATTAACCATTTCAACCTTTTTATCTTGAACATCAAAGCCAATTACTTCATAACCGACTTTTGCTTTTTCTACTGCAAGGGGTAGACCTACATAACCTAAACCTACAACCCCTAATTTTGCAGTTTTATTCTTTAACTTTAATAGCAATTTATCTTTTAACTGACTCATCCTTCTCCTCCTGATCTCATCTATATTGAGGCTCTTACTTTAAGTAACTATACTATTTATTAAAAACTCTTTAATTTTTTCAACTACATACTCTTGCTTTTCTATCTCTAATTCTGGATATAATGGAAGAGCAAATGTCTTTTTACAAGCATCTTCAGCTACTGGCAAATCTCCTTCCTTATACCCTAAATATTTATAAACCTGTTGTAAATGAACTGGCGAAGGATAATACACTCCTGTAGAGATTCCATTTTCCTTTAAGAAAGCTATAATTTCATCTCTTTTATAAGATTGCACTACATACATATGATAAATGTGTTTATTTTCATCTAATTCTGTTGGCGTAACAACTTCTAAATTTCTCAATAAATCATTATATATTTTAGCCTTAATATTTCTTGCTTTATTCCACTCATTAATATATTTAAACTTTACGTTTAAAATAGCCGCCTGTAGTTCGTCTAATCTGCTATTATGTCCAATTGCAACATAAGTATATTTTTCTTTTGATCCGTGAGTCCTTAGCAATCTTATTTTTTCTGCTAATTCATCATTGTTAGTGACAACCATTCCACCATCTCCATATCCACCCAAATTTTTAGTTGGGAAGAAAGAATAGGTGCCTATATCCCCTATGGATCCTGCACGTCTTCCCTTATACTCTGAACCTATAGCTTGAGCACAATCTTCAACTACATATAAATTATGCTTTCTCGCTATTTCCATTATTCTATCCATGTCACACATCTGGCCAAAAATATGAACTGGAATAATTGCTTTAGTTTTATCTGTAATGCATTTTTCTATCTCATCTGGATTAATACATAAAGTATCTGGCAGTATATCTGCAAAAACTGGTGTTGCTCCAAGTACAGAAGTAGTTTCTGCAGAGGCAAAAAAAGTAAATGGTGTAGTTATTACTTCATCTCCTGCTTTTATTCCTATAGCTTCTAAAGCAAGCAATAAAGCATCCGTTCCATTGGCAACACCTATTCCATGCTTTACTCCTGTAAACTCAGCTATACTAATTTCTAGCTTCTTTACATTAGGGCCCATTATATATACTGATGAATCCAACACTTGATGTATTGAATTATCTATTTCTTCTTTAATAGTCTTATATTGTGCTTGTAAATCTAATAAACTAACTTTCATAACTTGCCCTCCTACTAAAAACATTGTTCCTTTTAAAAGTTACTTTTTATTTTTCTTCAGATTATAATCCTAATTGGCAAAATCAAAGTATTTACCTTATAACCCCAAATTTAATAATTCTCTTTTCGTATATAAGTTGGAACTTTTTCTTGAATTAATTTTATGATTTCTTCTTTTGACATATTATCAACATTCATAAATTCTTTAATAGACTCTTCAATAAATTCCATATCTGCCTCCCTTGGCTTCTCTACAAAAATTTTATTATGTTCCGTTGTAGTTAATGAACCTTCATAAATAAGGAGTTCTTCATATAGCTTTTCACCTGGCCTTAAGCCAACATATTCAATTTTTATATCTACATTTGGTTTATATCCCGATAAAGTAATTAAATCTCTAGCTAACTCAACCATTTTAACTGGTTTTCCCATATCAAGGACAAAGATCTCTCCACCTTTTGCAAACCCTCCTGCTTGAATAACAAGTTGAGCCGCTTCTTGAATGGTCATAAAGAATCTAGTTATTTCAGGATGAGTTACTGTGACTGGTCCTCCTCTTTCAATTTGTTTTTTAAAAAGGGGTATAACAGAGCCATTACTTCCTAATACATTTCCAAATCTAACAGCTACATAATCTGTGTCACTAATATCATTAAAAGCTTGTATTATAAGCTCACAAAATCTTTTAGTAGCTCCCATAACGTTAGTTGGATTTACAGCCTTATCAGTGCTAATAAGTACGAACTTATCGACTTTATACTTATCAGCACATTGCACCACATTATATGTACCTAATATATTATTCTTTACTGCATCTCCCACGTTATTTTCCATTAAAGGTACATGTTTATGAGCTGCAGCATGAAATACTACATCTGGTCTATGTTCATTAAATACTTGGTCTAATCTAACCTTGTCTCTCACTGATGCTATAATTACTTGTTTATCTATTCTAGGAAATTTACTGTTAAATTCCATTTCTAAGTCATATGCATTATTCTCGTATATATCTAATATAAGGATCTTTCTTGGCTCAAACTTTGCAATTTGTGTGCAAATCTCTGATCCTATACTTCCTCCCCCACCTGTAACAAGAATTGTCTTTTCTTTAATATATTTGTCTATATTTTCTGAATTTAGTTTCACTGATTCTCTTCCTAATAAATCATTTATATCTATATCTCGCATTTTATTTACTGCTATTTCCTCATCTGCAATCTTATATATACCAGGCATTGTTTTAATGTTCTTGGTTACCTGCTTACAAATATTTAATATCTGACTCTTGGTAACTTTATCAACGGAAGGCATAGCAAGCATTATTTCATCAACGCGATGAGCTTTACATATTTGTATAATTGAATTTCTGTTTCCCAATATCTTAATTCCATGAATTGTTTTTCCAATTTTTTTTTCATTATCATCTATTAATCCAACAATTTTATAATTTACTCCTGCTTTATTTTTTATTTCTTTAATTAGAATAGCAGCTGCATCACCTGCACCAATAATTAAAAGATTCTTTTTCTTCCTTGAGACACCGTGACCAATATTACTTCCTTCAACAATTCTGAAAAAAAATCTAACCCCCCCTAAACTTATAACACTTAAAACCCAAAATATAATGTGTACCGTTAAAGGGAACCTAAAAAATTTATATTTTAACAAAGTATGTGTAATAAAATATCCATATAAAATAAAAATAATATTAGTAGCCGTCATAGAATATATAATTGATAATAACTCTTCTATGGATGCATACTTCCATATATTGCTGTATAGTTTAAATACCATATTAAAAATAATAGTGATAATGATTACTGGTGCAACTGAAACTTTAAAAAACTCCACATATCCAGGTGGAATTCTAAAATCAAACCTTAATAACATTGCAATGTATAAGCTTAATAATATAAGAACAATATCAATTACTATAATCCTTTTATCTTTTTCCATTTTTTTACACTCCAAAAATCTCATATAGGTAAACTCAAATAAAATCTAAATTATGAGCCTGAGTATCCTTACTTCTCTTAAAGCACTAATTTAAATAAAAATAATACGTTCCTCTCATAATTGTTAACCTATATTTTTATAATTATTCAAATAAACCCATATACTCACATTAAATTCTAATTTAACCTGAATGATGTAATCTATCTCGTAACATTTCACTTGTTACTTCAATGAATTTACACATTTATATTTGCTTCAAAGCTTTTAAAAATTTTCATAAAAAAAAGCAGAGATGCTTAAAATAAACATCTCTACTGTAATTCAATTTTCTATTTTAATATTACCTCTAGCTCTTTAACAATTTCATCATTTGGATCAAGTTTTCTTGCTATTTCTAAGTGAGTTTTTGCTTGTTCTATTTCATTATTATTCATATAACACATAATTAAATTTGTACAAACCTCTATTGATGATGTAAGCTCAAATACTCTTCTAAAATACTTTATTGCCTCACCAAATTCACTTAAACAGGCATAGTTAATACCAAGTTCATTAAATACTTGAACGTAATTGCTGTCTATTGTTAAGGCCTCATTTAAGTAATAAATTGCTTTTTCATAGTTTTGAAGAATCCTATAACAGATTGATATATAATAGTAGATTTCTGCCTTATTTCCTAAAACATCTACTAGTGGAAGTAGAATTTCTAACGCCTTCTTAGGTTCTTCATAAACTAATTCCTTACCGTGGTCATATTCATTTATTATGCTTAAATTATTTTTTAATTCCTCAACTTCTTCAGTTACTTTTCCACCTAAAGATATATACTGATTTATATTAAAATAAGCTTTTTCAACGTCACCATCTTCATACTTAATTAATGCATCATAATAGTACGGAACTGGATAATCATTATATTTCTTAGCTAACTCTATAAGCATTAATTCCTCATCTTTAAATGCAGAATGAGTTTTTCTAAGTCCATCTGCTAAAATTAGCGCCTTCTCTAGATTATCCTTTGAAACTTCAACTTGTAAAAGCCCTTTTAACATAATAAAAGCATCTTCATACTTTTCATTTTTAATATTGTCAAAAATTCTTCCTTTAATAAAATTTGTGCTGTTTGGAATTGATTTTATAACCTCTATATATGTTGGGTTATGGGTAAACTTTTCATCTGAACCTAAAACATAGAACATACCTTCAACAAAGAAATTAACTGGTATATCTTGAAGATTATCTCCAGCCTTAGCTTTGTTTACTATTTTTTCTGAACTTACTGGCATATATATATTATCTTTAAATTTATATTCATTTATTTTGCTGCCCTTTTTTATTTCAAGAAACAACATCTTCTCTAACTTCTCTAAAAAATAATTTCCATTACTCATAGTAACACCTTCTTACCTCATTTTTTTTGCTTCTTAGTTTTCTTCCCATCTAAATATATTAACACAAATTCATATCTTCAACCATTATTGCTTAAAATAAATTAATAATAAATATTCTTTTATGTCCAAAGTCATAATATATAGTAACAATTAAGTTTTAACGCTGTTAATTTTAGTTAATTTAGGAATTATATAAATTCTTATTGCATTGATATGTATATTATTCTATAATAAATTTGTTTTATAATTGTAAACTATTTTGAAACGTATTTTAAGTGTAATTATATGAATAATTATTTAGAAAGATACTCCTCCTCACTTCACTGAAAGGAGTTCTCAAAAATAAGTTCGAGTAGCTAAATTACAAATTTGGACACTCACTTATATTATTTAAATAGAAAGAGGGTATAGAATTGTATAAATTAAATCAAAATGAAACTCCATTATTTGACGCTCTAATGGAATATGTAAATAGAGACACCCTTCCTTTCCACGTACCTGGACATAAAAAAGGTGTAGGTGCAGACGAAGAATTTAAAAATTTCATGGGTGAAAATCCATTTAAAATTGACGTTACAGTATTTAAACTTGTGGACAGCTATCATCATCCAACTGGTCCAATAAAAAAAGCTCAAGAATTAGCTGCCGATGCCTATGGTTCTGATGCATGCTTCTTCTCTGTTCATGGCACTTCTGGTGCTATACAAGCCATGATTCTTTCCGTTGTTGGTGCTGGTGATAAAATAATAGTTCCAAGAAATGTACATAAATCTATTACTGGTGGAATTATTTTAGCAGGTGCTATTCCTGTATACATGCAACCTGAACTTGATAAAAAATTAGGAATTGCTAACGGTGTAGCTCCTGATACTGTAAGAGAAACTTTAGAAGCTAACCCAGATGCAAAAGCAGTACTTATAATAAATCCTACTTATTACGGTGTATCTACTGATATTAAACAGATTGCTGACATAGTTCATGAATATGATATACCTTTAATAGTTGACGAAGCACATGGTCCACACCTAAACTTCAATAAAAAGCTACCAATGTCAGCTATGGAAGCAGGTGCTGATATCTGTGCTCAAAGTACTCATAAAATAATAGGTGCAATGACTCAAGGTTCATTACTTCAAGTAAATGCAAAGAGAATTAATGTACACAGAGTTAAACAGGTTATAAACCTAATGCATACAACTTCTCCTTCATATATTTTAATGGCATCTCTTGATACAGCAAGACGTCAGATTGCCCTACACGGTGAAAAATTACTAGATAAAACCATAGAGCTTTCTAACTACGTAAGAAGAGAAGTTAATAAGATACCTGGTTTCTACTGCTTCGGTGAAGAAATCCTAGGCAAAGCTGGTGCATATGCATTTGATCCAACAAAAATAACAATAACTTGTCGTGATCTTGGAATCACAGGTTATGATTTAGATATGATACTTGCAAATAAATATCACATACAAATGGAATTATCAGACCTTTACAGTGTTCTTATTGTTGGTTCCTTTGGAGATACTCATGAGGGAATGGAAAGACTTCTAAGCGCTCTTAGGGAAATTAGTGATGACTACTATGGTAAAGGAACTCCTAAATCAGACTTCTTAGATATTCCACCAATACCTGAGCAGATCCAAATTCCTAACGAAGCTTTCAACAGTGTGAAAACTCCAGTTAGAATTAAGGATAGTATTGGTATGATAAGTGGAGAATTCTTAATGGCATACCCACCTGGAATTCCAGTACTTTGCCCTGGCGAAAAAATTACAAAGGAAATTGTAGATTACGTACAAAATCTTAAAGATGCTGGTCTTTATGTACAAGGAACAGAAGACCCGGAAGTTGAATACATTCTTGTTGTTAAAGAAGAAGATGCAGTATTCATTAATGTAGAATAATTATTATATATATTAAACCACAATAATCTTTACATTAAGACTATTGTGGTCTTTTATTTTTATTTTTTTCTTATAGCTGAACACTTATACTCAGCATTATTTTTACCTGAGTTTACTATACTCTTTAAATAATCGTTATACGTCATTTGAGCCATATTGCCATAAGCTTTAATAAGATTTTCAAAATATCCCATCATATAAGCTACCTTCATTAAGGATTCTGTATGAGAAGTTATAAATCTTAAATTATATCCTCGTCTCATTTTCTCTGCTGCTTCTCTCAGCTTTCCATAACTAAATGCACACTTAGCTATAAGCTGAACTTTTTCATAGTTACAAACCATTACCTCTTTATATGCTGGCATGCACTCATCTATTATATCTTCATCAAAATACTTCTTGTTCTTCATCTCTACTTCAACAACATCAAGAAATTCTTTAAGTTTTTCGTTAGTTTTGCCTCTTAATTCCATAAGCTTAACTAAAGTAGCTTGTACCTTTTCAATCTCACCTTTAGAAATATTATATTTTGAACACCTATTAGAAATTAACCTTAATCCCTCTTCAACTAATTTAAAATCATCTTTATTTTTTTCAACTTCATCATCTCCTTGAAGAGCTTTTATTATACTTCCTGGCTCATCATTAAGGTATGCATCCATAAAGAATGTAAGCCTGCCTACTCTAGCTCTAATCTTCTCATTTTCTACTATATTATTTTTTTCATCCAAATATAGATACTCTTCATTCTTTCTAATACCCTTCTTTTTAAAGATAACTTCTTTATAAAGTTTTCCCCCTAATTGTACTGATTCAGATACTTTTATATCTTCAAATAATTTTCTATACTCTTTTATTACTACCATCTCTTCAGCCGTTGCCACTCTATATACTCCCATACTTCATCCTCCTAATGTGATCTTCTCTGCATTTTATATTAAATTTAAACATTATATTATTTGATATATCTTACATTATATCAAATAATGTTAAAATTCATATTAATTATTTGTTTCTATATTAAAAAATATTAGCCCTGCACCATATAGTACAAAGCTAATATTTTTAGTCACATCTAAA
>JARKVD010000030.1 GCA_029851835.1 Clostridium sp. | reverse complement strand
TAATTCTCATATCTTCACTCATAAAAGTATTTTTACATAATTATATATTTTAAACTGCAGATTCTAATTCTCCAGTTTCAACATCATTAACTATGTTGTTTATCCATTTATTACTCTTATATCTTCTAGCTACAATTATAACCTTAACAAGTTCTTCAATGGCTGTAGCTGCAACTACAATATATACTGGTAAGTGTAATACGAAAGCAGCTACGAAAGATAGCGGAATTCCGATAAACCATAAAGTAGCTCCCTGTACAATTGCTCCGTATTTTGCATCTCCGCCTCCACGCAAGATACCAACGATTAATATTACAGTGAATACTCTCACCGGCATTAGCATAGCGTAGATATAAAGGATTCTTAAGGCATCACCAATTACCTCTGGGGAAACCTTAAATACAGTTAACATTAATGGTGCCGTAGATGCTAGAACTACCGCAATTCCTATACCTGTTAATACAGATACCACACAAAGTCTTCTTGCATAAAGAAGTCCTCTTTCTTCTCTTCCTGCACCTATTTCTTTTCCGATGATAACAACCGCCACGTTAGCTAATCCAAAGGTAATTATCATAAATAGATTGTAGATAGTAGTACATATTTGGATTGAAGCAGTAGCTTGTGTACCAATTCTTCCATAAATTATTGCATAAGTCATATTACCAAATCCCCAGCAAGCCTCGTTTAAAAGTACTGGTATCATTGTAACAAATACAGTTTTCGCTAATTCCTTAGGTATTGTAACTAAATTTTTAACCTTAGCAGCAAGAGTACTTCTGCTTGCATAGGTATAAATAACTAAAACAGCACATTCCGCTCCTCTTGCGATGACTGTTGCGATGGCTGCCCCTCTAACACTCATGGCAGGCATCCCAAGTAAACCAAATATTAATATGGCATTCAAAACACCATTAACTACTAGTCCTACAAAGCTAGCTATCATAGGAAGCACTGTGTTCTCAATACTTCTTAATGCAGCTGCGTAGTTAAATGATATAGCCGTAAATATATAACTAAATACAACAAGTCTTAAATAGCTTGCCCCGATTTCAATTACCTTTGGATCAATGTTAAAGATTGCAATAATCTGTTCTGGGAATAATAGTCCCCCTACAGTGAACACTAAAGTTATTGCCACTCCACTTAGAAGACCAATACCTAATACCTTTTGGATATTATTTTCATCTCTTTTTCCCCAAAGCTGTGAAATGAACACCGCACAACCTGAAGAAATTCCCATTATAAATAAACTAAAGATGAAGTAAAATTGATTGGCAATTCCTACTGCCGCAAGTTCAACTTCACCAACTCTACCAATCATCATGGTATCAAGCATGTTTACTGAAGAGGCAATCAGGTTTTGTAGTATAATTGGAAGTGATAAGAATAAAACCATTTTATAAAACTTCTTGTCACCAAATAATTCCTTCATATTTTCCTTTGTCATATGTTTGTCTCTCCTTCCTCGGCAAAAAATTAACCACTTCGAAGGTTGTTCAAAGTGGTTTGCTTCAGCACTTGCATAGTTAAAAGCGATACACAGAACTATTAACTATGAGTTTATTAAATTTTACCATTTAAATTTTCAGACCTCGTGGGGTCAAATACTTTGTCCATTATAATTGATTTTTTCTTTTATGTCAAATACTTTATTAATAAATTCCTATAAGTTAATTATACTTTTTTTATCCTTATTTCTTAATATAAGAATAAAAAAGAAATCCAAAAAGGATTTCTTCATTACTCTTTCATTCTTAGCTTTTATTTAATCCTAGTCTGTTGTATGCTCATGATTTCTAAGGTGATTCATACAATACTCTTTATGTCCACTGCACTTTGAGCAGTATCTAAATTCCATATCAGGATTATCTCTTTCAGTAATTCCACAAACAGCACATCTATGACGAACATAATCCTTCATTTCAATTACCTTAAACTTCTTCTTGCTCTTCTTAACAGTCTTTTTAAGCTTAATTAGAGCTAAGAAATCATTCCAAAAGAATAATAGATAGTTTGCTAAAGATGCTGACACCATCAACACTGCTGGAAGTCCACCCGTAATCATTCCTTCCACTAAAAGAAGTACATCTAAGATTGCAAGATACTTCATTTTCACTGGTAGAATAAAAAATAATAGTAATTCATGGTCAGGATATATTGTTGCAAATGCAAGGAATAAGCTTAAATTTAAATAACCAGCTGTACCCAAAAAGCTTCTACTTGCTAATGTCACTATTACAGTCAACAGTATTCCAGTTAAATAATACATATTAAATTTAAAGCTTCCCCAGGCCTGCTCCAAACCTGTTCCGATCATATAATATAAATACAATGTGAAAAATATCCATATAGGATGTAAATCTGGCGGGATTAAAACAAATGTAAATACCCTCCAAATCTGTCCCTGCATAACTAAATGAGGAACCAATGCTAATTTACCTAATATACTTGGCATTATTAATGCTAATAAGTATACTGCTAAGTTGGCGCCAACTATGTACTTCATCAATCCATGAATGGCATGACGTCCGTATTTTCTTTCTAATTTATTCAACCATTTCAAGCTAATCACTCCTCATATAATCTACCTTCATTTTATCATATTTTTAATTTATATCCTATGAATTAATTTAATATTCATACTTAATTTATGAAATTAATATAATAAAAGCAGAGGTTGCTTCTAATAAAAACCTCTGCTTTCTATATTTTTAAACTAACAAATTAAATATTACTCCTGAAAAAGTTCTTTAAGCTGCTCAGCAATAACTGTGCCAACAAGCTTATGTCCTTCTTCGTTAAGTATTATATTATTATGAGTATATTGGCCTACGTTATTTTCATCAATTCCACTTTTATTAAACATATCAATATACTTCACATTGTTCTTTTCACATACTTCTATTATTGCATCTACATAGTCATCTAAATAATTACCATCATAATTTGCATTTGGATAACTTGGCTGTCCTTCAATATATCCATGTTTAAGTGGTGTTAAGAATACAATTTCTATATGATCCTTCATTGCTTTTAAGTTATCTATCATTCCCTGAACATCTCCATAGAAGGTATCAGCTTCATAGGCATCAGATATTTTCCCTAACTCTTTTCCTTGAGAATAATCATTAGTCCCACCAAGAACAACAACTATGTCAATATCTTTAAGACTGTCTACAGTAACCTGGTCATCCATAGCACCAAGAAGCAAGCCACTTCTAGCACCATTAGTATAACTCTTAAGGTTTAACTGCTCTGCAGCTATTCCTTGATACTTTCCATCAACTGAAACTCCATCGCCAAAAAATAAGATGGACTTTTCTTCAAAATTAAACTTTTCTTCTTGCTCTTCTGTTTTAGAGGTCACATCGTTATCATCTACCTTTGAACCTTCTTCTGGTTTTACAGATGTATTAATAGATGTTTCATATTTGTCCTTAAGCTTAGTCAGCTCTTTATTATCTGACTTTGCTTTAAATAAGCCACCCGCTAAAACTCCAATGAATACTATAGGCAATATTACACATAGTATATTTTGTAATTTGTCTTTATTCAACTTTATCACCCCTAAGTAATATTATAGCATATTTTGTAATTTAAATCAAAATACTGTATTATATGCATACACTGTATATATCCATACTATTATAGATAGGCTTTATACTCACTCCCGCCTTGGGTTCTTTTTTAAATAAATGTTGGGGAGTTTATCTAAGGAAAATTATTGAATATAACAGTAACTTATACTAATATATTTAAACAAACATTTACCGAATCAAAGATTTATATACGAAAACTAAGTGACACTCACTTATGTAAAAGTTTTCTTAAATTATGTATTAAAATTTTAAAAATTTTTAAATATATTTCGACATTAAGGTACATTTCCTTTCTTTATTATGTTATTATAATTTCATATATTTTTAAGTAAAGGAGTGTTTATATCTTGTTCCAATCAAAACGAATTAATAAAATGGAATGTTCACCAATCAGAAAGTTAGCAGAGTTTGAAGCTATTGCTAAAGGAAAGGGTGTTAAGGTTATTCATCTTAACATTGGTCAGCCAGATGTTGCCACTCCAGTTTCAATGTTAGATGCTGTTAGAAAATTTGATGGTTCAGTGTTAAAGTATGCAGATTCAAGAGGACTGCCTAGCACTGTTGATACCTTCATAAAATACTATTCTAAAATAGGTATAGATTTTGAAGCTAGAGATATGGTAGTTACAAATGGTGGAAGTGAGGCTCTTTTATTCTCCTTCATTGCAACCTGTGATATCGGTGATGAAATCATAGTGCCAGCACCATACTACTCAAACTACAACAGCTTTGCAGATATAGCCAATGTTAAATTTAATCCTGTTTTAAGTACCCTTGAAGAGGATTATAGACTGCCATCAGCTGCAGATTTAGAGAAGGCAATTACAGATAAAACTAAGGCAATACTTTTCTCTAACCCATGTAATCCAACTGGAGCAGTTTACACAAAAGAAGAACTTTTAGAGGTTCTAAACCTAGCTAAGAAGCATGATTTATATGTAATCTCTGATGAGGTTTACCGTGAATATGTTTATGATGGTTTAAAACCAATGTCAATATATGACTTAAACTATGAGACAGAAAGAATAATCCTAATAGACAGTTTATCAAAGAGATACAGCGCTTGTGGTGCGAGAGTTGGAATCATAGCTTCTAAGAACAGAGAACTTATGGACAATGTTCTTAAACTTGGTCAATCAAGACTTTCAATCCCTACTCTTGAGCAGGTTATGGCTTCTTCAATCCTTGAAGTGCCAGAAGAGTATATCTTAGAAACTCAAAAGCTTTACGAAAGCAGAAGAAACGCTGTTATAGATGCCCTTTCCAAGGTTGAAGGTGTTCAGTGTTCAAATCCGAGAGGTGCCTTTTACATAATGGTTCGTCTTCCTGTGAAGGACAGTGACCATTTTGCTAAGTGGATACTATCTGATTTTGAATATGAGGGTGAAACTGTAATGGTTGCTCCTGCTGCTAAATTCTACGGTATCGAAGGCCACGGCTTAAATGAAGTAAGACTTTCTTACTGTTTAGATGAAGCAGTTCTTGTTAAAGCTGTGAAAATATTAGAAAGAGCTCTTCAAAAATATAAGACTTTATTTGATTAATTGAAATGTAATCTATATTAATATAATACTTTATTTCATTAGTTAAAATGTAGTGTACATTAATATAAAACTTTATCTTATTAATTGAAATATAACCTTCATTGATAAAGTAAACTTTTAAATTTTTATAAATAAAGATAACAAAACCATAATATAGCTAAGGATAATATACATAAAACAAGCTGTGGTAAGGTACCTTAATTACTTTACCACAGCTTTTATTTTATATTTCTAGTCCTTTTTTATTTTTTTAATCATCTATAGGCTATAATCCTTATTAAAAATTTCAAATAGCCTTTATCTTGCTCCATGGCCTGTAAATATAACCTTAATAGTTCTAATGATAATCTTAATATCCAAACTAAACCCAATATTATTTATATAATATAAATCTAGATAAAGCTTTTCCTCAGGTGTCAAATTATATCCACCATTGACTTGAGCCCAGCCTGTAATCCCTGGTTTTACCTTTAGTCTCTCTCTATAGTTACCTATAGATTTTTCAAATTCCCTATAGAAAAATTCTAACTCCGGTCTAGGTCCAATTATACTCATATCGCCTTTTATAACATTAAACAACTGAGGAAGTTCATCAATTCTACACTTTCTAATAAACTTACCAAACCATGTTACCCTAGGATCATTATCACTGGCCCATTTTACTCCATAAGCTTCAGCATTATAAATCATAGTTCTAACCTTATACAGTCTAAACTCCTTATTTTTCACTCCCACTCTTTTGTGTGAAAATAATGGGTTTTTAAAATCTTGAAGATATACAATAATAAAGGATACTAATAAAATAGGACTTGTAAATATCAACAATATAATACTAAATACAACATCAAAAACTCTTTTAATTCTATTGTATTTAACTAAGCCCCTATTCCTATTCATTTAAATCTCTTCCTTGAAGCAGTCTTCTTTTATTAAATTTGATAATTGTTCTCTTTAATATACACAACACTATCTATGAATATTATATTCATAACTCCTATTCACCGTAGAAATCGTCACTTTTCCTAATTTCTATTTCATTTAGCACAACACCTATAATATTGGCATTAACCCTACGGAGTATATTTATAGCGTTATGTACTGAACTCTTTTTAGTTGTTTCAGCCTTAACTACTAATATAGTTCCATCAAACTTCGCTGCTAAAATTTGAGCATCTGTAACCAATTCTATTGAAGGAGTATCTAAAATTACATAATCAAATATATTTTTCAATGTATTTGTTAATCTAAGCATATAGTTTGAACTAAGAATTTCTGTAGGATTTAGAGGTATTTTGCCCGAGGTTAAAATTGTCAAATTTTCATTATATCTGTAACCAAAAGTAATCTCTTTTTCCTTTGCCATTACTAGCTCTGTAAGTCCAGTTTCATTTGGTATATTAAATCTTTTATCCAGGGTTGGTTTCCGGAGATCACAATCTATTAATATGACTTTTTTATCATCCTGAGACAAGGCCAAAGCCATATTGGCAGCCACAGTACTCTTGCCTTCCTTCGGATTTGCACTAGTTACCACTATTACCTTATGATTAGAACCAAAATATGAATACTGAAGGTTCATTCTCAATGTTCTATAGGATTCAGCAATGTCAGATGTAGGATACTTTTCCATGACATGCATCTTTTCTTCCCCCCTATAAGTCACCTTTCTTATTGTCCTCTTTGGCTTTTTCCTTTAAAAATTTTCTCTTATCAATTCTTCTTATTTCACCTATTGCAAATTTCTTCATAGTAATTTTTCTTATTACATGTATTCCTAACTTCTCCTTAGAAGTTTCTTCTACTTCATCTATGCCAAATTTCTCCTTAGGAATTTCTCCTATTACATTTATTCCAAATCCTTCTTCAATCTGCTTTTTATTCTTAATTGTATTATCTTGCATTTCCTTAATAAAACAAACTATTGTACCTATAATAATACCAAGTAGAATCCCTAAACCTATTGCTACTTTCATATTGGGAACAACTGGCTTCTGTGGCAGTGTAGCTCCATCCAATATCTGAAAACTCACATTGGGAATTAACCCCACAGCCTTTTCCATAAATATTCCGCTTAAGGAATTTATAAACTTAATGG
>JARKVD010000026.1 GCA_029851835.1 Clostridium sp. | reverse complement strand
TCCTTCGTGAATATAACCACAAACTGTACATACGAATTTTTTCATAATATATTCCTCCTTAAATCAATTAAATTATATTTATTTTGTTTGTTAAAATCTTTTGTCTCATCTCTATGTACTAATCATATAACAGTAAACAATGTTTGTCAACGGATAATTATTATTTATTAAATAAGTTTTTGAAAAAGATTTCGACAAATGGTTTAAGAGGGCGTTTTTATTAAAGAAATTAAATTTTTTAGTATATAGATTTCATATTTACAGATAATAAAATAGACCTTAAGTGAGTATCTAGGAATGAGACTACAGAAGTGACACTCCAAATCTTTGATTTGGTTAGTGAAACCTTCACTGTGTACATTTATGATTTGTATGGTGGATTTTCATAGTGGGCATCTTGGGTTTGGTTAAAGGCAAAATTACTTCATAGAGAGATGTGAAGTTTCCTTAATGATTTATAAGAAGGTGTTTAATGATGGGCAAGGAGTGCTTAGAACTCATAAGAGATATTGGAAGATATGACATTGTTGTTGGTGTAGGAACAACTTTATTATTAATACCATTATTGGGAGGGGGTGCTGGACTATTTCTATTAGGAATAGGTTGCAGTTTTATAAATTTTGTTATCAATTCTTATGTTAATAACATGCTAAGCGGTATTAAAAATTTTTTTAATGCAATTTTATTTGTGACATCCTATGCAATTAGAATTGGCCTTGTTTGCAGTATAGCAATACTTCTTATTGTGAGAAAAGAATTGTTCTTTTATATTTTCATAGCAGGATATTCAGCACAGGTTATTTCTATTGTGATATATGGACTTAAATTAAAGACAAGAGAGGGTGTATAGGTATATGGAGGAATTAAGGATTTGGTTTACTCTTAATACGTTTGGATACTCCTTTGGAGTAACCTCTGCTTTAATAATTCAATGGGTAGTAATAGTTATTGCTTTAATTTTATCAATAATTTATAGTCGCAGTCTTAAAAGACATCCAGGAGTACTTCAAACAGCTATTGAAGCAGGTATTGAATTTACAGCTAAAACTGTAGAGGAAAATATGGGCCATGGTAGTAGAAATTTTATTCCCTATATTGGTTCGCTAGCTATTTATTTATTTTTATTAAATATGGTAGGTTTATTTGGAATTAAGCCGCCAACTTCAGACTATAGTGTATCTTTAGGCCTTGCAATAACAAGCTTTCTAGTTATTCAAGGATATACAATTAAGAAGTTAGGGGTAAGTGGATACTTTAAAGGATATGCTTCTCCGTTAGCGGTATTACTACCAATAAATATAATGGAAAGAATTATGCTTCCAGTTTCATTGAGTTTAAGACTTTATGGAAATATATTTGCAGCAACTATGATTATGGAGTTAATTTATGAAGCATTATTGGGATTTAATTTCATAACAGCAATAGGAATACCCATTCCTTTTCATTTCTATTTCGATTTATTTGATGGAACTATACAAATGGTTATTTTTGTTATGTTAACTATGATAAATATAAAAATCACAGCAGAGCATTAAACTATTTCTTATTAAATTAATTAAAAACTTATTTTAAAGGAGGAAATATTTATGGATTTAGCAGCAATGGCAGCAATAGGAGCAGGGATTGCGGCATTAGGTGTTATTGGAGGAGGTATAGGAACAGGTATAGCAGCAGGAAAAGCGGCAGAAGGTATTTCTAAACAGCCTGAGGCTAGTGGGAAAATAATGAGTGCGATGATTGTAGGGGGAGCTCTTTCAGAGGCAACTGCAATTTATGGTTTCTTGATTGGATTGCTTCTAATATTATTTGGTGTAAGAGGCTAAGCTTATGAGCATAAGTGTAGGAATGATAATATTCTCTACCATAAACTTTTTAATATTTTATTTTATAATGAAAAAGTTCTTTTTTGAAAAAACACTGGCAGTAATTGAGGCTAGGAAAACAGAGGTTGAAAATTCATTTAAAAAGGCTAGGGCTGAAGATGCACGAGCTGAATTATTAAAAAGTAAATATGAAGAGGATGTAAAAAAGTTCAACAATGAAGGAATGATGTTAGTAGAAAGTTATAAAGAAAAAGCTGACAGAGTTTATACAGAAATAGTTGAAGAGTCTAATAAAGAAGCAGCCAATATTAAAGAAAAGGCCATTAAAGAAATAGAGAGAGAAAGGGCCATAGCGAATAAAGAAATGAAGCAGGAGATTATAGAGTTATCTATGGAACTTGCAGAAAAGACCTTAGAAAGAGAGATTGATTCAAATCTTCATAAGGAATTAATTGATGAGTTTATCGCTAAGGTAGGTATTTAAAAATGTACGAATTTTTAGATAGGAGATATGCCTTTGCTCTGTATAAAGCTTGTTCAGAGGTTGGTAATACAGATTTAGTTCTAGAGGAGTTAGGTGAAATTGTTGATGAGTTGGAAGCAAATGAGGGATTAAGAAAAATAATAAAAAATCCTCAGATAAATAGATACAACAAGAAGAGAATATTCGAAGAAATGTTTGATGGAGACATAGAGGACGAACTTTTGAATTTTTTACTACTATTAATTGATAAGGGAAGAATTCTTTATTTGAAGGAAAAGTATATTCAGTTCAAACAGATATATCTTAAAAGGCATAATACTGTTTTAGCAAAGGTTAAATCTGTAATTCCTCTTGATGAAAATCAAAAAGAGAATCTAAAAATTAAACTAGAAAAAAAGTATAAAAAGACAATTATTATGGAAGAAGAAATTGATAGGGCTCTTATTGGTGGTGTTTTAGTTACTGTTGGAAATGAAGTTATAGATGGCACTATTAGAGCTCGATTAGAAGCATTAGAGGAAGTTGCTGAAGGTAACGTAGTAAATAGATATAACTATGGTGAGTTTAACAAAGTTTTAGACGCTGTTGTTTCTACATCAAAGCACCTTATGGAAGAAGATATTATGAAATTAAGAAATTGGCTAAAAACTTTTTATAAGAGGAATATCAACATAATTATTGATGAAGATAAGGAGAAGTATAAGAATAAAGAATTAGTGGTTACTATAGGCAGTGACATACTTACTAAGTCTTATATGGAGAGCTTATCAAGTTCAGAAGGTGAGGTTAAGGAGCTTAAAAACCCCGATGATTATCTGACATAGAATAGAGGTGGAATTATGCATATTAAACCAGGGGAGATAACATCAATTATAAAAAGAGAGCTAGAGAGATATGAAAATCACATAAATACAATAGACTCTGGGACTATAATTCAAATTGGTGATAGAATAGCTAGAATTTATGGATTAGATGATTGTCTTCAAGGAGAATTATTAGAGTTTCCAAACAATATATATGGTATTGCTTTAAACTTAGAGCAGGACAATGTTGGTTGTGTGCTTTTAGGTTCGGAAGAAGGAATAAGAGAGGGAGATATAGTTAGGAGAACTGGAAGAGTTGTAGAAGTTCCAGTGGGTGAAGAGTTAATAGGCAGAGTTGTGGATGCATTAGGCAATCCAATTGATGGGAAAGGGATTATTACAGCTACTCAGTATAGACCAATAGAAATTGAGGCACCAGGAGTAATTGATAGACAGTCAGTTAATAGCCCAATGCAAACAGGAATAAAGGCAATTGATTCAATGATTCCAATTGGAAAAGGGCAAAGAGAGTTAATTGTTGGAGACAGGCAGACTGGTAAAAGTGCTATTGCAATAGATGCAATTATAAATCAGAAAGGGAAAAATATGACTTGTGTTTATGTAGCAATAGGTCAAAAACAATCTACAGTAGCCAATATAGTTAATATACTGACTCAAGAAGGCGCTATGGATTATACCATAGTTGTAGCTGCCACTGCTTCAGAGGCTTCATCACTTCAATATATTGCACCCTTTGCAGGTTGTTCTATGGCTGAATATTTTATGTATAAAGGTGGAGATGCATTAATTGTATATGATGATTTATCCAAGCATGCAGTTGCATACAGAACCATGTCATTATTATTACGTAGGCCACCAGGAAGAGAAGCATATCCAGGGGATGTATTCTATCTTCATTCAAGGCTTTTAGAAAGGGCGGCTAGACTTTCTGATGCTTTAGGGGGAGGTTCTCTTACTGCATTACCTTTAATAGAAACCTTAGCTGGAGACGTTACAGCGTATATTCCTACAAATGTTATTTCAATAACAGATGGACAGATTTTCTTAGAGGCAGACTTGTTCCATGCAGGTCAAAAGCCAGCTGTAAATGCAGGAATATCAGTATCAAGGGTTGGAGGAAGTGCTCAAATAAAAGCTATGAAGCAGGTTGCTGGAACATTAAGATTAGAGCTTGCTCAATATAGGGAACTTGTTAATTTTACTCAGTTTGGTTCGGATTTAGATAAGGACACTTTAAGAAGATTAGAGAAAGGGAAGAGACTTACAGAAATTTTAAAACAAGATCAATATTCCCCCATGGATGTAGAAAAGGAAATTATAATTATTTATTGCGGAGTTAAGGACTTCTTAAGTGACATACCGGTTGATAGAGTTAGAGCTTTTGAAAAAGAGTTTTTGGAATATGTATACACTCATTATAGAGATATTCCTAGTGAGATAAGAGAGAAAAAAGTTTTAGATTCTAATATTGAAAGTAGATTAAATACTGCTATTGAAGAGTTTAAAAAGGTGTTTATAAAGTAAGGTTAGAGATCACCTAAATTATAGGAGGTGAAAATATGGGCATTGCAGGCCTAGTTGATTTAAAAAAGAGAATTAAATCTATACAAAACACAAAAAAACTTACTAAAGCAATGGCATTGGTGGCTACATCAAAGTTAAAGAAGACTAGAGAAAATCTTGGTAGAAATAATAAATACTTTGAAAGTTACAGTGAGGTAATGAGCGAAATTATTCCTATAATAAATAAGGAAGGTAAATATATTAAAAATAATAAAGGTAGTAATGATAAATTAATTATAGTAATAACTTCAGATTTAGGAATGTGTGGTTCATATAATTTTAATTTAGTTAATAAGGTGCAAGAGATTACAAATGAACAAATAGAATTATATAGATTACTAGTTATAGGAGAAAAGGGGAAAGCATTATTCAAAAGATATAAATTTAATATTTTAGATTTTGATAGCAAAGTATCTGATATACCGACCATTGAGGAGTCAAGAAATATATTTGAATATGGTTTAAATATGTTTCTAGAGGGATTAGTAAGTGAGGTTGTATTGATTTATACCTGGTTTAAGAATCCATTAGTAAAAGAACCGGTACATAAAATTATGCTTCCACTTCAAGCTTATGGAAGAATGAAATCAGAGAATAACGAGGGAGAATTTGATATTGAAGGAGATAAGGATGAACTAATGGATACTCTTATTCCTTCATATTGTAATTCTATGGTTTATAATGCATTGATAAATGCTAAGACAGCTGAACAGAGCTACAGGATGGAAACAATGAATAGCGCTTCGCAAAATGCTGGGGATTTAATATCTAGCTTAGAGCTTAAATATAATAGAATTAGACAAAGTGCTATTACTCAGGAGATTTCTGAGATAGTTGGTGGTTCAGAAGCACAAGGATAATTTATCATATAAAACTAAAGATAGGAGGAGCTGTATGTAAGGAGTATAACTCGGAACTAAAATACAGCGATTTGATATGGCAAAAAACATGTCACAAAGAGTTGGAAAAGTGGTTCAGATAATTGGACCAGTAATAGATATAAGGTTTGATGGAGATTCGCTACCTAATATTTACAATGCGATAGAAATAAAAATGGATGGAAGAGTTGTAGTTTCTGAGGTTGAACAGCATATAGGTGATGACATAGTAAGAACTATATCAATGGAACCAACTGAAGGTCTAAAGCGTGGCTTAAGAGCAATAGACACAGGACGTCCAATTGAAGTTCCTGTAGGAGATAAGGTTTTAGGGAGATTATTTAATGTGCTTGGACAAACAAAAGATGATAAAGGACCTATAGATACGGATAAATATTATACTATTCATAGATCAGCACCAACCTTTGAGGAGCAGGCAGTTGAACCAGAGATTTTTGAAACAGGAATTAAGGTAATAGATTTAATAGCACCTTATCAAAAAGGGGGAAAGATTGGTCTATTTGGTGGAGCTGGAGTTGGAAAAACGGTTCTTATACAAGAGCTCATAAATAACATAGCAAGAGAGCATGGAGGATTATCTGTATTTACAGGAGTTGGAGAGCGTACTAGAGAAGGAAATGACTTATACCATGAAATGCTTGATTCAGGAGTTATTAATAAGACTGCTTTAGTTTTTGGACAAATGAATGAATCACCAGGGGCAAGGATGAGAGTTGCACTTACAGGACTAACTATGGCGGAATATTTTAGAGATCAAGGCCAGGATGTTCTTTTATTTATAGACAATATATTTAGATTTACTCAAGCTGGATCAGAAGTATCGGCACTACTTGGAAGAATACCAAGTGCAGTGGGATATCAGCCTACTTTGGCAACTGAAATGGGATCATTACAAGAAAGAATAACATCAACCAATAGTGGATCAATAACGTCTGTTCAAGCTGTTTATGTTCCTGCCGATGATTTAACAGATCCAGCACCTGCAACTACATTTACGCACTTGGATGCAACTACAGTTTTATCAAGATCTATTGTTGAACTAGGAATATATCCTGCAGTAGATCCATTGGAATCCTCTTCAAGAGTTTTAGATCCAAGAATTGTTGGAAAAGAACATTATGAAGTAGCTACAGAGGTAAAATATCTTTTAGAGAAGTATAAAGAACTTCAAGATATTATTGCTATTTTAGGGATAGATGAGTTGTCGGATGAAGATAAGACTATAGTAAATAGGGCAAGAAGGGTACAAAGATTTTTATCTCAGCCATTTACTGTTGGAGAGCAATTCACTGGAATAAAAGGTAAGTATGTCCCTGTGAAAGATACAATTGAGGGATTCAAACAAATTTTAGAAGGAAAATATGACTCCTTACCGGAAGCAGCATTTTTATTTGCAGGCACTATAGATGATGTGATAAAAAAAGCTGAGGAAATGGAATAGATTAAAGGGGAGGTAACATTGGAAAAGGCTTTTATGCTAAAAATAGTAACTCCAGAGGTAGATTTTTATGAAGGTAAAATAGTTAGTTTAAATTGTGAAACTACTGATGGAAGGAGAGGGATTCTGGCAAACCACTGTGCTATGCTTGCAGCACTTATTCCAACAACAACTACCTTTGAGGATGCTGAAGGTAAGAAGTATAAAGCAAAAACTTCTCAAGGTATCTTGAAGGTTAAGAAAAATGATGTAGTTATTCTTTGTGATTCTGCAAGCTGGGAGAACAAGACTGAAGTTTAATAAGGTTGATTAAGATATGAGTTATGAGGAAACTCCTTTTCCAAACAGTTAAAGGAGTGATCAAGGAGCAAGTTTTAGTAACTAAATTATAGATGCACACAGTGAAAGTTATGCTGACAAAATCAAAGATGCACACAGTGAAAGTTCCACTAACCAAATCAAAGATTTGGAGTGTCACTTTTGGAGCATCACTTCTGGAGTGCTATTTTTGGATGTTCACGTATAAAAGGGAAGTTGGTATAAGTTTTATAAAACCAAAATCCCTTTAATTTTTTTGTAATAAGTAAGTAAGCACATATTAATAATAAACTTATATATTAATAGTATAGATAACAATTATTCATCTATTAAAGAAAAAATGGAATAAAAAAAATCTAACTGTTAATAATTTACATGTAGAAGTTTTTGTGGATGGAGGTTTGTTATGGGGATAAATAAAAAAGTTATTGTAGGAATCATGCTAGTGCTTTTTTTTATTATATCTAGCAATAATATTTTTTATGGTTACGAGAATAATAATGTTATTGATGAAATATTAAAAAGTATGGAACTTTCAATAAAGGAATATAAAGCAACGGGTAGTTTTGATAGTATTAAAGCAAAGGATGAAATATATAAGGATATAATTAATGAAGTTGAAAACGTAATTGGACAAGTTGAAATTAGTTCAGTGGATGAAAATAAATTTAAAATTTACAGTGGGGAAGAAGAGTATATAGGAGAAGTTACAATACTCCCGTATAAACAAGAGTATAAGGTTACTTTTAGCATTTCTATATATGGTGAAAACTTAACTCTTGATGAAAAAGATAAGTTACAAACAAAAGTAAGAAAAGTTTTATCCATTTTTAATAGCAATATAGAATATTCACTATGTGTAAAAAGTGAAATCATAAATAATACTATGGATGAAGTTAGAGATATAGTTATTAATAACTTAAGCTTATATGAAGCGAAAAATACAGATGAAGTAAAAATAAATAATGGATATAGTATTATTGGATACACAGGGTTAAACAATAAAAAAACTATTTTAGGAAAAGATATTGATTTTAATTGTGCAATAGTTAAATATTCTTCAGGATGCTATTTAATAATGGGGGAACCAGAAATAACAATTACTTATTGACCAATAGCATTTTAAATGGAGGATTAACATGTGTAAATTTTATATAAAGGGAAACAATCGATTGAAAGGTGACGTAAACATAAGCTCGGCTAAAAATTCAGTGTTACCTATACTTGCATCAACGATATTAGCTGATGGAGTTTCGGTTATTAATAATGCGCCTAATATAGAGGATGTATATGTATTATGTGATGTATTGAGATCTCTTTCAGCAGAAGTAACCATAGATAAAAATAATAATATAATGATAGATTCAAAGAATTTGAGTGATAAAAATATAGATAATGAGTTAATTGGTAAGATGAGAGCGGCCTTTTTAGTTTTAGGACCATTGGTTGCTAGATTAGGGAAAGCAAGAATATCTCTACCAGGAGGTTGTAAGATAGGAGCAAGACCAATAGATTTATATCTTAAAGGCCTTAAATCATTAGGAGCAACGGTAAAGGAAGAGAAGGGGTATGTTGAAGTTACTGCAACGAAATTTGTTGGAGGAAATGTATTTTTAGATTATCCATCTGTTGGGGCTACTGAACTTTTAATGATGGCAGGTGCAATTGCTGAAGGCTCAACATATATTGAAAATGCAGCAAAAGAGCCGGAGATAATAGATTTAGCAATGTTTCTAAAGAAAATGGGTGCGAAAATTATTGGTGCTGGGACAAGTACCATTTATATAAAGGGTGTGAAAAAGTTAGATGGAGCAACTCATACTCCCATGTTTGATAGAATAGAAGCTGGAACTATGATGATAGCTGCAGCTATGACAAAGGGAAAGATAAATATTGTGGGAGTTAAAGAAGAATGGATGAAACCTGCAATATTTAAATTGAGAGAGATGGGTGTAATAATAAGCTGTAATGGAAATCAAATGTTCGTTGATGGTGATGTTGATTTAAGGTCAATAGATATAACAACAATGCCGCATCCAGGCTTTCCAACAGATTTACAATCTCAGATGTTAAGTTTGTTATGCATCGCGGAGGGAACAAGCACTGTAAAAGAAACTGTTTTTGAAAATAGATTTGTCCAAGTGACTGAATTAAGAAGGATGGGTGCAGATATAAATATAATTAATGGTAAAGTTGCTAGCATAAAAGGTGTAGATAAATTAACTGGAGCTAATGTTGCTGCACCAGATTTGAGGGCTGGAGCAGGCTTGGTTTTAGCGGGGTTAGGTGCACATGGAGATACTGAAGTAGATAATATATATTTTGTAGATAGGGGATATGTAGCTTTTGAAGAAAAACTTGCTGCTTTAGGGGCAGATATTGAAAGAAAGTAAACTTGAAATGAGTTTTAATTTATATAGAAATAAGTCTCGACTTGGGGTTAAAGTCGAGACTTATTTTTATTAGAAATCAATGAATTGTGGATGAGATTTAATAGGTATAAAAGGAAAATAGATGGCATATTCATTAGAATGGATAAGTGTAATTAAGATAAATTTAGTTATTAATAAACTTAGGAACATTTATTTTTATAGCTATTGCAAGTTGATTTAATTTAGGAGGAGATAAGTTTGAGTTATTACAAGAGAGGTAGAGTAAGTATAAATTTTGATAGTGTAATAAAAGTAGCGAAACCTATAATTAACATAGTATTGTATTCCTCAATATGTTTAGCATTCTTAATATTTTCTTATGAGTTTATATTAGGAGATTATAATGAAAAAGTTGAAAGTAATGTCCCTAAACAAGTTGAAGGTATGGCTGCAAGTGTGGTGGATAATAATGAACCCACTACAGTTGAAAGTTCAGAAAACAGCATACCCTTAAATATTGATATTAAAACAATTAAGGTATATTTAAACAATGAAGGAAGAGCTATTGAATTAAGCTTAGAGGATTATGTTAAAGGTGTTGTATGTAGTGAAATGCCATTAAATTTTAATAAGGAAGCGCTTAAAGCTCAAGCCATAGTAGCAAGGACATATGCGATAGGACGTGCCATGGAAGGTGGATGTTCAAAGTATGGTGGTGATGTGTGTGATACAGTACATTGTCAAGTATACACATCAAAGGATGTAAAAGTAGCCCAGTTAGGATCCTTGGGGAAAAGTAGATGGGATCTTGTTGAATCTATAGTCAGTGAAACAGAAGGTATGGTTTTAAGCTATGATGGTACAATTGCTACAGGAGCATTTTATTTTTCTACAAGTAGTGGAAGGACGGAAAATGTAGAGGAGGTTTTTTCAACTTCAATTCCTTATCTAAGAAGTGTGGAAAGTCTAGGTGAAGAAGTGGCACCACGGTATACAAGTACTGAAACTTATGATTTAAATAGATTTGTTCAAGTTATCAATAATAGTTATAGTAAAGCAAATTTATCAGTAGCAAATCTTAGTAGTCAGATTTCTATTGACAGTTATACTGCTGGTGGAGCTGTAAAGGAAATTACCATTGGAGGAGTTACTATATCAGGAGTAGAATTTAGAAAGATTTTCAGTTTAAATTCGGCAAATTTTAATTTAGAGTTTCTAAGCAACCAAGTAAACATAAATTGCAAAGGCTTTGGCCATGGTGTAGGGATGAGTCAGTGGGGAGCAAATGTAATGGCTGGGGAGGGTAAGAGTTGCGAGGAAATTCTTAAGCATTATTATACTGGCATAAACATAGAAAAAGTTAACAATTAAAAGAATAAGGTCATATGACCTTATTTTATTTTTTGAGGAAAATCATAAAAATATTTAAAGAAAAGCTAAAATTTCTAAGAAACTTGAAAAAATTTTTCTTTATATGTATTAATTTTCTATTATGCGTCCACAATACTGATGGAGGTGTTTTTATGAACAATAATTTAAACAAAGTGAAGCAATTCTTAAAAAAAGAAGGCTTCTATGTGATTTTATTTGTATGCTTATGCGCTGTAGCTACAGTAGCTGCTGTAACAGCAGGGAAAAATAACAGTAAAAATACAGAAAAAAATGATAACGTAGCAGTAGGTGAGCAAGCAAATAATGAAAATGTAGTAAATAAGCCAGAAAACCCTGGTAATGCACTACAAGTTAAAGAAGAACTTGGAGATGTGCCAGTAGTTCAAAATAACGATGAAACTGCACCAGTTTCAAACTCATCAGATATGGCTTTTCAAAATCCGGTTGTAGGTACTTTGGGAAGAGCATATGCTGAGGACCCAGTATTATTTAAGACTACAAATACGTATAAAACTCACTTAGCAATGGATATTAAAGCTGAGGAAGGTACAGCTGTTTCATCAGTAGGTGCTGGAGTTGTTAAAAAAGTAGGAGTAGATACTGAAGGAAACTATGTAGAAATTGATCACCAAAATGGACTAACTACAATTTATGGTAATCTTCAAGAGCAAGTAGCAGTTAAAGAAGGCGATGTTGTGACAGAAGGACAACAAATAGGAACTGTAGGAAATACTACAAATCTTGCATATGAAGAATATGGAGCATATCTTCATTTCCAAGTAATGAAGGATGGGGTTGCAGTAGATCCGGCTAAATATGTTACTTACGAAAAGTAGCTAAATAAAAATTAACCCATTAATCAGCTTTTAAACTTTATTTTAAAAGCTGATTAGTGGGTAATTTAAAAGCTGATGTTAGCATATTTATAATTATAGAAGGGTTAAGGAGGTAACACTTTGAAAGACTATATTGAAGATAGAGTATTAGAAGTAGCAAAATATATTATAGAGTCCGAGGCCACAATAAGAAAGACGGCATCGGTTTTTGGAGTAAGCAAGAGTACAATTCATAAAGATATGACAGAAAGATTACCGAAAATTAATGCCCAGATAGCCGAGGAAGCTAAAAATATTTTAGATTTAAATAAGGCTGAAAGGCACATAAGAGGTGGCAAAGCTACCAAAATGAAGTATAAAACAATTGAAGGTTAATTAGAATAGTAATATAATAAACATGTAATATAATCTTTAGTAAATATTGTATAGTATTTCAAAAAGAAGAAAATACTAATGAGCAGGAGTGAAATTTAGATGTTTTGGAGTCTAGGAACGGATATGGGTATTGACTTAGGGACGGCTACAGTATTGGTTTATATGAAGGGAAAGGGCATAATTTTAAAGGAACCTTCAGTTGTAGCAATAGATAAAAATGCAAACAAGGTTTTAGCGGTAGGTGAAGAAGCTAGAAAAATGATTGGTAGAACACCGGGGAACATTGTTGCTATACGTCCTTTAAGAGATGGAGTAATATCAGATTATGATGTTACAGAGAAAATGTTAGAGCATTTTATAAAGAAAGCTTGTGGAAAACGAAAGATGTCAACTCCAAGAGTTGTTATGTGTGTTCCATGTGAAGCAACGGAAGTTGAGAGAAGAGCTGTTGAAGATGCAGCGAGAAATGCTGGAGCTAAGAAGGTATTTTTAGTTGAAGAGCCATTAGCAGCAGCTATAGGTGCTGGCCTAGATATTACTATGGCTAGTGGTAATATGGTAATAGACATAGGTGGAGGAACTACTGATATTGCAATTATTTCATTAGGTGGAATGGTAGTTAGGGAATCCATCAAAATTGCTGGAGATAATTTTGATGAAGCAATAATTCGTTACATAAGAAAGAAACATAAGCTTATGATTGGAGAAAGAACAGCTGAAGACCTAAAGATGAGTATAGGATGTGCTTATCCTAGAGAAGAAGATAAAAAGGCTGAAATAAGAGGAAGAGATCTTATAACTGGACTGCCTAAAAACATTACGGTTTATTCTAGTGAAATAGAAGAAGCACTTAAGGAAGCAGTAACAGCTATAGCTGAATGTGCTCATTCTGTACTAGAGAAAACTCCGCCAGAATTAGCTGCAGATATTGCAGAGCAAGGAATTATAATGACTGGTGGAGGTGCTTTATTAGATGGGTTAGACAAGCTTATTGAGAAAGTTACTAATGTACCTGTATATATAGCTGAAGATTCAGTATCATGTGTAGCTAGTGGTACGGGTAAAATGTTAGAGTTTGTTGATAAATTAGATAATTCTTATGATGGATACAATGTTTCAATTGGATATTAAATAAATTTATATAATTAAGATTTACTATAAGTGATTAACTAAGTGTTTGATTTGGTTAATATGAACTTACTTCACTGAGTGAATGTGAAGCCAAGTTCCACTAAAGTTATAGTTATTCAATCTTAAAAAATGCCTAGTATATATTTTGAAATTATGCTAGGCATTTTAAGTTAAAAATAGTTATTTTTTATTGATACTATTTAAATAATATCCATGAATTATTCCATTTGTTATAACCTTTGCAATTTCTAAAATTAAACTTAGTCGAATGTTTCTTGTAGTAAAGGGTTCATCAATTTCACTTGAATCTACAATTCCAATAATTGAAGTATCTCCAACAGGGGGCAAGGACTTGCCTACACCTTTACCAGGATTTATTGGATAATTTCTTACTTGAATTTCACCAATTTTTCCTGGAGGTCCTAAGCAGGCATCTATTCCAAGGATTCTTGAGCCTTGGTGTTTGGATTTTATAAAAGTTAATTTATCATCTAAGTTAAGGGCGTGGATCGGATTTTGAATTGTACCATATACAGGGAGAGGAAAAAACTTATCCTCTAACATACTTCCTACAAGAGGGCCTAAACAATCACCAATACATCTATCAGTTCCAATACAAACAATTATAGTGTTTGTATTAAGTTCATCTTTTAAAAAGGTCGATAAGGAGTAATAGCCTAAGGGATCTTTATAATGAATCTTTATATTGCTCACAGAAACACCTCCATAAGAATTTATATGAAAGTAAATCGGTATAAATTCTTAAAAACATGGAATAATTTAGATAGTTTTAATTATGGAGGATTTTAGTTATGGGCAGAAGAAAATATTCAATTTTTGTCATAATCTATACTATATTTAATATAGGATTATTAATTGGCGCAAGTGATTATATAAAGCATGCATATAAAAATGAGTATAATGATAAAGAACAGGGTAATGCTATTGAGAGTAATAGTGTATATGAAAATAAGGCTGGTGCTGAAGAAATTCAGAATAAAAATGAAAAATTAACACAGAATAATTCTGAAAGTCAAATTTCAATGTCACAAAGAAAAAAAAGTAATATGCAGAATAAATATATAAGTGATGATGAAGTTTTAAATTACAGCACAAACCATAGTAGTGGAAGTACTACAAGACGAAATTCATCAACTCAAAACACTAAGGTATTTAAGGTAACAGCAGACGAAATTATAAGTGATTTAAATTCCTTAGAAAAAGCTAAAATTTTATGGGTTTGTAGAAAGCTTACAAAGGAAGAGTATAACGACATTGAAGAATACCTTTCTTATAGCAATGAAAAGATTGGAGTAATGAAGGTGTATGACATATTAGAGAAAAAATTAGATGAAGATAGCCTTGAGGAAGTAAAGGAAATTTTCTCAAAATACATAGATACTGAAAAGGTAAAAGAGATTTATTATTAATTCTTAAGTTTTGTGCTGTTTAACATGAAGAATAAATAGGTATTAAAAAAATTTTTAAAAATAATGAAATTAGGGGTTGAAAAATAATCAATATAATTGTATACTAAGTCTTGTCAGTTTACTAAGTTATAAATTGATGATTAAAATTAAATTAAGAAGTTGGTAATTTCCTAATTTAATATAATGTGGAGGAGTTCCCGAGAGGCCAAAGGGGGCAGACTGTAAATCTGTTACGTTTCGTTTCGATGGTTCGAATCCGTCCTCCTCCACCATATGACTTAAACTTAAATGAATATAGACTTTATGCTTCCATGGCTCAACGGTAGAGCAGCTGATTTGTAATCAGCAGGTTGTTGGTTCGATTCCGACTGGAAGCTCCATTAAGTGGAGGAGTTCCCGAGAGGCCAAAGGGGGCAGACTGTAAATCTG
>JARKVD010000021.1 GCA_029851835.1 Clostridium sp. | reverse complement strand
AGTCTATAAGTGACACCTAAATATTCCATTTAGCATGTGACACTTATCCCCTTATTTATATAAGGTGGAATTTTATATTTATATGCAAAGGATGTGTTATGATGAAAAAATCTTTACTTGTATTAGCACTAGCTAGTACTCTCGCTGCTTCCTCAACACTAGCTTTCGGAATGAACAATAATATTGCTTTCGTCCCACAAGATGTAAGCACTGATGTTCCTCAAAAAGAGAATGACCAAAGAAACTTGAATTCCCCTAAAGTTAACAAAGATGCTGTACCTGAAAGAATGCAAGAAAATATAGAACATAAGCATAAACAAATGGAAAAACAGCCAGAAGAGAAAAAGCTAGAAAAGAAAATGGAAATTCAAGAACATAAAACTCAGCCTAATGTTGGAGAAAATCAAACTCCTACTAAAAAGCAAGTGCCTTCAAATTCAGTAATACCTAAAAAAGAAATTAAGGCTCAACCAAAAGCTGAAGAAAATCAAGCTCCTACTAAAGAGCAAGTGCCTTCAAATTCAGTAGTACCTAAAGAAGAAATTAAGGCTCAACCAAAAACTGAGGAAAAGCAAGCTCCTACTAAAGAGCAAGTGCCTTCAAATTCAGTAGTACCTAAAGAAGAAATTAAGGCTCAACCAAAAGCTGAGGAAAAGCAAACTCCTACTAAAGAGCAAGTGCCTTCAAATTCAGTAGTACCTAAAGAAGAAATTAAGGCTCAACCAAAAGCTGAGGAAAAGCAAGCTCCTCCCAAAGAGCAAGTACCTTCAAATTCAGTAGTACCTAAAGAAGAAATTAAGGCTCAACCAAAAGCTGAGGAAAAAACAACTCCTCAACCTAAGGCTAAAAAATCGTCTTTCAAATTCTTCCAAAAAACTGAAGTTGAAGAAAATAAAATTAAAGAGTATGAAATACAAAAAGGAACTAAAACTAAAGAGGAGAAAGTTCCTTCCAAAGGTACAGAACACCATAAAGAAGAAAAAAAACCTGGTTGTGAGGAAAAAGAATACAAATCTGAAGAACACAATGGAAAAGAGCATAAAGAACATAAGCACCATAAAAAAGAGAATGAAGAACATAAACATCATGAAAATCACCACAAACATCATGACAACACAAAACAAGATGAATGTGATGATAACTAAATAATATATTTCCAATTTATAATAATTTGATTGTCAGTAAGTTTCGTTAAACAACTAAAATTATAATATAATTTGTATAGTAATTATAACCCCTATTGTCTAAACCTATTTTAAATTAATCCCTACAAAATAATGAGACCACTTACTCAAGTGGCCTCTATTTTTATTTGTTCTCTATCCTCCTACTATAAATAAGATTATTCTTATTTGTTAATACTAAATATATAAAATTGAACGGAGGTAAAATATGAAAAACAAATATATTAACGCTATATTTATGGGAATTCTATCATGTATTCTTATGAGTCTTTCTTTCCTAGGTCCATCACTAGTAGCTAAAATGTCCACCACCGAAAAAACCTCCTCTGAATCACCAGCTTTTATAGAGACAGATGAAACATCAACTAAAAAATCGCACTTTGATGAACTTAATACAATGACTCAAAATGAAAAAAATATAATTTCTAGAGAATTTCATTCAAAGTACGATGGCTTAGTAGACGCCATGCTGACTTTAAGAGGCAAAGGTTTCTTCACCAATGATGAAGTTTCAAAAATTCATGAATTCATAGGTGAATTTGAAGTAAACAACACCACCGAAATCCCTTATAGTGATAAAGATTTATTAGAATACCTTTATGACAATAACATAATCACCAAAGCCCAATACCATCAAATTCTCGATCTAATGGATGAAGAAGATTGATAAACCCTATTTATATTTCACTCAAAATTATTTTTATTAAAAGATTTGCAAAACCCTTGCAAATCTTTTTTATAGGTATATATTAAAAATATAGTTATTTAACTAATTAGCTAAATATATAATTTAGGAGTGATTTTATGAATAATTCAAAATTTAAACTTGATAAATCTAATTCAATTCAGTTTACAACAATCATTAGTACCCTAGTAATTAATCTGATTTCTTATCCATTGCTTCCAGATAAGGTTGGCATTCAAGTAAATACTAGCGGAATTTCAAACTCTGCACCTAAACTTCTTTATCTCTGTCTATCATTTTTAGCTATCAGTATTTTAGCTTACTTAGGTTCAAAGCCTATAGGCCAAAAGAAAAATCAATATACTGGTACTGCAATCCTGTTAGCTATATTCAACTTAATTACAATAATGTTAAATATTGTTTTTCCAACCTAAGTAGATAACCACTGAAAGGAGAATAACATTGAGTAAAGTTTTTAAAGCAATCAGCGACGTCACTAGAAGAGAAATTCTCAATCTTCTGTCTAAAGGAGATATGACCGCTGGAGAGATTGCTGATAAATTTAATATGTCAAAGCCATCTATCTCAAAACATTTAGATATCTTAAGAGATGCCGAACTTGTAACTTCAGAAAAAAAAGGACAATTTGTCATCTACTCAATAAATATTACTGTGCTTCAACAGGTTCTAGGTGGCTTTCTAGATTTAATTAATGAGGGTAAAGATAATAAAAGTTAATAAACTCCCCTTTGCACACATTATTCCTCTAATTCTGACGGTATACATTCTACGTCCTCGCTGTAATCTACTGTGCATATGCATGTCAATCATGGTCAACCTCTTTTCTTATACATTTATAGACACTTTTGATAACATTTTTTCGTACATAGTAACCATGAGTACCAGTATCACCAACAGGTATAATGGAAACAGAGAAACATTAACATGATTTGCAATAAAGCCAAATACGGGTGGCATGAAGCAAGTTCCTACATATGCAGAAGCCATTTGCACACCTATCATAGCTTGTGATTTATCCTTTCCAAAATGTTTTGGCGTAGAATGTATGATAGACGGATATATCGGAGCACAACCTAAACCAACTAAAATCAATCCTAAAAGGGCTATTTCTCGACCAAGCGGCATCAATAATGACAATATTCCAGCAAATATAAATCCCTGCCCAAGCCGTATCATCTGCGTATCATTGAGTTTCATTGTTAGAAAACCACTAAAAGCCCTACCTACTGTAATTCCAATAAAAAACAAACTGGCGAAACTAGCGGCGATTTCTGCGGACAGCCCCCGGTGTAAAACAAGATAGCTGCTCGCCCATAAACCCGTTGTCTGCTCTAAAGCACAATAACAGAAAAAGGTTATCATCACATCCTTCGCACCAGGTATTGTAACAATTTGTCGTAAAGAAAACGGTTTACTTTGGTAGTTTTCATTGTCTGTTTCTGCATTATCCTCTGATTTCTTTTTCCAGAGAGATAAACTCAATAGCAACACGGTTGTTAAAATAATCTGGAGAATAGCAATATAACGATAACCCATATTCCAGTTCTGTCCGCCTGTTAAGACGTATCCCATGATATAGGGTCCAAGTGAAGCACCGATTCCCCACATACAATGAAGCCAACTCATGTGTCGGCTCTCATAGTGAAGTGCAACATAGTTATTTAGTGAAGCGTCTACACTCCCAGCACCAAGACCATAAGGAATAGCCCACAAACATAATGAAACAAAAGAATGACTGATAGAAAATCCAAATAATGCAACCGCAGTCATTAGCACACTAATAGCCGTAACTTTTCCCGTACCAATTTTTTTTGTAAGACGGTCGCTTTGCAGACTGGAAATGATAGTTCCAATAGCAATAATCATGGAAATTACGCCCACATAAGAAACAGGTACGGAAAACTCCTTGTACATTGTCGGCCATGCTGAACCCAAAAGTGAATCCGGTAGCCCCAGACTAATAAAAGCCAAATAAATAATAGCTAATAATACTTGAAACATTTTGCTTCTCCTCCTATGTGTTTTGTTCTCTACCAAAAGAATATCATCATATAACTCTTGATACAACTTAATTTGGGACATGTAATATAACAAAACTGTCCAATTGAAGATAATTAGGAATATCATAGAAAAATTCTAAATTTGAATCAATGTCCACTCTGTACTCATTATGCACTGGAGAACACCAGTTATCATCCAAAAGACTAAATCAATTATAAATTAATAAAGGAATATCTGTGAGCTTCCGCCCGCAGATATTCCTTTAGAGAACTTAAATATGCTATAGGATTGATAAACTTTTATTCTAAAAAAGTAGATTTCAATTTAAAAGTCATCTAAATGTTATTTCGCCTAAAGCTAGATTTCCATCATAATCCTTCATCTTTAATTATTCATTCTGCATCATAAGTCTTTGATTTACAGGAACTCCCCATAATATCCATCCGAGCGAGTGTTCAAAGAGTAAATTCCAGTAACTAAATCAAAGATTTGGAGCATCACTTCTGGAATGTAACTTAAACCGCTTCCTCATGAGCATCTTCAAACTGGCTATTATAAAGGTTAGAATAGAATCCACCTGCAGCAAGTAAGTCTGTGTGAGTACCTTGCTCAACGATATCTCCATCCTTCATAACAAGGATTAAATCTGCATCTCTAATTGTAGATAATCTATGAGCTATAACGAAGCTTGTTCTGCCCTTCATTAGGTTATCCATAGCCTTTTGAATTAGAACCTCTGTACGAGTATCAACAGAGCTTGTTGCCTCATCTAGGATAAGAATCTTAGGATCTGCTAAGATTGCACGAGCAATAGTTAAAAGCTGCTTTTGTCCTGCTGATACGTTGCTTGCTTCTTCGTTTAATATCATGTTATATCCATCTGGTAAAGTTTTTACAAAGTGATGAACGTTAGCTGCTTTTGCTGCTGCTATTACTTCTTCATCTGATGCATTAAGTCTACCATATCTGATATTTTCTTTTATTGAACCATTGAATAACCATGTATCTTGAAGAACCATACCAAAGATACTTCTTAAGTCATGTCGGTTGAAATCTTGGATATTGTGTCCATCTATTAAGATTGCTCCACTGTTAACATCATAAAATCTCATTAAAAGCTTAATCATTGTAGTCTTACCAGCACCTGTAGGCCCAACAATTGCAACCTTCTGACCAGGTTTAACATTAGCTGTAAAGTCATTGATGATAATTTTATCTTCTGAATATCCAAAGTGAACATTTTCAAACTGTACACTTCCTTCTATTTCAATAATCTCATCTTCATTAACCACAGCTACTTCTTTTTCTGCTTCTTTATGGTAATTAGACTTCTTGTCACTTTCTTCTTCTTGAAATTCTCTCCCTACAACTCCTGCCATTGGATTATTAATCTTAACAGGGTTTTCAGCGAATTGATCCTCTTCTTCCTCGTCAAGGAATTCGAAAACTCTCTCTGCAGCTGCCATAGTAGATTGAACTAAGTTTGCAATCTGAGCAGTTTGCGCTATTGGTTGGTTGAAACTTCTTACATATTGAATGAATGATTGAATATCCCCAACTGTAATTGAACCTTTAATTGCAAGATATCCTCCAAGGATTGAAACCATAACATAACCTAGGTTACCTATAAATGTCATAATAGGCATCATCATTCCTGAAAGGAACTGAGATTTCCATGCTGAGTTATACAATTGATCATTTAGTTTATTAAATTCACTAATAGCATCTTCTTCCCCATTGAAGGCCTTAACTATATTGTGTCCTCCATAAATCTCCTCTACCTGACCATTTACATGTCCTAGGAACTCCTGTTGAGTTTTGAAGAATTTTTGTGATCTTTTAACAACCACTGATATTAATACTGCTGATAAAGGAAGCATTAATATAGTTGCCACAGTCATAACTCCACTTATGGAAATCATCATTATAAGAACTCCAATAAGAGTTGTTATAGATGTTATGAATTGAGTCATAATTTGGTTTAAGCTCTGGCTCATCATATCTACATCATTTGTAACTCTAGATAAAACTTCACCGTGAGTTTTTGTATCAAAGTATTTTAAAGGCATTAGATTTATTTTTTCAGAAATTTGCTTTCTTAATCTATAAGAAATCTTTTGAGAAACTCCTGACATTACAAAGCTTTGTACAAAGGAAAATGCTGCACTGACTATATATAATCCTAGTAAGAAGATTAATATCTTACCCACATAAGTGAAATCAATTCCTACACCTGAACCTGTAACCTTTCCAACTAACCCTTCAAATATAGTTGTTGTTGCTTTCCCTAATATTTTAGGTCCAACAATTGAGAAAGCTGCACTTCCAATTGCAAATAATATTACTGTAAATATAGATATACTATATGGTTTTAGGTATACTAAAAGCTTTTTCATAGTCCCTTTAAAGTTTTTAGCTTTTTCTCCGCCGCCCATCATTCCTGGACCGCCGCCCATTGGACCTTTTCCCATTGGGCCTTTTTCCATAGCTCCTGGTTTACTCATTGTCTAACTCCTCCTTTGAAAGCTGAGAAAGTGCAATTTGCTTATATACTTCACAATTTTTCATAAGCTCTTTATGAGTTCCAATACCAGCTACTTTACCTTCTTCAAGTACAATAATCTGGTCTGCATGAAGAATTGTACTAATTCTCTGAGCAACAATAAGAACTGTACTGTTCTTAGTTTCTTTATTTAATGCCTTACGTAAAGCTGCATCTGTTTTATAGTCTAAAGCAGAGAAGCTGTCATCGAAAATATAAACCTCTGGATTTTTAGCAATGGCTCTTGCTATTGAAAGTCTTTGTCTTTGACCTCCAGATACGTTTGTTCCACCTTGAGCTATTGCAGTTTCATATCCTTGTGGAGTTCCTTCAATAAAATCTTTAGCTTGAGCAATTTCAGCAGCTTTTTTCATAGCTTCATCTGAAAGTTCTTCTTTACCATATTTAATATTGCTTTCAATATCTCCTGAGAATAACATACCCTTTTGAGGAACATATCCTATTTTAGCTCTTAGTTCATGTTGGCTTACATCTTTTATGTTAACTCCATCTAAGATTATTTCACCTTCAGTTGCATCGTAGAATCTTGGTATTAAGTTTATTAATGTAGTTTTACCACTTCCAGTACTTCCTATGAAGGCTGTTGTCTGACCTGGTCTTGCAGTAAAGTTTATATCACTTAATACATTTTCATCAGCATTTGGATATCTGAATGAAACCCCTTTAAATTTAAGAATACCTCTTTCAGTTTCCTTAAATTTAACAGGTTCTACTGGATCATTAATTGCTAGTTCAGTATTTAATATTTCATCAACACGCCCTGCTGAAACTGCTGCCCTTGGAAGCATTATTGAAACCATGGAAATCATTAAGAATGCCATGATAATCTGCATTGTATATTGGATAAATGCCATCATATCTCCAACCTGCATTGTTCCTGCATCTACCGCATGGGAACCGTTCCAAACTATTAATATTGTAATAGCGTTCATGATAAGCATCATGATAGGCAGCATCATTGACATAGTTCTATTAACAAATAGGTTTGTTTTAGTTAAATCTTTATTAGCTTTATCAAATCTCTTTTCTTCATGCTTTTCAGTACTAAATGCACGGATTACAAGCATACCAGTAAGGATTTCACGAGTTACAAGGTTAACCTTATCAATCAAAATCTGAACTTTTTTGAATCTTGGCATTACAACACTAAATAGTACAATTACCAATGCAGATATTGCAACTACTGCTACTCCAATAATCCATGCCATTGAAGTTTCTGTATTTAAAACTTTAATTACACCACCAATACCTAATATTGGAGCATAGAATACAACTCTTAGAAGCATAACCATTAGGTTTTGTATCTGCTGAATATCGTTGGTACTACGTGTAATTAAAGAAGCAGTAGAAAACTTATCAAGCTCATTATTTGAAAAACTTATAACCTTAGCAAATACCTGTTGTCTTAATCTTCTGCCTAAACTTGCTGCAACCCTTGCGCCTATGAAACTTACACTAATTGTAGCTGCCATACTTATTAATGCTATACCAAGCATTTTAGCACCTGAAATTAAGATATAATTGGTTTGTAATTTATCAGTATTTATTCCAACACCGGCATACTCACTTTTCACAAAAGTTGTAGCAGCCTGCCCAATCATAGATTCAGGAAGTTTCTCAAATCCCTTAGTGAATTCATCCTTCATTGCCCCTAGTTGTTCCTTCGGCATCATCCTAATTAAATCTATAAGAGGAGTATTCGGATCAACATTTGCCTGAGGAGGCATTTGAGCTAACATTCCCGCCTTAATTTCTTTAGTCTTTTCATTAGTTTCATCTTCAAACATAGAAATGATAAGCATTGGCTTTCCAAAGATACCATTTAATTTTGTTATGGTATCCTCATCTGTAATACTAAGTTCATATAGATTTTCATCTGCTAAAGCAGGATACTTCTTTATATACTTATCATATTCTCCTTCAGAAAGACTTTCTTTCTCTAATTTTGAATAGCTAGCTGAAACTTCCTCAATATCAGCATCACTCATAAATAACTTCAAATTTTCTAATGAACTTTCTCTGATTACCTTTGGAGCAACATCCTCAATCCCGCCTTGTTGTATCCCAACATTGACAATATTAGAAGTATACTCTGGTAAAGAAAGGTCAGAAAATGCTTGAATTGCTAATAGTACAACTATCATCATAATTGGAACTATAGACTTTTTTAAGTATTTTAATAACTTAAACATGATTTCCTCCACTCCCTTTAGTACGTTAAAATTATAAAATTAATCCTTAATTGAGCCTCCAAATCTTTGATTTGCTAAGGCGAAGTTAAGTGAGAGTCTAAATCTTTGATTTAGTTCCTCGAACTTACTCTTTGAGCACTCCTTCGAATGCATATGAGAAGGAGTTTCCTTAATATAATTTCCTAGTCACAGTAAATAATACTATAGACAAATTATATCAAGATTAAGGCTTGATATTTAACCGTTCTTATTATAGAATAATTATATATTTATAACTATTCTAAGTCAATAATTATTTTATATAAAACTAATTAATATTGTATTAACTAATTGTTTCATTAAATTTGCTTAAATAAGTTGTTATATGTTATTTTATAGTTAAGGAAATCATCTGACTTAGATAAGATAACTAAAATATTAATCAATTTAAAAATTAAACTTTTATTACAACTAATAACTAATCTATGTAATTCCTTTTACATAGTGCATGTGACTTTTTTATTTATCCAAAATTAATATAGCTTACATAAGTGAAGAAGTACTTCTTACTAATGTTTAAAAGTAGTACTAAAAAAACTAAAGTATAAATTGTGATATATTCATATGCTGGATTCAACTTGAACACCTGCACTTTTTATTCGCAATACGTATGTAGTGAAATATATAAACCTACTCATTTCTAGTAATGAGTACGCTTGAGAACCTAAATCTAAGATTTTAGTTCTTACTAAAAAAACTCCACCTAGTATACCTTCGGTGGAGTAAGTTTGTGTTTCCTAATGAATAAGTTGGACACTAACTTAAAATACTTTTACGTAAAGGAGACTTCATTATGGATGAAAAAAATCTAACAAAAGTATCTAAACAATTCTTTGAGGTAGTAATGCAGTTGCATAAAAAAATTCTTAAACCTGAAGAATTTATGAAGGGATTCCCTATTCCTCCATCCCATGCCAAGGTAATATTTTATCTTTCAAACAAAGGGCCTAGTCCTGTATCTGCTATTGGAAAAGAGCTTTGCATTTCCAAATCAAACATGACTCCAATAATAGATAAACTCCTTGAAGATGGTTATGTTAATAGGTATGAAGATCCTAAAGATAGAAGAATTTTAAGGATTGAAGTGACTGAAAAAGCTAGGGAAACCTTTAAACTTAAGAAAGATTTTGCAATAAAAGCTTTAATGAATAAACTCTCCGAGCTAAATGATGAAGATATTGCCAACCTAGGTGATGCTCTAGAAACTTTTAATCACATTCTTGATAAATTAAGTTGAAAAAAAGGTATGAAACAAATTCTTGTGTTTCATACCTCTTTAATTCACTCATTTAAATCTGGTTATTCTTTTCTTTGATCGCTTTTGCAAAAAATTCTCTAAATCCCTTTCCCACCATATCACTCTCTGCCTCTGCATCCTTAATATCCATATAATATTTTCCTGATTTTTCATCTATAGATATGGAATCTAAAGGAAACCCCTCAATCCTAACTGCATGAGGTTCAGCAGTTAAAATAAACCTTTCCGAACCAATATCCTCCCCCATAGATTCATATCTTTCCACTTCATTTATTATTAAACAAATGGCATTTCTATATTTTGCTTTTACCTGTCCACCAAACTCTTTAGCAATTCCTCCATAATACTCAATCATTTCATCATCAGATAAAGTTTTTCCATTAACCCGTCTAGCGTAAACACCTGGTTGTCTTTCTTCATTTAATCCATCTATGTATAGTCCAGAATCACATGAAAACACCGGCTCCTTTAATATTGAATAATAAGCCATAGCCTTAATTCTTGCATTCTCTAATGGTGAATTGCCAACTTCCTCTACCTCTCCAACTGTTATAGGCAATTCACTTAGTCCAACTAATTCTATAGGAAGTCCTTGAAGCGCTCTTCTCATAGAATCTAGCTTTGCTGGATTTTTTGTACCATAAATCAGCTTCATATCATTCTTTCCCCTCTTAAAATAGTTTTTCAAAAGCTATTCTTTCGCTTTTATCCTCTAAATAAATTATCCCACAATATTTATATCCTTTTTTAACAAGAGATTTCTGCATTGAAACATTCTCCTTATGTGTATCAATTTTGATACTGTGAACATTCCTCTCCACACATAACCTTTCAGCTGAATCTAAAATTTGTGAAGCTAATCCAATCCCCTTAAACTCGTTATTCACACATATTCTATGAATCACAGCATATTTCTCATTACTGAGCCATCGCCCCTCATAAATTTCATCATATGTTGGCTCTCCTTCAAATGATATAGCTGCCGTTGCCACAACATTATCTCCATCAGCTAAAATATAACTCCACTCTCTTTTTATATCTTCTTTTATTATTAACTCATTAGGATATCCATTTTGCCATTGATCAATATTTCTTTCCTTAAAGTACTGCTGTGCTTGTTTTATGATATTCATCACAGCTCTAGTATCTTTCTCTTCAGTTTTTCTTAATTGAAACCGCATATTCCTCTCCTTACTTTTTCTTTTACTGTCAATTCTTTATTTCATAAACACCTTCTTCTTTAAGTGAATTTCCAGAAGTAATGCTCCAAAAGTGACACTCCAAATCTTTGATTTGGTTAGTGGAACTTTCACTATGTGCATCTTTGATTTGGTAACATGAACTTACTCATTCGAACTAATGTGAGAAGGAGTTTCCTTTTAATAATTACATTATACTACTGTACTTTACCTAAAAAAAGACCAAGCCTCTATATGCTCAGTCCTTCTCTTTAAAACCAATTATATTCCTGTGTTTTCATATCATAAATTATGTGAACTGTAGTATATTCATCTTTTTTCACAGTTATTTCATATGCTAAGAATTCATAGTCCTCTGCCTTTCCGCTTGCTGGTGCGAAAGTTTCAAAGGTTGGTGATACTTCCCCCGGTAAGACGCTATCATAAATAGATAGATAAGTCTTTTCATTTGTGTCTTTTAATAAAACTGTTATACTTAAGCCATTTATGGTATACTGTGATACATTTTTATATGTAGCTTCCATATACTTAGTCCCTATTGAATCTGGCTGTAAAATCTTCACTTCTAAAGGTAATTCCTCCACTTTAACAATTGGCTGATTGGATGCTTTATCAGTTATAGTTTCAGTTTCATTTTTAACATCCTCATGTTTAATTTCTACTTCATTTTTTTTGTTAGGACCACAGGCTGTTAAACCTAATAATATTATTAAAAATAATATTAAGCTTATAATTTTTTTCATATAAATGCCTCCTTAAATGAGTCTCCAAATCTCTGATTTGGCTAAGACGAATTTACTCCTTCGAATGTATATAAGAAGGAACTCCGTTATATTATTTCCTTTTAACAACATTATTATCGAAAAAACATAACATAAACTCTATTAAAATAAAAAGGACAGCTTTTTCAGCCATCCTTATCCACAAATTATTGAAGTTGCTCTACCTGATCTATTATTGATTCTTCAATTGAAGTATAATTAAAACCTAGCACTTCTCTGCTTTTGTTGTTATTAACTTTTATCGGGCATCCTACATTTCTTTTAACATACTCTTTTGATACCCCCGCCTTAGTGGCACTTAAAGAAACAAGCCATTTAGGTATATTTTTCTTAGGTAACTTAAATTTCTTTGGATATTTTCCTTCAATTATCTTAGCCATATCTAAAAACGTAGCAATTCCTCCTGATACAATAAATCGCCCTTTAGCTTCATCATTGAATGCTGCTAAAATATGTGCTTTGGCCGCATCTCTAACATCAACAATAGCGTCTGAAATCTCCGGAGTCCCTGCACTTAATGCGCCATTCAACATATTTCTTATAATAACCGAACTTGGAAATTCCGGTGTGTTAGTAACGGAAGGACCTATTAAAATCCCAGCATTTATAACTACCAATTCATATTTATTTTCTTTCTGACACTCATATTGATCCCAGGCAGCCTTTTCTGATAATGTTTTGGTATAGCTTAAAGGCTGATATTCCAATGTGCTTGCAGTGTTCCAGCAATTTTCATCAAATGGTACATTACCTCTCTCTGTAAATTCTATTCTGTCACAATAAACTGAATCCATTCTTCCTGTAACAACAACCTTTTTAACTGAAGAGCTTTTATTTATAGCTCCAAAAATATTTTTAACACCTTGCACAGCTGGTTGAACTACTTCTTTTTCAGCATCAACAAAGTTGCTGAAATTTTGATAGTCTGTATGTATTACTATTTCAGCTCCTTCAACAGCTTCATCAAAGCTACCTTCCTTCAATAGGTTACTTTCATAAACCTCAAGACTTCCATCTGACTTCCCCGCTATTCCTAAAAGGTATCTATATCCTTCAACCTCTTCTTTATTTTCAACTGTAATTCTTACCTGATGCCCATCACCTAACAGATATTGAACAATCCATGCACCAACATAACTGGTTCCATTAGTAACTAAAACAACCTTCTTATCCATTCCAAATTTCCCCCTTCCCTCTATATCTCTTTACTCACTTTTTCAATTATACTCTTTAATTTTACTACAATACTACTTTAACAAAAATTAATTCTTATTTAACAAATTACAACTATATATTTCTTTTATGACAAATCACTTGATTTCCCACTTATGTTACATTAATTGAAATATGTGGTATAATCCAAATAAGAAATACTTTCTTTGGGGGCCTTATTATGAATTTTTATTCTGAACTATATAATTATTTTAATGAAACAAATGCATATACTGCAAAAGTAATTTCAGGTAAGCACTTTGGTGAAAAATTGTTATTTCATGATGAAGAATTAGTTTATACAAATTTAGATCCCTTAGATATTGGATTAATTACATCAATAAAAGAATCCATTAAGGATAACAAATCTCAAGTTATAACCTATGGCGACTCACAAATTTTTTGTGAACCAATCACTAGGAAACCTTCCATTGTAATTTGTGGTGCCGGTCACATTTCAATAGCCTTAATTAAAATGTGTAAACTTCTTAACCTTGAAGTAACAGTTATAGATGATAGACCTTCCTTTGTTAATGCTGGAAGGGAAGCTGGTGCAGACCATAGTATCTGTGAACCCTTCATGTCTGCCTTAAATAAAATAAACAGCGATAAAACTACCTTCTTCGTAATAGTCACAAGAGGTCATCGCTATGATATTGATTGTTTAAGAGATATTCTTACAAAGGAAAATGCTTATATCGGAATGATTGGGAGTAGAGTAAGAATTAAAAAGATTAAGAATGCTCTGCTAGAGGAAGGTTATAATGAAGATAAGCTAAATGGAGTTTATACTCCCATTGGTCTTAAAATTGGAGCTGAAACACCTGAAGAAATTGCGGTTTCAATAATGGCTGAAATAATTGAAGTTAAAAATAAAGCTCTAAAGAGTTCTGAATTTCCAAAAGACATATTAAATGAAATTTTAGGAGAAGCTTTTGAAAACTCCCCTACAGCTTTAGCTACAATCATAAGCAAAAGAGGGTCTGCTCCAAGACAGGTTGGAACAAAGATGCTAATCTGTAGCGATGGACGAACCATTGGAACTATCGGTGGTGGCTGCGTAGAAGCTGAAGTTAAACTCCTTGGATTAGATGCTATAACTTCTCGACTCCCACTTTTAAAGACAGTTGACATGACCGGTGTTGATGCAGAAGCTGACGGTATGGTATGTGGTGGTATTGTGGAAGTGTTTATAGAACCAATTTTTTAGATGATACTCTTAAGGCAAAGGGGTATAAAATTTGTCCATGAAACCTAGAACCCTTATTAAATTTAGAAAACTACCTTTAACAATTGCTATACTAACTATCATAGCTTGTTTCCTTAATATATTTATTAATTTAAAATTTATTACTATAACAGGCTTTATTCTAACAGTATTTAACTTTTTGTCTATGTTTTTATTTTGGCAATGTCCTTACTGTAAATTACAACTTCCCATAAAGTTTGATGTAGATAATAATTTCAGTCACTATTATACATGTCCTCACTGTGGTAAAAAAATAGAATAATAAAAAGGAACTCCGAAAGGAGTTCCAACCATTATTCTACATTCTTAATTAAAAAAATCTATCTTTGGTGTGCATATAACATTTCAATATCAATCTTTTCTCCATCTTTAGGATTATATCCATGCACCTCTAATATTCCATCAAGTATATTAATCTCTCTTTCAATTCTCTCATAAGCTTCCTGTAAAACACTTCTACTTGTAGCAATATTTAATCTTACAAAATTTTCTCCAGCTTTACCAAAAGTTGCTCCATTATTAAACCATACCTTGCATTTCTTTATAAAGAAATTATTTAAATCCTCATTATTCATATGAAGAGCTGAACAATCAAGCCATAACAAATATGTGCCTTCTGGTCTTGCTATTTTAATTTTAGGTATCCTTGTTTTAAAGAAATTAAGAGTAAACTCTAAATTATCTGTTACATACTTCATCATTTCCTCATACCACTGCTCACAATGAGTGTAAGCAGTAGTTTGTGCTACATCACCTAATACAGTAGGACCTTCAATAAAAGACTTTTCAAATTGAAGAGCATACTGATTCCTTAGTTTTTTATTCTTTATAATTATATTTGCAGTCTTAAGTGCTGCTATATTAAACGTCTTATTTGGTGCAGTACAAATAATTGAGTTATCCGCAAACTCCTCACTAATTGAAGCAAAAACAGTATGAACATTAGGTTTATAAACTAAATCACCATGAATTTCATCTACTACTACAAGAATATTATTCTCTAAGGCTATATTTCCAAGCTGTATTAATTCTTCTTTTGTCCAAACCCTTCCCACTGGATTATGTGGACTACATAAAATTATCATTCTTGTTTTCTTTGTAATACTCTTCTTTAAGTTCTCAAAATCCATCTCATATTTTCCCTTTATACACTTCAATGGATTCTCAACTATCTGACAGCCATTATTTTTTACTATACTATAGAATGGATGATATACAGGTGTCTGAATTATAATCTCATCTCCAGGCTTTGTGTACGTCTGCACAATTATATTAAGTCCAGGAACAACTCCTGGCGCAAACTTAATCCATTCTCTTTCAATTTCCCAATTATATCTTCTTTTCATCCACCCTATAACTGATTCATAAGATTCTTGTGAACGTCTAGTATACCCAAAAACTCCATGATCAGCTCTTTCTTTTATGGCATCAACAATCTCTTGTGGAACTTTAAAATCCATATCAGCTATCCATAGAGGGATGATATCCTTATCTCCATATGATCTCTCAGCAGTATCCCATTTTATAGAATTTGTATCTCTTCTTTCAATTCTTTCATCAAAATTATACTTCATTTTATCCCTTCCCTCCCATTGACTTAACCCTAAACAATCTATATTATACCTATTATATTCTATTTCCTACTGTTAAACAATTGAAATTTTCTCACATTTGATATAAGATTATTAACACAAAATAATATATAATTGTCGGAGATGATTTTATGCATAAGCAATATATCAATTATTCAGCAGATATGCCCCTTTATATTTCCTATGAAACTATAAAAAATATACCTATACATTGGCATTACTGTATCGAAATACTTTTTGTAGTTAAAGGAACAATAAACCTTTTCATTAACACTGAAAAATTTGTTATAAGGGAAAATCAAGTAGAAATTATAAATATAGACGAAGTTCACAGCATTGAAAGTGATGATCCCGATAATAAGGTTCTAATCTTTCAAATCGATCCTTCCTTTTTTCAAAAATATTATAGCGATATTGAAAACATGTTCTTCTACACAAAATCTACTGGCGAAAATTCTCAGCTTGGAGATGAATATAATGATTTAAGAGTTTTTCTTTCTCAGCTCCTATGTGAAACCGTCCAGCATCAAGATAACTATGATGAGGAAATCGAGAATATTCTCGTTAAACTACTTTATCACCTTATCAATAATTTTAATTATCTTATATATGAACAAGAGGAATTAAGAAATAATAAAGAACAGCTTCAACGTTACCATAGTATCTATAAATATATTTATAATAACTATCAGAACAATATTACACTATCCGATATTTCTAACAAAGAGTACCTAAGCACTCACTATCTTTCCAAAGAAATTAAATATGCCACTGGTTACTCTTTCACAGAGTTTGTTAATCTGGTCCGTGTTGAAGAGTCCATCAAACTTCTCCTTGACTCTGACTTAACACTCTCAGAAATATCTGAAGAAATTGGTTTTTCACATACACGATACTTCAATAAACACTTTAAACTACATTATAATCTAACGCCCCTTCAGTTTAGAAAAAAATATAAATCAACTGAAGCAGAGCTAAAAAAATCTACAAAAGCAACAGAGCTTCCTCTTAAAGATAGTCTTGATGAATTAATTTACTACATTGATGATTATGATAGATTCAACTACGAAGATAAAATACATCAGCTTAATTTTAACATGGACTTAGATTTAGGGACCTTTAATAAGGATTTTAATAAGATTATAACTATTGGAGATGCTTTTGATCTGCTTATAGAAGATAATAAAGATACCCTAGAAGAGCTTCAATTGGAAATGGATTTTGAGTATGGAAGAATTCTAAACTTATTCAGCCCTGACATGGCAATCTTTCCAGGTTCAAAATTTCACAACTGGAATAGAGCCAAAGATGTTCTTGAATTTATAGATTCTCTAGACATTCTTCCAATAATAATAATTCATTTGCAAGATGAATTGCTGGAAGAGGATGATGAAGGTAATATCTTACCAATACCTGTTGCTAATGCCAGCTCAATTTATAGAAAAGATATGATGGATACTCTTCACTCATTCCTTGACTACTTTGATTCCTTAGAAAGCATAGATTACACCAAATTCCAATTCCAGTTTGCTTCAAGCTTTCCACATGAATTAAGAACTGATGTAATGAAGTTACTTGATGAATACAATTTAGAATATCGTGAAGAAGAGTTTATAATTAGTAATGACATAAGTAATATTTATGATACCGCTTATATGATTCCATACATTATTGATAATGTAGTAAATAACCGTGATAATCTATCTTTCATCAGAGCCTTTGATGTTCTTGATAAACAGGTAAACCTAACAAACGAAGTATTTTTTGGATATCCAGGACTGATAAATGATAAAGGAATAAAAAAACCAGCCTTTTACGCTTACTCACTTTTAAATAAAATGGGAGACACTCTCGTAAGTAAGGGGGATGGATATTTAGTCACAAAATCAAATGACCAATATCAAATTCTTCTTTACACATACCATGATAAGATTGGTGAGCTTATCTCCATGCGTGAGTTTTCAAAGCTTAGAGGTGCAAAGAATGGTATATCTAAGAAACTTTCCTTAAACATTATAAATATACATTCTGACACCAACATTACAACTTATGAATTAAACGAAACCATTGGATCTTCCTTCAACTATTGGCTTGATATGGGTAAGCCAACACGCCTTAACAAGGAAGAGAATGGAATCTTGCATAAAGCATCTTATCCAAACATTAAATTTAAATACTCCAGGAAGAGTACCGTTATAAATATATTAACTGAACTTAAAACATACGGTGCAACACTAATAATTATTAACAAGGTTCTAAAACCCACGAAATAATTCTGAAAATGCAAAACTGATAACTTAATTTACTTATTTTTATACTAAAAACCTTATATATTTTTCATTTTTTAATATGTGAAGCACAAAAGTATACTATTCTAAGTACTTTTGTGCTTTTTGTTGTTTTTTTCAAAAGAACAACTAAGCTTAAAAGTACTTTTTGATGAACTTTAAAGTGAATGTTTATATTGTTTTAATATCGTATAATAGTATCATAGAAGAAAATAGTTAAAGTCAAACAAGAATATACAAACAAATTTTGACATCTTATTATACTAAGGAGTGAAAAATCTTCAAATATATAATATGAATATGTAAACAAGAAAAATTTTAATATACAGAATTTTCAGAAAATAGAGGTGGGACATATGGGAATTAATCCTAAAATTTTTTCAGATGAAAAGACATATAGAGTATTGCTTAGATTTGCAATTCCAGCAATATTCTCTTTACTTGTAGCAGAATTATATAACATGGTTGATACAGTATTCGTTGGACAATTCATTGGACCTAATGCTATTGGCGCATTAACTATTGCATTTCCAATCCAACGTTTCCTTATAGCTCTGGCATTTTTAATAGCAGTAGGTGCTTCCACCTACGTGTCTAGATACTCCGGAGAAAATGAACCTAAGAAAGTAAAACAAACTATAATAAACTCATTAATTTTAACAGTGGGCATTTTAACAGTAATACCTGCAATTCTCTTCTTATTTAGAGGAACTCTTCTTTATAAATTAGGTGCCAGCGAAGTTACCTTTGGATTAACTAATGATTATATTTCAATAATTTTTATCGGTGCAATATTCCAAGGTATAACAATTGTCTGCTCATACATCATGACAGCTCTTGGAAACTCTAAAATTGGTCTTTATGCCAACTCTTTAGGAGCATTCTTAAACATTATCGTAGACTATATACTTGTAGCTGAGCTTAATATTGGAATTGCCGGAGCTGCTATAGCTACAGTTGGTTCTCAATTCGTAGCAATGTTATTTGTTCTCTATAAATTTAAAGATGTAGTTAAACATTTTGAATTAAACTTATCTTTAAAACAAACCATTTCAACAATTGATGCATCATTAATTAAAGGTATTGTAGCTGTAGGCTTCTCAACCTTTGTTATAGAGATCTCCGATGCTATTGTTGCTGTAGTACTAAATAACCTTTTAATTACTAGAGGTGGAGATGCTGCTATAATCATTGTAGGAGTTACTACTAAGATCTCTATGTTCATGTTTATAGCAATCATTGGTATTAGTTCTGCAATGCAGCCAATCGTTGCATTTAACTATGGTGCTAGAAACTATGACAGAGTTAAGAAAACTGTAAAAGCTTCAATTAAAACTGTTACAATATTTGCCTTAGCATTTGGGGTATTCTTAATGTACTTTGCTCCTGAAATGATAAGCTTATTTTTAACTGATGTAGAGCTCCTTCCTGAAGCAGTAAAAGCTTTAAGAATTGTAATATCACTATTACCACTAGTTGGTTTCTACTACGTTGGAATTTACTACTATCAAGCTATTAACGAAGCTAAAAAAGGTTTCAGACTATCATTATTTAGGCAACTTATAGTGTTTATTCCTCTAGCAATTGTGTTTGTACAGATTTTTGGTATTATTGGTGCATGGCTTGCATACCCTGCTTCTGACTTAATCTCCGCTGTTGTAGCTTATTATCTATTAAGCAGCACCTGGAAAGACAAGTCAGACATAGTAGCATCACCAGCCTAGCAATGCATAATTGAAATTAAAAATACATGAATTAAAAACTTTTCTTACGAAATTATTTATTGAAAAGAAGAGGTTATAGATCCTAATCTATAACCTCTTTTTTATGTTTAATAAATCTTCTTCCATAGCTTTAAATATTCTAAATTAGATATTACATTTTTATTAATAATAAACTGAACTGTAACTTCATTTGGAAAAATATACGCACCACGATATACTCCATCCTTTAGATTACTAGTTTCAAAATTAAATCCCTACCAAAAATTATTCATATAATTTGTGTCACTGATATACCAATAATATATTCATAAAATTGAAGGTTTACCTACATTAAAATGTACTATATTGTACTAAATATACCACAACTGCCATTATTGAAAAAATTATAAAACATACTGAGCCGAAAATAAAACCACCTTTATTTTTTTTCTGTATACTAAGAAACATGTATATTCCAGAAAGGACCACAAATATTATCATAAATATTAAATCCAATTTTAACTCCACCTTTTCTTAAAATTTTAATGCATACCTCACAGTTATCCTAACATAAATAAGCAAATTTTCACAAAATTTTTGCAATATCTATAATTTATACTTATGTTTATCATTTATTTCTTTTATTATTATAACTCTTTTAACTGGTTATTTCTCTTAAAATATCAATAAACCTCAGCGCATAAGCCGGAAGATAAATCCCCTTCTTATAGGTTACAACACAATCTACAAAGACTTTATCATCTACAATAAAATATTTTACTGGATTTTTATAGTGAAAGTGTTTGGCATAGCTCTCTAAGGTAAAAGATATTCCATGCCCTATAGATGCCAATTGAGCACAAGTTTCTATATTCCTAATCCTCATAATTTTATCAGGTTTTATATTTAGGCTATCCAAGACTTTGTTAATAAAAAATTGTATACTTTGGTCTTGATGAGGCAAAATAAATAATTCATCTTTAAATTTATTTAAATTTATCCATGGATAATTATATCCTTCTATATTTATACCTGAATCAGCCATAGGATGATCTTCTGCTACTGTTAAAAGCAAAATGTCCTGATATATAGGAATATATTCAAACTCAGAAGCGTTCACAGTTCTATTACATATCAAAATGTCAATTTCATTTTTAAGAAGTAACGTTCCCAACTTTCCTGCCGCACCTTCATGAATTACTACTTCTATATTAGGATATTCCTCTTTAAATCTTTTCATCACCATAGGAACAATATGAGGACTTTTTCTAATAGGAATACCTACTCTGAGTCTTCCATTGCATCCTCTTTTTATATCACTAAGCTCCATATTAAAATTATTTCCTAAAAGAATTATCTTTTTAGCACTTTCAATATATTTCTCACCTGCATATGTAGGAATAAGTTTTTTACCTATTCTATTAAACAACTTCACACCTAATGTATTTTCTAAATTACTAATATATATACTAAGTGCCGGCTGAGATATATTTAGTTTAGCAGCAGCCTTTGTAATACTTTCACATTCTGCTAACACCAGTACATATTTTTGCTCCTTTAACTCCATATCATTTCCCCCATTTAAATAAAAATAATAAGTTTAACTTATTATAATTATTAAAGTAATTAATTTTACAAATCCTTTTTCGTTTATTATAATTGAAAACGTCACCGGTGGTCAATGAATATCCTTAGTGAACTTAACTATTCCGTTCACTTTAAAATTGAAAATAATGAATAAGGAAGGTTTTATTATGTTTTTTAATAAAAATAAAGCTGCTGCTACTACGGGTAAGCAGAAGAGAAAAATGCCTCATACTTATGTAATCATATTTATAATAATTCTATTAGCGGTTGCTCTAACATGGATAGTACCTGCTGGAGAATATTTTAGATTTGAAAATGAACAAGGAATCAAAGTCATAGATCCTCAACAATTCAGCTACATTGCTTCCTCACCAGTAAATCCATTTTCAATTGGAAGTCATATAGTTGAAGGTTTTATATCAAATATTGATCTATTATTAGTAATCTTATTTGCCGGTGGAGCTTTCCACTTAATAACTTTAAGCGGTGCTGTTCAAGCCTCTATAGCTAAAGTGGCTAAAAAGTTCTCTTCAAAACTTGGGATATTTATACCAATACTTACTACTGTATTTGCTTTAATTTGTACGATGCAAGGTGTTAACTTATTTATTGCCTTTGCTCCAATAACAGTAATGATTTCTATGGCCTTAGGTCTTGACTCAATAGTTGGAGCTGCCATAATCCTTCTAGGAGGAGCTGTTGGATTTAGTACTGGTACTCTGCAAATTAGTACCACAATACTTAGTCAAAAAATCGCAGGGCTTCCTTTATACTCTGGTATAGGTTTCAGGTGGGTTTGCTTCTTCGTTTTCCTAGTTGTTACAAATATATATCTAGTTAGATATGCAAAAAAAATAAAAGAAAATCCAATGCTAAGTCCTATGTATGACTTAGATAAAGACAATGAATTTACCAAAGAATTATCTTTAGATGATTTTGGTCAAATGACTATTAGACGATGGTTAGTTCTTGCTACTCTAATTATAACTGTTGTTGCAATCGTTTATGGTGGAATCGCACTTGAGTGGGAACTTGCTGATAATGCAGCTGCATTTATCTGGCTTTCTATTGCTGTAGGTTTCTTATCAGGCTTCAGTCCCTCTGAAATAGCAAAAGAATTCACTGTTGGATGTAAGAAAATGCTTTCTGCAGCTATAATCATAGGTCTTGCAAGATCTATCGGCTCTATATTAACAGAAGGTCATATAATTGACACAATAGTTCATTTCTTAGCTACAGCATTAAATTATGTACCGTCATTCTTACAAGGAACTGCAATGTTTATTTCTAACATAATAATAAACTGCTTTATAACTTCAGGAAGTGGTCAAGCATCCGTTGTTATGCCAATCATGGTTCCAATTGCTGATTTAATTGGAATGACAAGGCAAACTGCTGTTTTAGCATTTAACTTTGGTGATGGATTCTGTAACTATATTCTTCCAACATCAACTGCATTAATGGGTATTTTGGGTGCAGCTAATGTTCCATATGACAGATGGATGAAGTTTATGTGGAAGTTATTTGTAATATGGCTTATATTAGGCTCAATTATGCTAATGATAGCTCAAGCTATCCAATTAGGACCAATGTAATTTATGTAACATTTCATTCTAGCATTGAAATGCCCTTTAAGTTTGTACTATTTATTCCCTTCAATAAGTGTACATATATAATCGGGTCTATATTGTAAAAATTATAAAACACCTTTGCTATGGTAAAACGATTCTCGTATTACCATAGCAAAACTTACTATCAGGAGGTATTGAAACTTGAAAACTAAACTTTTTAATGAAGTTAATATTTTAAATGAAGATCTGCATGCCATGGCAGATTATATATTTGATAATCCCGAACTAGGAAATGTTGAGTTCAAAGCTGCTAAAGTATTAACTGACTACTTAGAGGCCAATGGATTCGAAGTTGAAAGAGGAATTGCTAATCTTGAAACTGCATTCAGAGGTACTTATAAAAATGGTGAAGGTGGTCCATCTATCGGTCTTTTATGTGAATATGATGCTTTAGAAAAACTAGGTCACGCTTGTGGACACCATATGCAGGGGCCTGCAATACTAGGTGCAGCTATTGCCGTTAAAAATATAATGAAGGATAAACCTTATACTCTTGTTATTTATGGAACACCTGCTGAAGAAACTACTCACGGTAAACTAAGAATGATAGAACAGAATTACTTCAATGATATCGATGTTGCTTTAATGATGCATGGTTCTCCCACTACAACTACAGACGTTAAATCTCTTGCTATGTCTAACTTTGTTGTAACTTTCAATGGTAAAAAAGCTCATGCTGCATTAATGCCTGAAGAAGGAAGAAGTGCCCTTGATGCCCTTTTACTAGCTTTCAACGGAGTAGAGTTCTTAAGAGAGCATGTCCGTGATGATGTGCGTATGATGTATACTATTCTAGAAACTCCAGGTCCAGCAAATGTTGTTCCTGCTAGAGCTATAGGAAAATTCTCTCTACGTTCCTATTCAAGAACTGCATTAAACGAAGTTGTAGAAAGATTTAAGAAGTTAATCGAAGGTGCTTCATTAATGGCTGATGTATCTTACCACATTCATGCGGAAGACAGTTTAGATAATAAAATTCCAGTGCTTAAATTAAATGAATTATTAATGAATAATGCAGAGCTTATAGATGCTCCAAGACTTAGTCCTCCACGTGAAAAAACAGGTTCTTCTGACTTTAGTAACGTAATGTACCTAGTTCCAGGTTCATGCATACGTGTGGCTTTTGTACCAGTTGGAACATCATCTCACTCAGATGAGTATATTCAAGCTGGTAAAAGCGACGAAGCTCATAAGGCAGTAACTTATGCAGCTCAAATATTAGCTGGAGTTGCCTATGACTTAATAACAGATGAAAATAAATTTGAAGAAATAAAAGAAGAATTTAAAACAAATAAAGCTATTCATAAATAAAAAATAATTTTTAATTAATCTAAGAGGTATTCTAATGAGTGATAAAAATAGTTTGTTGCAAACTATAAAGAACAATTTTATTGAGTATTTAATTCTAACAGTTAGTACTCTTATACTAGTATTAGGTGTATACCTATTTAAATTTCCTAATAACTTCTCCTTCGGAGGTGTTACAGGTCTTGCAGTTGTACTTGCAAAAATATCACCAATCTCTCCAAGTACAGTAACGCTAATAATTAATATGTCCTTATTAGTACTTGGCTTTATCTTCCTTGGAAAAGATTTTGGAATTAAAACTATATATGTAAGCATATTAACCTCTGTAGCTCTATCAGCTATGGAATTTATATATCCAATGAGCGGCCCTCTAACTAGTGAGCCTCTCTTAGACCTTTTATTTGCAGTGTTTTTACCAGCTCTTGGTTCTGCCCTACTTTTCCAAAAAGGAGCATCCAGCGGTGGTACAGACATTATTGCAATGATAATGAAAAAATATACCAGTATCAATATAGGCACTGGGCTATTTCTAAGTGACGTTGCCATTGCCGTTGCAGCCTGCTTTGTATTTGGTATGGAAATAGGTTTATTCTCTTTCCTTGGTTTATCTTTAAAATCCCTTGTGGTTGATAAAGTAATAGAAAGCATGAACCTATGTAAATATTTCAATGTTGTATGTGATGATCCTAAACCTATATGTGAGTATATAACTAATGAACTACATAGAGGGGCTACTGTATGTAAAGGAGAAGGTGCCTATTCTAATGACACTAAATCAGTTATCATTACAGCCTTAAAAAGAAAGCAAGCAGCTCAACTTAGAAACTTTGTTAAAAATATTGAACCAAATGCCTTCATGTTAATTTCCAGCACTAGTGAAATTGTTGGAAAGGGTTTTCAAAGCTAGCTTCATTTTCTAACAAAATAGATTCCTAAATAAAAGAGCGGATGTTTCCTATCAAAACATCCGCTCTTTTTACCCGAATATATCCGTAATAATTTTTATTGTTCCCGGAAAGAAAGCTATGACACTTATTAACCTTGTAACTTGGAACAATGCTACCTGAGAGCCTGTAGCCCCTATATCACTTGCAATTAAAGCCATATCTGATGCTCCTGCTGGTGTACATGCAAACAAAGCTGTAATTAAATCAAGTTTAAATAATTTGCTTATTAAATATCCTAAAGACATGCATAAAATAGTATATAAAATAAGTACTACTATTATTGGAAACACAACAAACCTTAGTCCAAGAACAACCTGTAAAGTAATACTACCACCAATAAATGTTCCTGCAAAAACCTGCGCACTCTGCTTTAGAATCACTGGTACATCACCTTTATTAGTTATCAGCTTAAGTATTGTAACACCTATTAAAGAAAATAACATGGCTCCAGCAGGCACTCCACTCCATTTACCTACAGCACCAGATACAAATGCAACTATTAAAGTAATTACAATTTCTCCAGCATTATTTAAAATATGCACGCTTTCTACTTTAAAATAATTCTTCTCAGTTATAGGGTTATTTTCATCAACTGCTGCCTCCCCTAGATCTGCTGCCTCCCCTAGATCTGCTGCCTCTTCATCACAGCCAATTTTAAATTTATCTTTATTAATTCTTTTATTAATAGCCTTTATTATTAATGGAAAGAAAGTTACAACTCCAATTAACCTTGCCAGTTGGAAGACAGCTGTCCTCGCAGTATCAGCTCCCATATCCTGACTTATTATACTCACATCTGTCATTCCACCTGGAACTGTTGAGAATAAAGAAGTCATCAAATCCATATCTGTCATAAAATACACTAACATTCCTAAAGAAATATTAATAAATAAAAGTCCCAAAACCATGACTATTGCAGGCCTTATAATAGCTCTAAGCTGCTTTACCTTTTCTTTATCCATTTCCATTCCAACATAAGCTCCTGCAATAACCTGTACAAAAAACTTAAGATATTCTGGCACGGAAACTATTCCAGTAAATATATTCAGTACTCCTGCTGAAATCATGGCCCCCACCATGAGTCCAGCTGGAAACTTCATTTTCTTAAATAATAGACCACCTGCTAATGCCACCATAATGGCTATAACTAAATTTAATTTCATATTTCCTCCTATTATACCCTTGACCTTATGACTACCTTACAAAAAGTGTAGCCTCTAATTACTTTTTTTAATTCATTCATAGAACTAATTTTCTTTTCCATTTTTTATTATAACATATATCTTATTGTTTCTTTTACATTCACTGTATACCATATTTTTTATTGAACATAAAATAAACAGGATAGCTACCACTACCCTGTTTTACTTTATTGAACTCTAGATAAATCCACACTAAAACTTTCGCCCTTATATTTTACAATATGCCCAGACTCATAGTTAGCACCATCTAAAGTCATATAAACACTATCGACTCCATAATAACTTCCTAATGTGTTAACTAAGTCATATATTGCAAAATACTCTCCTGCTGTTCCATTAGCCATTTCAGGAACAAAATTTTTTGTAACATCTAAATATAGCCTTCCATCATCATTTAAATATAAACTATTTATTCCAACTGTGCCCTTAAGAAGATTATACTCTCTAAATTTATTTTGTAGTATTAATCTAGTTATATCATTGGTTGCAAAAGAAATTGAAACATCCTCATAATGCATATACTCTGCATTGTCATCTGGATAATAAAAACGAATTATTTGTGTTAGTCTAGCATCCTTATCAATGCTCTCCAGGGTTGAAATAATATTCATATTTCCAGCATCCTTTACTTCTTTTACAAGGCCTAAATTAGGTGCGTAATATTGTAAATCCTTTTGACCAGAAATATTTTCTGTAGTTACTTCTATACATTTAAATTCACCAATACTTGTTGATACAACAGTATCTATTGAAGAAATATGTCTTTTACTTCCATCCGATAAAGTCCATTCTGTTCCCTTTGCAATAGGTGCCTTTAGTAAAATTTCATTTTCAGTTTCAGGTTTTTTTAAGAAATTTTCTCTATAATCACATACTCCTCTTCTAAAAACCATCTTTAACTCATTATCCGTTAATTCTATAACTGTAACAGTCTCTGTTGCACTGTTATTTGTTCTAATTTGATACTTATTTCCATCAATGTAGTCTACATATCTAACATACTCTGCATACTCTGAGTTTTCCCCTGAATAGTTATATTTTTCATTAACTTTAATACCTACATAATCCTTTATGCTATAATCTGAAATTACAGGTTCATTCTTTTGCTGATTCTCAATTTCTTTAATTGTCTCTTCTGTTTTCTCAGAAGTATTTTCAGTTTTGTCCTTCTCATCCTGATTTTCTGTAATACTATTGTCAGCCATCTCATTGCCATTATCTCTTGATGTATCTTCACTGCCCGTCTCTCTGCATCCTACGGTAAATGCACTAAATATAATTAAAATTGCTATCAGTACCCTTTTCATCATTCTCCCTCCTATAAGTGAGTATCGAAAGGTAACATTCCAAAAGTAATGCTCCAGAAGTGGTGCTCCAAAAGTGACACTCCAAATCTTTGATTTGGCTAGTGGAACTTTCACAGTGTGCATCTTTAATTTGGCAGGCAAAACTTCCACTGTGTCTATCTTTGATTTTAGTGGTAAAACTTTCACACTATTCATCTTTCATTTGAATACACGAACATACTCCACCAATGGAATGTGAAGCTGAGTTTCATTCAAAATAACTCTTATAATATATACGAAATCCACTACGAGAAGTCCTACGCTTTTTAATATAATGTAAATTATTTCTTTTTTAAATATGACTTCTTATTTAAATTTTACTTCTATAGGTCTGCTTTCTTCTACTTACCATCTTCAAAATTAAGATTTAAAATCATTCTATCTTCACCAATAACCACATTTTCAAAAACCTCTTCAGCATTATTTAGAAACATAGCTGGCTCCATCATGGCTGGGCTGAAATGTGTTAAAAGCAATTGTTTTACTTCTCCAGCTTTAGCTAAAGCTGCACTCTCCCTAAAAGTCATATGTTTATACTTAACGGCCTTTTCCTCGTCCCTATCATCTCCATAGGTACCTTCACATATAAATAAATCACTTTCAAAAATAAACTGTGGAATCTCATCAATTGGTCTTGTGTCAGTAACAATAGATATTTTTATTCCCTTACGTTCTTCTCCAAGCACCAGTTCTGACCTATACTCTTTCTCTTCAAACAGTACATTCTCTTCTCTTTGTAGACGACTCCACAATACCTTTGGGACCTTATTGGCTATTGCTTTTTCCACATTGAACTTTTTCCCTCTCTTAAAATAAAAGCTATATCCTAAGCAAGAAGCTGAATGTTCTAACTCTAAACTTTTCACTTGAATCTGTCCCATATTTCTTATTTTCTCTGTACTCTCTTCTACAATCATTCCTTCATTATATAAACTGATATTAAGAACCTTAGGGCTTTCTATAATCTTAATTTCATAAGGTAGATATTCTGCAACAACTCTAAGTCCATTGACTATTTTACTAATTCCCTCTGGTCCTATTATCGTAATTGGTTCAGTTCGTCCGGCATTCCCAATAGTTGATAACAAGCCTGGTAAACCAATGGTGTGGTCTCCATGACTATGGGTTATACATATAATATCTATACTTTTAAATCCCCATCCAACTTGTTTCATTGAAACTTGAGTACCTTCTCCACAATCAACTAAAATCTTTCTTCCTTTAAAGCTTATTAATGATGCTGATAAACTTCTATATGGTGTTGGCATTGAACCTCCACATCCCAATAAACATACATCGACCATTACTCTCACCTTAACTTCCTTTAATAATAGGCTACTAATATAATTTCTAATATTCCTCTATGATTTATATTTTATTACTTAATACATCTTAATGTAAGTTCATAGTTCCTACTACATTCTTAGTTTTATTGAAATATATTCTTATTTATAGACTCCAACTCAAAGCATCATTCATATCATATTACTATAACTAAGATAAAATCTGAGGAGGCTACAAATGATACATTTAACTGCAATACACTATATTTATTTATTATTTATTTTTCTTATTTTAGGAACAATGGTGAAAAAACGAGATTGCTCCTTAGTATGCATAATCGGTATTGCTCTCCTTGCTATTGTTAGCACTAAATCCTTACCTTTATCTATCATTAGCATATTTAATAGCTTCATATATGCAATAACCGAGCTACTGCCAACAATCTTGATTATTTCAATTATCGCAGGTCTCAGCAAACTTCTACGTTATACAGGAATTAATCAATTGATGATAAGACCTTTCACCAAGCTCATCAAAAATGATTTTATGGCCTTTTGGGTTATTGGAATAATTATGATGATTATCTCTTACTTTTTCTGGCCAAGTCCAGCCGTTGCCTTAGTTGGAGCTGTACTTGTACCAGTTGCAATTAAAGCAGGTCTTCCTGCTATTGGTGCTGCCATTGCAATGAATTTATTTGGACATGGAATTGCCTTATCTACCGACTTAATTATTCAAGCCGCTCCAAAAATCACAGCTGATGCAGCAGGTGTTCCTGTTGATGCTGTTGTTAGAGCAAGTATTCCTTTAATTATTGTAATGGGATTAGTTACAACAATTTCAGCCTTCATTTTTCTGAAAAGAGATATGAAAAATGGGTTAATAGAAGACAATATTTATGACAAATATGCTGAAGATGATGAACCAATTAATGAAAGCTGCATAAGTGGCAAGTTAAGATTATTCTATGCAATTCTAGTTCCCATATTACTAGTTTTAGACGTAATTGTAATGCTTACTCTTGGCCTTAAAGGTGGAGATGCAACTGCATTAATTGGTGGTACTGCGCTATTTCTATTAATTTTCATTTCAATTTCAGCTTATAAAAATACATCCCTAGAAGAAATAACCAATTACTTGGTGTCCGGTTTAAAATTCGGATTTACTGTGTTTGGAGTTGTAGTTCCAATAGCAGCCTTCTTCTATTTAGGTGACTCAGGCTTTACAACTATTATCGGTAATTACCTTCCTGCTGGTTCTCTAGGTATCGTGAATGATCTTGGATATGCTTTATCTCAAATTGTTCCAATTAATAAAATCTTTGGAGCATTTACTGTAACAGGTATTGGTGCAATTACCGGCCTAGATGGTTCTGGTTTCTCTGGCATTTCCCTTGCTGGTTCTACCGCTCAATTATTTGGTGCTTCAACAGGAGCCTCAATTCCAACTCTAACCGTATTAGGTCAATTCGCTGCAATCTGGGTTGGAGGCGGCTGTTTAGTACCTTGGGCAATTATACCTGTATCAGCAATTTGTAAAGTTTCACCTTTTGAAGTTGCAAAGAAAAACTTTAAACCTGTTGTCATCGGGCTTATAGTTACAACAATTTTTGCTATTTTTCTTTTATAAGCTTGTTAAAATTCTTTAAGAAGATGATTTTAAAATCATCTTCTACTTTTTTTTAAATTTATTTCAAGAGCTATTTTACATCTGGTGTAAATTATAGAACAATTGTATAATATAGGTATAAAGAGGTTTGCTAATTACCTTTCTATATGGAAAATAATTAAGTTAACCCAAATCATAATTTTGCGTTAACACTTATGGAGGTAGGTTTATGAGATTTATAGACTTAAGAAGTGATACCGTAACTGAATTAACAAAAGATATGAGAAAAGCAATGTACAATGCCCATGTAGGTGATGATGTTTATGAAGATGATGTTACAACAAAGGAATTGGAAAGTTTTGCAGCTGAATTAGTTGGAAAAGAAGCTGCCATTTTTGTTCCAAGTGGAACCTTTGGAAACCAACTATCTCTTTTAACCCACTGCAACAAAGGTGATGAAGTTATCTTAGGAGAAGACTGCCATATAGTCTGTCATGAAGTCGGAGCAGCTGCTGTAATTGCAGGTGTACAGCTCAGAACTTTAAAAAGCAATAATGGTGAACTATCTCCATTGGATATTGAAAGAACTATAAGAAAAGATGAAGATATCCACTATCCTAAAACATCTTTAATCTGCATTGAAAATGCCCATTCAAATGGACGAGCCCTCAGCTTGGAAAATATGGCTGAAATTCGCCAGATAGCTGATAAATATCATTTGCCTATCCATTTAGATGGTGCAAGATTATTTAATGCAGCATCTTACCTAGATGTTGACGTTAAAGAAATCACTAAAAATGTAGACTCTGTTATGTTCTGTTTATCTAAAGGTTTATGTGCCCCTATTGGTTCAATTTTAGCTGGAAGCAAGGAATTTATTCACCGTGCTAGAAAGTACAGAAAACTTATGGGCGGCGGCTTAAGGCAAAGTGGAGTAATTGCAGCTGCTGGATTAGTAGCCTTAAAAGATATGAGAGAGAACTTAAAGTCTGATCATGAAAAAACTCTATATCTAGCCACAGAACTTTCAACTATCCCTGAAGTATCAATATTAAATAACAACCTTCATATCAATATGGTATTCTTCAAGTTAAGCAACATAGATACTTCAAAGTTAGTTGAATATCTTTTAAGTAAAAATATAAAAATCTGTGATGCTGAAGATGGTTTAATGCGATTGGTAACTCACTATTGGATAACTAAAGAAAATATAGACTATGTAATTCATTCTATGAAGGAATTCTTAGCCTCACAGTAGAACATATTATTCAACCTTTAAATTTAAAAATTAAATACTTTAAGTAACATTTTTTATTTGCAGATAATATATTGGAGGTTTATTTATGGATTTTCTTTTAAACGGTATTATGTCTTTAACTTGGCAACAGATTGTTATGATTTGTGGTGGTGGCTTACTCATATGGCTTGCCATAAAAAAAGGTTTTGAACCAGCACTTCTTCTTCCTATGGGCTTTGGTGCTATTCTTGTTAACCTTCCTTTTTCAGGTGCCGTAACTCAAGTTATACATGGACAAACTGAGGTAGGTATAATAGATAACTTATTTAATATGGGGATTGCAAATGAACTTTTCCCATTACTTCTATTCATAGGAATCGGAGCTATGATAGATTTCGGTCCACTTCTTAGCAATCCAAAGATGCTTTTATTTGGTGCTGCTGCACAATTTGGTATTTTCTTTACTATAAGTGTTGCCGCTCTTTTAGGTTTCTCATTAAAGGATGCTGCATCAATAGGTATTATAGGTGCTGCCGATGGACCAACTTCAATCTTTGTTGCAAACTTCTTTAAAAGTAATTACATAGGTCCAATTGCCGTGGCCGCCTATTCTTATATGGCATTAGTGCCAATAATTCAACCACTAGCTATAAAACTTGTTACTACAAAAAAAGAGCGTCAGATTAGAATGGAGTATAATCCAACTGACGTTTCTAAAAGAACTAAAATTCTTTTCCCTATAATAGTAACAATAATAGCAGGATTAATAGCACCAACTTCAGTATCCTTAATAGGATTCCTTATGTTTGGTAACTTAATAAGAGAATGTTTGGTTCTTCCAAGCCTTTCATCTTCAGCTCAAAATGAATTAGCAAACCTAATTACTTTATTACTTGGTATAACTGTAGCTTCAAAAATGAAGGCTGAATTCTTTGTAACAAAGGAAACAATGTTAATCATTGGTCTTGGACTAGTTGCCTTCGTATTTGATACAATAGGTGGAGTGCTATTTGCAAAACTACTTAACCTATTCTGCAAGAAGAAGGTTAATCCAATGGTAGGTGCAGCTGGTATATCTGCATTCCCAATGTCTGCTAGAGTAATTCAAAAAATGGGTCAAAAGGAAGATCCTCAAAACTTCCTTTTAATGCATGCTGTCGCAGCTAACGTATCTGGACAAATAGGATCTGTTATAGCTGGTGGATTAATTCTGTTCTTAGTTGGAGGTGGCATATAATGAATGAAGTATTTATTAAAAGTCTAGAGCTTATGGTAAAGGGTATGGGCGGTATATTTGCTGTAATGCTCATCATCTTCATAGCAATCAAACTCCTATCATATTTTGGAAAATCAAAATTAAATAGTGAAGATTAAATAATATAAAATAAGCTCTACAGATAAAACTTTATCCGTAGAGCTTATATATTTTTAATCTTTTTAATACTATTTAATAAACATATCAGTTATCTTAACCTTAGGATTTGTATAACGTCCCTTCTTCTCACTGTTTTTCCCATATTGAATAGCCTTAACAGGACAATAGTGAATACATGCCAGACACTGTGTACATCTTCCACTCCAGCTAGGCTTCTCATCTACCTTAATACAGCCACCATTACAAACCTTCTCACAAATTCCACAACCTGTGCAGCTCTCATTTACCCTAAAATTTTTTAAGCTTATTGCTCCCTTATTAAACAATGGATTTACCACCGTAGTTAATAGTCCTGGCACTGGTCCCTTAACTATCTTAAACTTATCTCTTTCCCCATTCATTATGGCTTTGTTTATTTCAGCAAGCTCTACTTCTAACTTTTCAAGCTTATGCTTTTCATTTTCCTTAGAATCTACATCCCCCATAATGATATAGTTGTTAGGAGTTTCCACAGAAAATCCACTAGAAAGCTTCATTCCCTTTTCTCCTAGGACTTTATTAACCACTTTAATTGTATTTCCGATATTTTCACCACAAACAGCCACTGTAGAGATATAATTTTCCCTATAGTTTATAAAATTTATCTTTTTCATAAACTCCATAACCATTGCTGGTGGAGCCCACGCATATACGGGATAAACAAAAATAATCTTCTCTTCATTTTGTAATTCATACTCGTACTTATCCTTATTTGAGCTCATCTCCTTTGCTACTGAAATGACCCTTTCACCTTGAGCCTTACTAATATTTGCAGCAACATATCTTGAATTCCCTGTTCCTGAAAAATAAAAAATCATATTATACCTCCATGGCCTAAATTATAAAATTAATTCACCAACACTATTTCCCATTATTACAAAGCCTATAATTAACATTATTGCAGTAAGCGTAGCTGCAACATATATGATTTTATTACTGTTTCCTCTACCTTTACCATCATCATATTTTTTTTCGCCTTTTTTATGAATGAGAATAGATCCCAGTAAAAATGCAAAAGGTGCTACACTAGCAACAATAAACCAAGCCCCAATGGATGCCATAGGAACCTGCATACTTCCTATAGAGCTTGCCATATCCTGTGCTGGAACAAGGAAAGACACTAAAGTTGATAATCCATTATTTATAAAGTGTAAAAACATTGGAAGTACAAGGTTTTTAGTTTCAAACATTATATAAGCCATAGTTCCACCAAGAATTGCCGTTGGGAAAAACCTAACAAAATCTAAATGAAAAATTCCAAAAATAACTCCAACTAAAATAACAATAGCCCATTTATTTTTAAAGGAGTGAAAGGATGCCTGTATAAATCCTCTAGCTAAAACTTCCTCACAAATAGCAGGCATAATTGCAACAATAAAAAAGGAAATTAACATTGGTATGCTTGTTATTACCTCATTTAAACCTGTACTTACTTGATCTAAACTCTCAGGAAAAAAATATCCTATAATTAATGTTATAAGTGTTACTACAAAATATGTTGCCATCCACATAATTAAGGTTCCAAATAACTGTCTTAGTGCTGGTACCTTTATTGGAAAAACTTCTTTCAAATCAGCTTTTAGTATTATGGCTGGAATAATTCCCATGGCTAAAACTATAAGTTCAGTAATAGCCACCCCATACATTCCAAACTTCATTTGTATCGGCGTTGCCACAAATAACATCATTAATACAAATAAAACAGCTAATCCAATTCCATGAAAGGCCTTTAAAGACCTTAATCCATTATTATTTTTTTCTTCCACATCAATTCCCCCTAACAAATTTATTAAAGCTTAATTTTCATTCCATCATATGCAAATTTAATTCCGGCATAGTCCTTTTCCATCTTCAAATAATCATCATAGGATTTACCCCAATCTTCTTCTAAGTGAATCATTATTACTTCTCTTATATTATATTTATCTTTTAAAGCTACTATGTCCTCCATAACAAATAACTCCTTCTTAAGAGGATTGTCCTGCTTTAATATAAATCCATCCTTTAACTCATCACCAATAATGGTATTTCCAATAATCATTATATCTGCATCCTTGAAAAGCTCCTTGTCTGGAAATGGTTTTACATCACATGGGGCATAAATAAGCTTTTTATTTTCATTTTCAAAAACAAATACTGTAGCACTTGCAACCTCTATAAATGTTATTCTTATATTATTTATTTCTATAGAATCATTTACAATCCTTCTTTTAATTAAATGCCTTACATCTTCATAGTAATCCAAATAACTTCCCAAACAAAATCTAATTGAATTCAAGTCCTCCATAACCTTTTCTCTTGCTATAACTTCTATTGGATCTTCACATTCCTGCCCTTCAGAAACCTTAAGCCAATCAAGTTTTAACTGCTCAAAAACCCTCATTCCAAGAGTGTGGTCTGGATCCACATGACTATATAATACTCTATCTATTTTATCAATCCCACTGCAGTTAATACTTTGTACTATATCCTCTGGTGTATCAACAATCATATTTAATTCCTTGAGAAATAAACAACATCCAAATCTTGAATAAGGTCTGCCCTTTTCTCTAGCCTCAGTACAAACTCTACAATTACATAGAGGTCTAGGTAATGCTGTGCATCCCCCACTTCCAATAACCTTAAACTCCATATTATCCTCCATTTCCTATTTAAAATTCTACATAAAATAAGGAGAAAATCTAATATTTTCTCCTTTTTAATCTTTTAATCATCAAGATATGAAGCAATATTTAATATATTCATCAGGATATTAATAAAATCCAAATACAGATTTAATACATGAATTGATAAATCATTCTTATCTTTAATAAATCTGTTTTCAACACTATATTTTATAAGGCTAATATCATATAAAATATATCCTGTGAAAACTAATAAACTAATAGCACTAATAACTAAATTGAATCTTGCTCCGCTAAAGAAAATATTAATTAATCCCAGAACTAGTAACCCAACTAAACCTGCAAATAAAATATTCCCAAGTCCTAAGTAGTAACCTCCGCTTTTTCTTGAGGATACCATGGATAACACCCCAAATAATACTGCTGTACCAAGTACTATAGATACAAATATACCTATCCCTAAATCATACAAATAATATTGAAATAACGGGTACATCAAAATTCCATCAATGAAAGTAAATAGATATACATAGTTCATTGAAAAACTACTTGGTATTATCCTCTTTCTTGAAAAAATAGCTAGTAAAACAAACATTACTCCTAGTATTGCTATAATTCTATTTGCATAATATATATATTCCTGTGGAATGAATCTTTGTCCAACAAAGAAACCCAAAACCATAAACACAAGGGAAATAGCTAGATATTTAAATATCTGTGAAATTACATTCTTATATTCGCTGCTCACTTCTTACGCTCCTTTGTAAATTAAATTTTAAATTTATATTTAGTATAGCCTATAAATGGAATTAATATCTTAACTTAGTGTAAATTAAAATTGAACTTACTTCATTTAATTTAAAAAGTCCAAGACTACTTTCTCAATATCTTCTTTTTTCATACAAGCAATATGTTTAAGGTCACACTTTTCACTTAGACCTTTAATTAACTCCGCCCCTAAAAAGTATCCTGCATCACTTATTCCTAGCACTTGAAACCAATCTCCAAAAAAATCATCGGTTCCTCTCTCTTCATCCTTTAGTGCCTCTAAATACAATTGTTTAAGTCTATACTTATTTTCATTACAAATAGATATCCAACCTTCACCTCTTGAATCAACCTTTGCGTAGCTTAATTTATCTTGAAAAAATTGTGCAAAGCCTTCTTCGTAAATATTCCAAATTCCATTATTGTATTTATTTTCTCGTGCCCACTTAGGTATAACTTCATTTCTTATATAATAATGAACTACATGGCTAAGTTCATGACATACCAAGGAATCTAGCTGCTCTATAGTCTGCCATCTCAACTCTGCTATTTTATCAATTCCAAATATGATTGCTCGCTTTCCTTCGTATTCATCAACCCAGCCTGCTGCATGTCCTAAACTTGAATACAAAACAATATTTATATCAATTTCAACATGGAAAACTTTAGTTACTCTTCCTTCTATATCTTTAAGTACCCTCAGTAAGTTTTCATAAGCTTCAATCATGAAACAAAAATCTTCTGTTGCTCTGTTGAATACCTTATTAACTCCAACATCTATCCAGTTATACCCATCATTTTCATAGTCACATGTACACTTTTCCTTCAACTTCGGATAATTCTTCTCATAATACTCTATCCAAAGCTGAAGCTTCTCTTCTGCACTTTTATTTAAATTTTTCTCTAGAATACTTTTAAACTCCCCAAAAGCATCTATTATATTTACCACTTATCTCTCCTCCATTTAAGATTCTTATCCCCTCATAAGGCTTACTCCAAATATAAATCCATTAATATTTCATCAAAATATTTCCCATCTATATTAAAAAAATTCTTATGAACTCCAACTCTTTCAAAACCCATTTTCTTATAGAGCTTTATTGCCTTTTCATTATCACTCTTTACCCCAAGACTTATATTTTTTATAACTCCTGTTTCCCTTGAAAAATCGATAAGCAGCTTCATCACTTCTGTTCCAACACCCATGCTCCAGCATTCCTTTTTAACTGAAATAGCAAGTTCTCCATTATGGGCAATACGCTTTCTTGGAACTGATGCCACCTGTGCAACGCTGATAATCTTTCCATCTATAACCCCTATAGCCATAAGAGCATTCTCATTTTCTCTCATGCTCTTGATATAGTTTTTCTCCTGCTCCACAGTGAACTGGAACTCATTGGCACCAAATAGAAGATTGTCACTTTCTCCTCCAACTATGTTTAGATACGCAATCATGGCTTCTGCATCATTAATATTTACTTCTCTTAGCACTAAGTTTTTTCCATTTTTAAGTTTTATGCTCTTAATAATTTCATTCATCATGCTCACCCCTTAAACAATTCGATAATCATAGTTATCTTCTAAAATCTTATACCCTATCTTCTTATAAACTCCATTGGATATTGGATTTTTCTTGTCAACAAAAAGGCTGCAAAATTTATTGCCTCTGCCTAGATACTCCTTGCTTAAGTTATAAACTACAGCTAGTCCATACCCCTTTCCTCTGGCTTCCTTACTTGAATAGACTAAGCTTACTGATACACCATTAACTAACTGCCTAGTAGATGCAGCCATAGCCATTGGTTTATGATTTTGATCTTCGAAAATATAAATACTCTTGTTTTCAATTCTAGTATTCAACTTATCTTTAAAATCTTCATATACCATATCTTCATCTAAGGCTTCCTTTGCAAATTTAATGTGCCAGGCTATTAATAGATCCTTATCGTCCCATGTAGCTGCTCTAAATGTACCTGTTGGTAATTTAATATCTTTATTAAGTTCTGTTAACTCCATTACATCCATGGATAAATGCTCTTTAAAAGTACACGCCATTTTATTTTCATAATACTCTATAAATTCATCGCATATTTTCTTATTTGCATTTATTCCATTTATATTAACTTCACCTTCTATAAGATAATCTACTAACATTTTAATTGATTCTATAGTGTCACTTCTCAAATCATAAATCAAAAGATTAAACGGGTTTACATTTGCAAATATAATATTAATCTTTCCATATTCATCTTCTATTCTTCCGAATAATAAATCCTTTGTAACTTCTTTCTCTCTATTTGCAAAACAGTTATGAAGTATTAATTGTGTTACCGACTCCTTTTCTAAAAGAATTGCCTCATTTTCCTTTAAAAACTCTTGTATGGTGTTGTATACTTTCATCTTCATATCTCTCACCCCTTTTAAATCTATTTAACCCCATTGTCTAAAATACTAAATTTATTTTCATCACAATTAATCTCTGCCATTGCTCCATAAGGAAGAATCATCATTGGGTCAGTATGTCCAAAATTCATATTTACCATAATCGGAAGCTCTTTTAATCCTAGTTCTTCCCTTACTACCTTTATTATTACTTCTTTGTATTCATCATAATACTCATTGTCATAAGGCTTACCAAAGATAATTCCATTTACACTATTTAAAATTCCTTGAGTCCCATAGTTTCGAAGCCAATACTCTACATATTTAGGGCTAGGCTTATCCTCTGAGGTTTCTAAAAATAATATTGCTTCATTCCATATATCCTTATCAGGCCATAGCTCTGTGCCTTTAGTCATCTCTAAAACTTCTATACAACCACCTACAAGATGACCTATAGCTTTTCCTCTACCTTGTAAAAGTTCATATCCCTCATTTTTATATACATTTCTTTTTATATTTTTATTACATTCATCCCAGCTTAAATATTCACTTGTCCAAATATCTGATGGTTCAATTTCTCCAATAATTTCATTACTAAATAACACTTTATTAATCCAATGAGCCGTATATTCAAACATCTCCACATTTTCAGCAAACTCTGCTAATATTGATGGACCATAAAAGCTTGAAACTCCAGCCTTTAAACAAATCATATGAGTAATAGTCGTATCAGAATACCCCATAAAGATTTTAGGATTATCTCTTATAACCTGAAAATCAATATAAGGTAACATCCTAATACTCTCCTCTCCACCAATACATGAAAATATAGCTTTAATAGATTTATCCTCAAAAGCCATCATCAAGTCCTTTGCTCTGCTTTCTGGGTTATTATAGACATAATCACTTCCCTTTAAGGTATTGGGCATCTCCACCACTTGAAGACCAAAATCCTCTTCTAACCTTTTCTTACCTTGGTTATATCTCCATAGAATGTTACTATCTCCAGCGCCTCCCCAGGATAAACTTACCGCTCCTACCTTGTCTCCTCTTTTTAAACTTTCTGGCTTTATCAAATTCATCTATATCCCGCCTTTACTCCATCTTTAATTTCCTTGAATACAACTCCGCCCAAACTGGATAAAACCCAGCTTTTATTGCAATATTTTGTGAATGTATGTTAGATTCTATTGTGCTATAAAAAGGTATCTTTCAACGTCTTAATAATTCATTTTTTAATAAACTTACTAAATTTGTTCCAATTCCTCTTCCTCGATATTCCTCTACCACATTAATTCCAATCTGCCACATTACCTCTCCATCACTGCTAGCTCCTGCCATACCAACGATTTCATCTCCCTCTAAAGCTGCTACAGCCAGCATATCAGGGTGACTTTTATCAAAGGCAAAGGCTTCATCAAACCTGTCATCACCTTGAAATTGTAAAATCTCTTCCTGCTCATACCATCTTACTGAGCTGATAGGCTGTACCTCATTTATTTCTGACTTAGGCAAATAATAATGATGAATATCCGCTATCTCATGACCAAATTCCATAAGTTTTTTATCTATATTCTTCAGTATATAATACTGAAATAACCAGTTTGCATCGAAACTCTCTAATCTTTCCTGAAACCAAGGCATAAGTTCTGGTATTGTAGAAACTACTGCCCTACTTCCAAAGCATAATATTTTTAAAGCACAGCCATCACTACCATAAATCCTTCTTCCATTCTTAAGTATATTCTCTACAATTGTATTAGTATTCTTATTAAGATCATCTATATTACAGCTAAAATCCAAAGATAGCTGTTTTTTTGCAATCTCTAAAATTTCTTGTTTTGTATACATAATCATTTACCTCTTTTTCCAAATAATTCGACCTGCGGAGTCCTTTTTCACGGTTTATGGGAGCCTCATAAACTATCTCTTAATTTCAATGCTTTATTAATAGTTGCCTGAATAATTGGACCACAACATTTCCCTAAAGGATTATTTACTTCACACTTTCCATTCTTCATTGCTCCTGTAAGTCTAATAATATCCTTCATATCTTTCGCTCCATCATTAAGAACAGCACTTATAATTTGTTTCTCTGTAACTTGGTTACAATAACATATATATTTAGGATTTGCGTCCTTTTTGAACCATATAGGAACTTTTATCTGCTGCTTGCTGTATGATACCTTCAAATCTGAACTAAAATATACAGTATTGCAATCTTCATTCATACAGATAAAATATGTATGACCTTTTACTTCATTTGAAAATTTATCATCAACTAAATTTTTAACTGTAATATTTTTTACTTCTATACCTTTGATCTTACACTTAGGACACAAGCCGTTTTTCTCTACTACACCAGTAAATTTTTCTTTACCTTCTCAGCATGATCCTTTTAATTTTTGATCTTGCATAATATGTGACCTCCTTAAATATTACACCTCTTCAATAGCTAAATAGTAAATCCATAAGAAATTATCCAGCCTATTCCTATAATAATAGTTATAGCAATTTCTAAAGTACTTCTTTTAACTCATACTTAAACATTAACTCACCATTACTAGGGTCTTTTTCATTCATATATTGAAATCCAATACTTGTATATAATTTATATGCCACTTCATTTTCTTCCACTATACTTAGGTATATAGTGTCTACCCCATATGTTTGTGAAACTATATCAATGAGCAGCTTCATTGCAGCTTTACCAAATCCTTTATTTTGCTGTTTATCATCTATAAGTATCCTATCAATCCATGTATGTTTATTGGGTCCAAATGAACCATACATGGCAAATCCAATAACTTCATCATAATTATATATAGCTACTGGATGCCACTCTTTATATAAGCTTGCCTCCTTTAAGCACTCATCTACAGTTTCAATAAATCCTTCTTGATTCTTTTTTATCTTTAAATCCTTAACTTTTTCTATGTTTTCATTATTTATATCTTTAAAATTGATATTCATAATATTATCATCACCTCAATTCTAATCATGCCCCTTTTTATACCACACTGCTATAAGATAAATCTACAATATCTTCAACCCACTCATTAGTTGTATAGCAAAATGCCCTTCCATATTTTTTATTAAATCCACACTTTTCATGTATTCTCTGTGAAGCAATATTTTCCTTTGAAGTCATGCTTTTCATTTCAAACTCTCCATATGACTTTAGTTCCTTTATTACACTATTCATCAGTTTCCCTGCAAAACCCTGTTTTCTATATTTAGGATGCGTTGCTAGTGCTTCTATATAATATAAATTATTATTAATTTTATAAACTCTCATAGCACTTATCCATATGCGATTTTCTTCCCAAACATAATATATATTATCTTCATTTATAAAGAACTCATTTTTTATATAAGCTATAAAGTTTTCCTCTACCTTTTTCTTTCCAACCTCTATATCTTCAATATCAGGATAAAAATATGAAGCATTTTTAATATTACCGTCTTCATATAAATCCATCAAAAGTCTTTGCTCTTTCTCACTTAGTTCATTAACTTTTACCAGCATTGTAATTTCACCCCTAGATATTCCTTAATTCTATAAATCGAGTCTATAGGTATACTCATCATATACAATATCTGTTCCACTCTTTTTAAAGGTTCCTTCCTTTTCAACATAGAAACCAAGTTTTCTTAATACCGCATTAGAACCTGGATTTTCCTGCGCTACATCTGCAGTAATTTTCCTGCCACCCTTAGCATAGGCAAAATCAATTAATGCCTTTATCATCTCTGTAGCATACCCCTGACGCCAATATTTTTTATGGATAGCATAGCCTAAATCCCAATGTGTTTCATCATCACTTGGTACCGCACTACATGTCCCAATACGCTCTCCTGTATCCCTTGAAACTGCAATAAAATAATAGCACCCATTATACTCCTCTACAGTTTCTTTCCACTTCAAATAACCTTCTCCTGCTTTTTCTCTAGGTGGGTCAGATAAATATTTTCCCATTTCATCATCAAGCCATATATCTAAACAAAAATCCGCATCTTCTTTTTTAGTTCTTTTTATTATTAATCTCTTAGTTTTCAAATCCCTTATCTCCATACTCACTCACACTTATTATCCTTTTATTTATAATGTAGTTTCATAAATCCTAGATTCTTCACCCCATGGATGGTATCCTTGAGCTAAATATTTAAACCCATAGTGCTCATAATATCCTTCATGATCTGTACATAGATAAACACTTTTAAATCCGCCTTTTTTTGCATCCTGCTTTGCCTGTTCTAACAACAAATTTCCATATGAATTTCCACGATGCTTCTCTTCAATATATAAAGCACAAATCCAAGGATATAAATCCATTCTGCTAATAAAATCATTAGTAATTAATCCTGCACATCCTATGATTTCATCATTTTCATATAAAAGATACCACTGAGGCAGTGGTGATTCTGATGTTATGCAGTTCATTATACAGTCCTCATACACCATCATACTCTCTTCACTTGCCCATTTATCTTGAAAATACTTTATTGCAGCCCTTGCATATTCAGGCTGTTTTCTTACTGATACTATGTTCATTTGTTTCTCTCCTTCATTAAATACTCTATAGTAAGAACTCCTCCCTAATAAGTTCATAATCCACTGAAGATTGTAACTCTCCAAGCTGATCTTCCCATGAGTTTTCTCTTACACACACTTTTTTAAAACCAATTTTTTCATATACATGCTGTGCTCTAGTATTCCTAAGATTTGTATCAAGTACAATTTTTTCCACAGACTTTTCTTTAAACAAGTAAGTTATTAACATATTTAGAACTTTAGTACCAAAACCCTTTTCTTGATAGCTAACGTCACATATTTTAATACCTATTTCTGCAATATTGTTATCAATTCTGAAACACATTTCTCCAACCGGTTTCAAATCAATTTCGATTATTAGCCTTTTTAAAGATACACTGTCCTTTTGTTTATCTAGACTTTCTCTTAATTTATCAATATCTGTTTTTAACCCATTAGGAAAACCCGCATGTTCCATTACAGCTCCATCACTCCACCAGTTACAAAGACACTCTGCATCCTCCCTAATAGCAGCTCTTATCACCAAATTATTTTGCTTTAAATACATATATATCTCCTAACCTTTTCCCCTTCATGCTTATATTAATATATACTTTTTCTCCCTCCAATTCCTTTGCTAATTCACAAGTCACTCTCCATACTCTGCCCTGATATCCACTCTAAAAGCTACCATACTCCTCTATCTTTACTAAGGTATCTCCTTCAAACTCAATACAAACTACCCAAGGCATTATATCTTTTATTCTTTCAAAAGCAATATAATCAAACTCTTTAATAAAATAATTGATTATGGTACTTAATGCAATTCCTCTTACAGTATCTATAGACCTTTTATATGGACTTGAATATATTTTTGTTATGTTTTTATCTTTAAAAAAGTTAATAAGCTGTTCACTGCTCTTCCTTCCCTCATCTGTAAGAGGTCTTGTTAAATCATCATGAACAGAAAAATCTGGTTTAGCATGTCTTACAAAGTATACTTTATTCACTTACATTCCTCCATTTTAACCTTATACCTCAACCCAATATCTCTGAACTATTTCATCACCATCAGGAATTTCATTTTCAAAAGCTCCACCATTTTTTATAATAACCTTTGATGAAGCTATATTACTTTTATTACAAGTTATAAGAATCTTCTGCATACCTTTTTCTCTACAAATTTCTAAGCCAAGTCTTAGCATTTCTGTGGCATACCCCTTTTTTCTCTCTGAAGGGCGTATGCTATAGCCTATATTTCCTCCTATTGTAAACAAATAATCATTTAATCCATATCTAATATCAATAGCACCTAAAATTCTCTTATGGCCTTCATCAACTAAGAAAAATATCTCTGCTGGCACTCTTCCTTCCGGTATATCCACACCTTTTGAATATCTGCATGCATTCTCAAGATATTTTCCATAATCATCAATAGGCCCCTTGAGTGCAAAGGGCTTTACCTTCTCATGTGCTGCTCCAAACTCTTGTATAATAGACCTCCACTCTTCTTCAAATTCCTCTGTTGGAAATACTAATTTTAATCTCATACTTTTCCCCACATCCCTATAGTCTCAAATCATTACGAGTAAGCTCTTTATAAACCCATCTAAGCATAGAATCAATATATTCCGTTTCTCCCTTTTCAATTGTATTTATAAACAATGAAATATTAGGAAATCTAAAGGGTGCAACTATGTTGTACAAAGTTACAAAAGCCTTTTTTTCTTCTCCTCATCATTGCTATGTTCTTTTATATATTCCCATACTGTTTTAAATTTCTTTTTCTCTTCTAAATAAGCTGTATATGTTTTACCTGATTCTAAAACAGTATGAACAGAACACTGTCCACTCTCCGTCTCTTTGATTTGTGGACAGTATATTCCATTGTCCTTATAAAGCTTACTTAAATCTTTCCAGCCCTTAATCCTCTCTGGTGTAGTAAAACTATTATTAGTTATCTTTAAAACAAATTCACTTCCATCTTCAAAGCTTAAACAATAGTTTTTTCTTATATCTATGTCAGCCTTAGAGGAGTCTATAATTCTATCTATTTTATATTCCATTGAAGTATACTTTGATAGAATATATCCTATTTGTTCTTCATTTAAATCTATTTCATAACTCATATCTTTACCCTACTTTTCATACTTATCATTGCGCTACTTTATTCATTAATACTACTGTTAGCTAGCTTTTCATTGTTTGCAATCCCCTTATAACTCAATCCAATAACGTTGCGTTACCTCTTCACCATTTTCCACTTCATTTTCAAGAACTGCACCATTATTAATCATAGTTTTAGCTGATCCTAAATTCTTCTTATCACAAGTTATAAGGACCTTTTCCAAGCCTTTTTCTCTACAAATATACAGTGCCAGCTTTAACATCTCTGTGGCATAACCTTTTTTTCTCTCTGATGGACGAATACCATACCCAATGTTGCCGCCATATCTTAATAGGTAGTCATTTAATGCATATCTAATATCAATAGCTCCTAGAATTTTCTTTTCCTCATTAACTAGGAAAAAAATCTCGGATGGAACCCTGTCCTTAGGTATCTCAACTCCTATTGAATACCTTAGTGCATTCTCAAGATATTGTTCATAATTTTTTGCATCACTCTTTAAAGCATAAGGTACTATCCTTTCACCTGATTCTTCTATTTCCTGAATGATGTTCTTCCATTCTTGTTCATATTCCTCATTTGGAAATACTAATTTTAAAGTCATTTCATATCCCCCTTGCTATTTGCTGTTGCTCGGTTTAACTACTCTAGTTGCATAGAAAGTTGGTACATTAAATTCATGAAGTCTTCCAGCTCCATTAGTGTCCTGATATATATCTGTTAACATAAAACCAGCTTTAAGCTGTCCACCAATCTGCTCCTCAATAGTATGTGAGAATTGAATTCCCCAATCATTCTTTACTGAAGCTTCATAAATCTCTTTATCCTTTAATGGATTAAATGGAAGCTTTTGCACCACTTTTGATTCATCCTCGTCAAATAAATAGTTGAATCCATTATCTAAGCCTGATAATAATATTCCACCTTTTTTTAGCACTCTAAAACACTCCTTCCAAATAGGAAGTACATCCTCCACATAGCAGTTTGAAACTGGGTGAAAGATTAAATCAAAAGACTCATCCTCAAAAGGTAGAGGCTTTGTCATATCAGCTCTAACAGTTTCTATATCATAGCCCTCTCTTTCTGCCACCATTCTTTCACTTTTCAACTGTGACTCTGAATAATCAAGCACAGTACACTTTGCTCCAAGTGCTGTGAAAATTGGCATCTGCTGCCCACCTCCTGATGCAAGTCCAAGAACCTTTGCACCCTTAATATCACAAAACCAATCCTTAGGTACTGGCTTTGTAGGTGTTAATAGCACAAACCAATCATTGTTTTTAGCTTTTTCAAAAATCTCATGGCTAATAGGTTGTCCCCATTCCCATCCTTCCTCTATCCATTTATCAATAAAACTTGAATTTACTTCTGTATATTTTTGTTCCATTTAAATCACATCCTAACTAATTCTTTATTTTCCTTCATAAGCCATATAAATTTTAATATTTAATTAATCCCACTGTCCTGGAAACCTCAATTTTTGTAGTTTGGGAAATTTTTTATTATATTCTTCCACTTCTTCCTTTGGAAGATTTTCAAAAACTTCCGATGCGAAGAATTTTCCTTCTATTCCTTTCATACTTCCCTCTGCTAATTCAATTCCCATAAATGCATCAAAATTTTTCCCATCAGCAGTTGTAATATTAAATTTGTCGCAGGTTTTAAAACCTATTCGAGGATAATAATCTGATTCTCCAAAAATCACAATACCCTTATACCCCTTATTTACAGCTAAGGTCATTGTTTCCCTTAATAATAGCTCCCCAACTCCACATCCTTGCCATTTAGGCTCTACACAAAGAGGACCAAAGGTTATAATTTCATGTATAGCTGACTCATCAACAACTCGTGCTTTAGAATACATTATGCAGCCTATTACCTCTCCATCCTTTACTGCTATTCTACTTAACTCTGGCAGATAGTCTTTACTTTCACGTAATTTATGAACAAGATAATGCTCATCACATCCAAGATGATGTTTATTCCAAAATGCATGCTGTGTCATTAACTCTACTTTGTACCAATCATCCTTTGTTTCCCTTCTAATTTCTATTTCCTCATGATTTAATGGTTTCTTTTCTTCTGGAAACCATCCAAATTCTAATCTTACTTCTTTCCTTTGTAAGTCATTGTTCTTGTAACAGCAAGTATCCATGCCTATCAAGGTAAAACCTTCATGCTCATAAAAATCTATTGCATTAACATTACAGGATTGTGTTTCTAATATAATAGCTCGACGACGTTCTCTTCGAGCTTGTTCCTTAGCCACTTCAATTAAAGCATGACCAATTCCTTGCTTTTGATAAAGCTCTGCTACCCAAAGTTCTGTAATCTTTAAACGATTAGACCATAATTCTTGATCCGTTTCAATTGCAGCAATTAATTCATCATTAACTACCACGCCCCAAGCATAGGCATTCTCCCAATGCTCTTCATATAACTTATCAGGAAAATCATACTCTTCTGGTGTATGAGTAACTGACTCCGCAAAATCTTTCTTTTCTATTTCAATGGAAAATCCTTTACAGGTTTTATTTACTATAACATCGTAATATTTATCGGTTTTATACCTTATTGGAATTATAGTTCCCTTCCACTTGTCTTTTGGTAAATGTATAATTTCATATTTCATATTATTTACCCTCACTTTTAAATTTCTAATTTAACGACTGTAATACTAAAAGGTCTAATAATCCTTAATAATTATATTCATGATTCCCTACAGTTATTTTTTGAGATAACACTTCATTTTGCCTTTGTTTTCTTATTTCAATTAGATTTAAAATATCATATCCATTTTTAGATAAAAATTAAATTCTTCCCTTGCTTAATCTATTTTTGGAGTTGACTTAAGTCCCTTAAGTCCTCTTAATTCAACCCTAAAGTCTGCAATTAATTTTGCTACGCTTTCCTCATCATTAATCTCTGCTAAACGAATAGTCATTGTTTTCACCTCTTATTCACAAGTAACTATATGCTCAATGCTATGACTCATGTTAAGTAATTTGTCAGCATAGAAACTTGGATATGCAACATAATCCTTTAGCTTATCAATAGGAAGCCAATGCATATGCTCACGAACCCCTTGAGTATAGCTGTTACTATTAAGCTCTTGAGTTCCTCTAGGCTTCATCAGAAAATATAGTGCAACCTCATGACACTTCATTCCCTCTAAGTTCCCATCTCCAGCAAAGAAATTTTCATGGATAAATGCTAATCTATCAATTTCATATTTTACTCCTGTTTCTTCAAATACCTCTCGCCTTACTGCATCCTCTGCTTTTTCTCCTAAATGAACACCACCACCTATAGAATAATAGTAATCATCTAGCTCATTCTTTGCACAGAGTACACAACCATTTTCAATGATTATAGCTGCTGCTCTATATCTAAACCATCCATCTCTATTTGTAAAACAACAATCCATTTCAATCCTCCTGATTTAGTGCAAGCCATTTAAAAACTGCTAATAATTTTATGTGTTATTTCCATACAGACTCTCGCTGATTCATTTACTGCACTAAAAAACTCTTCTGCTCCACCAGAAATACTGTCAGAAACAGTTTTTATAAGTATGCATGGCACCTTATTTCTATTGCAGGTTAATACAATTCCCGCTGCCTCCATCTCACATATGTCTGCCTTAAATTTAGTATGAAGTTCTCTTTTCTTTTCCTCACTTCCAACAAATTTATCCGCTGAAGCACATATTACAGATTTTAAAGCTGGCTCTATGGTAAGAGCTTTATCTAATATTCCTTTAGTAGTTGGAATATACACACTTGGATACTCAAGATATCTTCCAATATCAGTGCCATCAGCGTCAGAGGTATCAAAATCATAATGAATAACACTTTCCACAATACATGTCCTCGCTAGTGCCATCTCTTCTGTAAGCCCTCCAACAACTCCAAAATTCACAATAAACTCAACCTTTAACTGTGATATTAAAAACTGGGTTGCCATAGCGGCTGCAATCTCACCCGCTCCACTATGAATAACATATAGATTTTTATCCTCTATTTCATATTGATATACATTAAATCCTGGATACTTCAATTCACTTGGTTTGCCATATTTATTTAAAACTGCTTCAATCTCAACAGCCACAATCATTCCTATATTTTTCATACTTTCCCCACTTTAAACTTTCATTTATCACCTGACCCGTTAAACTCACGGGTCAGGTAATAATTACATTTTCGCATTTTCTTATATATCCACTCCAAAAGACTTAGGATATACCTCTATTCCAATTGCTCTTCCAAATGCTATTGCCCACCTTATAAATTCATAAGATACAGATGTAATTACATTTCCTGTTCGAATATACCCCTCCTCCACTGGATTACTTAAGTTATCATTCCAACCCACCATAAACTTCATATCCTCAGGCGTAAAACCTTCCTCAAATAAATCTTCTTTATTTAGTCCAACCATGAAAGGCTTTCCTTTTAAAATACCAAGCCTTAGGAGAAATATTGGTGCGATAGAAATGGCTCCTATAATAATGTCTTCTCTATGGAATTGTCTAATAAAGTTAAGTACATCTTCATCATCAAAGGCTTCTCTTAACTCTAATGAACCTGTTAAAATTAAAGAATCATACTCTTCTATATTTAATTCATCAATGGTTTTATCAGCAACAACTCTCAGCCCTTCTTCACTTCTTACTGGGTCTAAATTCTTTGCAAATACTTCTATTGGCTTTCCTGCCATGGCCAGTATTTCAAGAGCTACACTAAATTCAAAATTGCAAAACTTATCATATATAAGCGCTGCTGTTTTTTTCATCTTTACATCCACCTTTCAAAGACTTCTAAAAATTCTATTATGCTTTGACTTTCAAGATCTAATCTGTAAATACCACCTTAAAATCCTCAAATACTACAGGCATATCCTCTGAAAATTCATATCCAATGACCTTACCCTCTTCACTAAAAAATCTTTTATGCCCTTTTTGCCAAGATTCTAAACAGTCATCCTCGCCTTCTCTCTTACAGATATCAAAGGTTATTTCCTTATAAGGAAGTATCGTAACTGCTGTTGTTTCAATTACACACCGTGGAGTTCCCTCCCAATCAGTTACAATGCTATAATCTCCAACCTTAGGAAGCCTCTCACCATCAATTTCATAAGCCAATAAACTACTTGATGTCGCCCTCTTTTGTCCTGATAACACTAACTCCAATAATTCATTTGCCAACTTCTCTGTTAATTCAAAATGAAAACAATCTATATACTTCGTTGATTCCTGTTTATTTTCAGCCTTCAAAAATCTCTGCCAAAATCTTTTTATTTTTTCTTCCATACTCTTCTCCTTTATCGCCTGTCAATCTCCATTTATAAATCTAGCTTCATTATAATCTCCCCATCATCAATGTCACCTGTAGCTTTAAAGCCAAGCTTTTCATATACGTGTTTTCCTCCATCATTACCTGGTACATAACTTAAAGCGACACAGTCAAACTTATTTTCACTTTTAATAATTTCTATTGCCGCCTTCATTGCAGCTGTACCGTAGCCCTTCCCTTGATGCTCTTCTGCAATCATAAACCTCCAAATACCGGCTTCTCTTTCCTTCTCATCCCATTCCAGCATCATAAATCCTATTACTTCTTCTTCCCTATAAATAGCGAAGGGGCTTGCAATATCATAAAAAACCCTTGCTTGTGCTAAAGAAAGAACATTAGGTGCCACAAACTCTTGTCCTCCATTTGTAAGCTTCATATCTATAACTTTTCTATAATTATTTTTATCTACTTTTCTTAAAGAAATCATTATTTACACCCCTTTATACTTTTTAAACTAATCTCTATATAAATTCATATTTAAATATCTTTACTTTTTCTCCACTGTATTCATAGCCTTCATCAATAAGTTTCCATCCACTTTTCTCATAATAATTTTCTATATCTGTGTACAAATAAGCTTCTTTGAAATTTAGTAATGAACAATAATTTAATGCATATTGCTGGAGTACTTTTCCTATACCCTTGTTTCTGTAATTCTTCTGAACCACTAAAGCTGAAATCCATGGATATAAATCCTGCCTTGAAAGCAAATCTCCTCTCCACACTCCAACTGTTCCAACAAGTTCATTGTTTTCAATCGCAACAAATATAATTGGTAAATATTTATCTCTTAAGCTATTGTCAATAATCCCTTTATAAAATGCTCTACTGTTTTCTCCACCAAATTCATCATTAAGCCACTCAATTACTTTTTCCTTGAATTCAAGGTGATTAGCTAATAAATCAATCTCCACATCTTCTACCTCTCTATTCCTGAAATAATTTATCAAGCTCCTATGCCTTATCGTTATCCCATTCATACAATGGACTTTCTTTAAATAATTTCTAAAATTCCTGCACAAGATGAAATTTGTTTATAAAAACAGTTAACCCCTTTATCTCTAAGCATTTTAGTAAGTTTATCTGCCACAATATAGACTTCATCCTCATCCCAGCTATCTCCACTTAAAGCTCTGCAATCCTTCAAGTCCTGCTGATTTTCGAAAGCCACATCTGCAACTATTATTTTTCCTCCTGGATTAAGCAATTGCTTTAATTCTTCTATAAACTCCACCTTCTTATCATCATTCAAGTGATGAATTGCATAAGAAGATATAATATAATCAAAAGTTATCTCTTTTAACATAGGTGGGACTCCATCATTGAAATCCCACCGTATAAAGGTTCCTTCTGGCATTTTTTCCTGAGCAATATCAATCATTCCCTGGGAAAAGTCCATGCCATATATCCTTGCTCCCTCTTCATAAAGCTTATTAGTCAAAACCCCAGTACCAAAACCAACATCTAAAATTCTTCTTCCTGCTTTACAATCTATAGAATTATAAACGTGGTTTAGCACCTCATAATATCCATCAAAAGGATACTCCCTTGAACTAGCCTCAACACTTTTATCATAATCCTTTGACCAAATATCAAATCCCTCTTTATCTAACATTCACTTACCTCAATTCTTTATCTTGCCTTTTTATTCTTCTAAAATAAAATTTAAAGCTTCTCCAATGGCAATGAGGGGAAGCATCCCTCATTCTGCATTCTTAATTCAATCCTAGGCTCCTTCACGAAGGAAACTATATTGAGCCATATACAACTTGTAATAAGCTCCTCTTAAGTTTAATAACTCCTCATGGGTTCCTGCTTCAACAATTTCACCATCCTCAATTACCATGATTCTATCGCAGTCACGTATTGTTGAAAGTCTGTGTGCGATAACAAAGGAAGTTCTTCCTGATAAAAGTTTGTTGATTCCTTTTTGAACAAGAATCTCTGTAGCTGTATCAATATTGGAAGTTGCTTCGTCTAAGATTAATATCCTTGGATTAGCAAGAAGTGCCCTTGCAAAGGATATTAACTGTCTTTGTCCTACAGAAAGTCTTGAACCTCTTTCATTAACCTGAGTGTTATATCCATTTTCTAGCTTCACTATAAAGTCATGAGCACTAACTGCCTTTGCTGCTGCTATGATTTCTTCATCAGTAGCATCTAGCCTACCGTATCTTATATTTTCCTTAATTGAATCAGAGAATAGGAAGGTATCCTGAAGCATTACCCCCATCTGGCTTCTTAAAGAATTAAGATTTACCTTTGATACATCCTTTCCATCAATTAAAACTCTTCCTTCAGTAGTATCATAGAAGCGGCTTATTAAGCTTGTAATTGTTGTCTTACCAGCTCCTGTTGGACCAACTAAAGCAATATTTTCTCCTGGTTTTACCTTAAAGCTTACATTGCGTAGAACTTGTGTATCTTTTTCATAGGCAAAGGATACATTTTCAAATTCAACGCGACCTTTAATTTTAGGCATTACATCTGCACTTTCAAGCTCATCAATCCCAGGCTTAACATCCATAATCTCAAAGATTCTCTCTGCTGCTGCAAAGTTTGTGATTAAAGTGTTGTAATAAGATGCAATATTTAAAATTGGTCTCCAGAACATGCTTGTGTAAGAAATAAAGGCTGTAATTGTACCAATTGATACTTCTCCACTTTTTGCAAGGTTTGCTCCCACTAAAAATACTATTAAGGTACTTGCTCCAAAGGATACTTCTACTATTGGCCATAACCAGTCATTTAGCTTAACGGCGTTAATAAAGCCTGATCTCATTTCTCCAACAGAATTTCTAAATCTCTTCCTTGATTCCTTCTCAAAGGTAAAGTTTTGAATAATCTTCATTCCTGAAAAAGACTCATGTGTAAAACCATTCAAGTTAGAACGCTTCTGTCTAAATACCTGCCAGCGCTTTCTTGAAATAATTTGTATACCAGCTAAACCGATACATAAAGGTGGAAGCATTACCATTGAAACTAAAGCCAGCTTCACATTCATAGAAAACATTATTACAGTAACGAATATTAATGTTAAAACCTGTGGTATTACTGTTGTTACTGATTTATTAAATAGCTCTGATAGAGAGTTTACATCTCCCACAACTCTGGCTAATATCTTCCCTACTGGTCTTTCATCAAAGAAAGAGAAGGAGAGCTTTTGAATGTGTTCATATAATTCCTGTCTTATAGTTCTTAAAATGTTATGGGTTATTTTGTTCATGTTAAAGGTTGAATATTTACTTGCAAACATACTGATTAAATTTAAACCTATAAGCCCTGCTCCAATAAGAGCAAGCCCCTTAACATTCTTTGCACCAATAAAATCATCGATAGCAATTTTTAAAAGCATTGGACTTAAAAGTCCAACTCCCGTAACTACCAGCATCAGAAACAGAACTGCTGCTATTTTTGCACCGTAGGGTTTCATATATTTAACAAGCCTGAAAAGAATATCTTTCCCTTTAAGGGCAATAACTTTTTCATCTTGATTTATCGTGTTCTTTGCCATTAATTTCCCTCCTTAAGTGAGCCTCCAAATTTTACATTTGGTAAGGCGAACTTACTCCACCGAACGCATGTGAGGCGGAGTTTCAATTAAAAATTTAAAAGTTTGCTGCTTTATCATCTGATAAATCTAAGAAATCCTTAAATTGAGTTTCATAGATCTCAAAGTATTTACCTCTTTTATCTAGAAGCTGTTGATGATTACCTTGTTCAACAATTTCTCCATCCTCCATGTAAAGAATTAAGTCTGCATTCTTTACTGCTGAAATTCTGTGAGCTATGATAAAGGTTGTTTTCTTATCTTCCTCTTCATATAAATTCTTCAATAGCTGATATTCAGTATCCATATCTAAAGCTGACGTAGAGTCATCTAAGATTAATATCTTTGAATCTCTTAAAAGAGCTCTTGCTATACATAATCTTTGCTTCTGACCACCAGATAAACCAACACCTCTTTCTCCAATTAAGGTATCATAGCCCTTCTCAAGTTCATCCACAAATTCCTTTGCACAAGCAAGTTCTACTACTTTTTCCATCTCATCCATAGAAGCATCAAGCTTTCCATACTTCAAGTTGCTTTCTACTGTGTCTGAAAACAGGAATGAGTCCTGTGGAATTAAAGCAATATTATCTCTTAAGGACTTCAACTTAAGATTTCTAATATCTTTACCATCTAGCTTTATTGAACCTTGTGTTACATCATAGTTTCTTCCTAAAAGACTTATTAAAGTTGACTTACCAGAACCTGTAGTTCCCATAACTGCTACTGTGGACCCAGCTGGAATGTTTAAGTTAATATTTTTTAATACATCCTTTTCTCCATAATTGAAGGATACATTTTCAAAAACAATACCTTCATTAATTTCTTTTAATTCCTCTGGATTTTCACAGTCATTTACCTTAGGCTCTATGGCTAATATCTTATTTATTTTTCCAATGGAAGCCTTTCCTCTTGATAGAAGATTTATTAGCCATCCTAAATCTCTCATTGGCCAAGTAAGCATCCAAAGATAGCTTGTAAATCCAACTAATTGTCCAACCGTAATTTGATCATAGATGGCAAGAATTCCTCCAATACTTATAACAAGTACTGTTGATAAGTTGGTTAAGAACTCTTCTAATGGGAAGAATTTAACCCATATTTTGTTGTGCTCCATCTGTAAATCATAGTTCTTTGAGTTATATCGTAGGAACTTTAATATCTCATGCTTCTCTCTTCCAAAAGCTTTTACAAGCTTAACTCCTGCAATATTTTCTTGAGCTGTTGTGTTAAGCTCCGCAATATGATCACTGATTCTCTCATAAACATCATTTAGTTGCTTCTCTGACTTTAGCGCTAAAATTGCAATGATTGGCATTGTAGCTAATGCTACTAAAGTAAGTGGTACACTGATTCTAAATAAAAGCACTGCTGCCATTATGAAATAGATTCCGTCCTCAATGGTAAGTCTAAGTCCAAAACCCATGATTTCTAGAATATTATCAGCATCTTCACCTACCCTTGACATTAATTCTCCAGTGTTTACTTTATCAAAATATGAAAAAGATAAACCTTCAATATGATTGAATAATTCCTCCTTAATCTTTCTAGAGATTGTAATCCCTAAATAGTCAAATAAAAACTCTCTTAAAAATCCAAATGCAAACTTTGTGGCAGTAAGTCCAACTACAACCCAAATAATTGTGGTTAAGATTTCATACTTACCAGCTGTTAATACATCGTCGATAAATATTTCCGTAATATACGGAACAACTAGGTCTGCTGAAACACATAAAAGCATTGAAATTGCTCCCATAATGGTAACGAATTTGTGCTGTTTTGTGTAACTAAAAATTTTTTTCACTTCTTTTCCCTCCCTAAATTCTGCCAAAGTTAATGCAGTCATTACCCTACCTCAATGGAAACTCCTTCTCCTTTTGGTCGAAGGAGTAAGTTCGCATTAACCAAATCATAGATTTGGATGCTCACTTATAAAATAAAGCCGTAATCCATACCATCAAAGGTATAGATTACGGCTAGTTAACATCGGTAAGCCATGACTGCTGCCATGAGTTATATATATAGGCATAAGTAAACTCATTATCCTTTTAGTTGAAGATTTAAAATCTCACTTTAGGAAACTCCTTCACCATTGGTTGAAGGAGTAAGTTTCACTAACCAAATCAAAGATTCGGAGTGTCACTTAAGCCTTAATAAATATAAAAAAGTCCTAAGTTACCCTAGGACTTTGCTCACAAAATAGTTAATTAAACGAATTTAAAAATCTATATTTTGAGGTAGGGTACTATTATAATTTTTATTAAATTGATTACTATTAAAAATGGACGCACCTATGCCATTGACAAAAAGATTGCCTTCAAGTTGTCTATTACAAATTGTCATGCCATTTAATCTTGTATTATTTAACATAATTCCTACCTCCCTTTCTTTCATTTCTAAATTTATTTATCACTTCAAGTTTTTTACTATAATTTATTATAAACATTTTTTCCAAAAGGTGTCAACGACTTTTTTGATAATTCTTGAAATTTTTTAACTTTCTAAAATTCCTTAGCCAAATTAGTTAAAGCCTCATCACAAACTCTATACACAGTCCACTCATCCATTGGTATTGCACCTAAGCTCTTATAAAATTTTATTGATGGTTCATTCCAATCTATGCACCACCATTCAAACCTACCACAGTCTCTTTCTACTGCTAAATGAGCTAAAAATGATAAAAGTGCCTTTCCAAGTCCTTTTCCTCTCATTTCCGGTCTAACATATAAATCCTCTAAGTATAATCCTGGCTTTCCTGTGAAGGTTGAGAAATTATGGAAGAATAGCGCAAATCCAACTGGCTCTCCCTCAAATTCTCCAATAACTACTTCTGCCCCTTTACGTACAAATAAAGAGTTCATCAAAATTTTCTCTGTGGCCTGAACCTCATGAAGAAGTTTTTCATAACCTGCCAACTCTTTTATGAATTTTAAAATTAGTGGTACATCTTCTTCTGTGGCAAATCTCAAATTAAATCCTTGAATCTTTGTGCTTATAACCTTTGACATATTTAATTTCCCCCTTTAATGCTTTCTTCACTAGATTTATTACTTCAGCTATCTCTTCTTCAGTAAAGTGTGGTGATTCTCCTATTCGAATTTTCACATCAGCAGTACCTTTATTGTCACAATCACCTAAACAAAGAATCCATAAAGTTAAAAACATACATATCATTAGCTTTTCATGAAAACCCTCCTTATAATTTAATTTTTATATTACTGTATCACTTGTAGCCTCAAGTTATATATATTTAATTTTATCCTATTTTTCCCATTAAATTAATATATATAAATTACTATTTACAGTTGACTCTAACATTACGTCATAGTTTATTATTAAATTAAGGGAAAGCTAGTAATAAAATTTTTTCATAACTTTTTTCAATTCTAAATAAATAAAAGAAGGTGATTTAATGGCAGGAACATCTAAAGCTAAACTTTATAAAATCAAAGAAGTATCAAACATGGCTGGAGTAACAGTGCGCACACTCCATCATTATGATGCTATTAATTTACTAAAACCATGCTATATAAGTGATTCAGGCTATAGATTTTACGGTAATGAAGAATTAGAAAAGCTGCAGCAGATTCTCTTTTTTAGAGAACTAGATTTTTCATTGGACGAAATAAAAAATATATTAAATAGTCCTGACTTTGATAAAGCTCACTGCCTTGGAGTTCACCGTCAGCTGCTTATAGAAAAAAGACAAAGACTTGACAATATAATAGCTTCCCTAGATAAAACATTATTATCTCTTGAAGGAGGAAAAGAAATGAATAAAAAAGAAATGTTTAAACCATTTGATATGAAAGATATAGAGAATCATAAAGCTAAATATGCACAGGAAACTAAAGAACGTTATGGAAATAGTGATGCCTACAAAGAATCACAAAAGAAAACTGCCAAATATGGCAAAGCTGATTGGGAAAATATAATGGGTGAAGCTGGTGAAATATACAGCGGCTTAGCTAAATTAATGGACAGAGATCCATCTGACAAAGAGGTTCAAATTTTAGTAGAACAGTGGAGAAATCACATTACAAAAAACTTCTACAACTGTACTCCTGAAATCTTCAGAGGTCTGGCTCTAATGTATACTGCTGATGAACGCTTTACTGAAAATATTGATAAGTATGGTGACGGTCTTGCACAGTTTTTAAGTGATGCCATGATAATTTATTGTGATAACTTAAATTAATGTAAAATTGAAAATTTAGAATTAAAAATGATTGAAAAAGGATATTTCGGACTAGCTCCGAAATATCCTTTTTTATTTAGAAATTAATAATTAAAGTTATTATTTTCTGTTTCTCTTTTTAAGCATTATAACTCCAAATGCTGCAGCAACAATTCCGCCTACTGCCATTAATCCAGAACCAACCATTGCACCTGTTTGTGGTAAGCTGTTTCCTGATGAAGGCATAGTGAATTTAGAAATTTCACTTACATTACCTGCTTCATCGATTGCTCTAGCATACATAGTCTTCTTAGCAGCAAGTTTTACTGGATCCTTGTACTCTGTCCAAGTTTCCTTATCGAAGCTATACTCAATCTTAACAACATCCTCATCTTTAGCTGTTATTGTTACCATATTCTTATTAGCAGACATCCTAGGAGCCTTAGGAGCTGTTCTATCTGGTACTGTGTATTCATCCACATCACTGATAGCTATTTGATCACCTATAACATTTATAGCTCTAACTTGAATTGTCGCCTTTTCTGCTACTTTTACAGCTTCAGTATAAGGTACCCATGTTTTACCACCATCTAAGCTATATTCAAGCTTATCTGTAAGCTCATCTGAAGCAGTAATTGTTACAACCCCATCTTTTTCAGCTATCTCTGGCATTGCTGGTTTTTCTGGTGTTGGTTTTTCTGGATCTGGATTTTGATTCTCTCCATCTGGCATAATATATTCTGAAATTTCACTAACATTTCCAGCTGCATCTATAGCTCTTACATAGAACTCAGCTTTTGCATCAACCTTTATTGGGTTAACATATTCCTTCCAATTTTCCTTATCTAAGCTATATTCTATCTTAACTGTATCTTCATCAGCCGCTACCATTACTACTGCACCATCCTTAAATGATACTACTGGTGCCTTGGGAGCCTCTGTATCTGGTTTTTCTGTTTCAGGAACCTTAAACTCTGATATTTCACTAACATTTCCTGCTGAATCTTTAGCTACAGCATAGATTGTTGCATTTTCTTTAACTTCTACTGGTCCAGTATATTCTTTCCAATTTTCTTTATCTAAACTATATTCTATTTTAGCTGTATCCTCATCAGCAGACTCAATTACTACTAACCCATCCTTCAATGACATTGTTGGTTTATTAGGAGCTACTGTATCTGGCTTTTCTATTTCAGAAGACTTATACTCTAAAACTTGACTTGGATTTCCTGCTGCATTTAAAGCTCTAACATAGATAGTTGTGTTTTGTGGAACCTTAATAGCCTCTGTATATTCATTCCAAGTTATACCATCAAGACTATATTGTAATGTCGTTGTATTTTCATCAGCTGCTACTATTGTTAGCATATCATCAACCACTGTAACTATTGGTGCTGCTGGTGCCTCTGTATCAACAACTTCATCAACCTTATTTACAACTAATTGTACAGTTGTAAGATGTCCAGCGTCATCTGCTGCTTCAATTATAATTAAGTTTTCACCATCTACTAAGCTAACTTCATAAGCTAAGTCATAACTTGCTGGCTCTAAACTATCCATATACTCCCAATCTGGAGCTATAGTCTTAACCACATTTCCATTAACCTTAACTTTTAAGCTCGGTAAATTATCACTAACTAAAGCTTTAACTAATACTTTATCATCTGTTGTTTCTGTTGGAATGTCTCCAAGCACAACAACTGGAGCTGTTGTATCAACAAATAACTTATGAGCAAAATCTATTTCATTTCCTGCTGCATCCCTAGCATAAACATCTATGCTGTGATATCCATCCTCTAATGTTACTGTAGTAGAGAATTCCCATACTCCTGTACTCTTATTGAATTTAATAGGAGTATTAACACCATTAACTTTAAATTGTGATATAGCTGAAACATCTTTTATAGTACCTGTAACTACAGCTTCACTAGTGTTTATTATTCCAAAGAATTCTGGTCCAGTAACCATTACTGTTGGAATTGTCTTATCTCCTTCTGCTGGTCCTGTTGGCTCTTGATATTTACCTGGAACCACATCTGTTAAATCAACAACAGTCTTATTTCCAGCATAATCATAAACCTCTAAAGTACATTGATTTGGTTTAATATCCCCAAGCTTAAATGCGCCTGTTTCATTTTCTAATACAACTTTACCATCTGCAACTAAGGCATACTTATAGATAAAGTCTTCATTATTATCCTCTGCAACTACAGTTAGCGTTTGGGCTTTATCATCATACTCTATGCTATCCTCATCAACTGTTGGTGCAACAGTATCAACCTTAACTGGGAAATCATAGGTTTGCCACTCTGCTCCTTCATAATCTACTAAAGCTTTTACCCTGTAAGTGTAATCCCCATCCTTAACAAGCTTATTATTAGCAACTCCATCCCAAGTAGCCGCCTCTATAATATGATATTTAGGATTTTTAGGATTTCCATCATAGTAATGCTTTCTTAAATTAAACTCCTCTGCTAGGTTTCTAATTACTCCACCATTTTCATCAAGGATTTCAATCTGTAACTCTTTTACATTTCTTAAATAAGAAAGTACAGGGGTTATTGTATCGATTGAGTTATCTTTATTTGGTGAGAATCCAATTTTAGTTGCATCTGCAACCTTACCTGGTTGGTTAACACCTAAGAAATCGTAGTTTCCGCCTCCAGTATGAGTAGCTATAGAAGTAAAGCCGTAGAAGGTAGCTCTATCTTCATCGTAAATAGAAGCATCTATAGCTGGAGCCTTATCCCATTGTCCCTTGAATCCCATATATGGAATGCTTAACTGTCCACTATTATCAGCCTTATCTGTTAAAGTTACAAATCCTTCAACATATGCTCCATTTGCAAATACTTCTTCTAAAGCAGCTCCACCAAATCCAGTTACAGCATTACTTAAATCAACAGTTATAGTTAAATCTGCAGTTCCATTAGCTGGTACTACAAGCTCATTTGAACTAAAGCTCATTGGGAATGATTTAGTTTCTGCATCAACTATATTTTGTGCTTGAAGATAGCTATATTCACCATCAGTTAAATCTGTTTGAACAGTTCCCTTAGGTACATAAGTTAATTCTTTATTGCTAAAGTTTGTGACAGTGATTGTAAATGTTGCTGAATCACCTGTAATCTCTTTTAAGTTAACTTTACATTCGTCACTTGTGTTATCTGTAACTATCGCTGGCGTAGTAGCTGCATTATATAAATTCATAACTCCAGCACCCTGTCTTCTTGGTGATGTATAGTTAGCACCACTTGGAGCTGCTAAAGATTGATAATTACCATTATCCACATGTGGTGTTGCTGTACTCATCATGATTTTCTTAATCAGCTTTGCCTTAGCTTCGCCTGTTAATTCTGGGAAGTCTTTTTCAACTCTCTCAACGATTAATGCTGCACCACCAGCTACGTTTGGAGATGCCATAGAAGTACCACTCATATTTTGATATCCATTATTTTGAGCAGTTGACCATACATTTCCACCAACGCCTGTAATTTCAGGCTTGATTTCTAAGTTTGGAGTTGTTCCCCAAGATGTAAATGATGACATGCTTCCTGCTGCTGGATTATTAGCTATTGCTTGTGTGCCCTTGAACGCTACTGTGAACCCACTCTCAGTTGAATTTTCTCTAATTTCAACTCCTGCAGTATTTCCAACAAACATAGCTGGAATCTTTCCGCCCTCTGGGTACATCATATTGATAAGTTCATCTCCACCACCAGCATTATTATATACTATGACTGCAACTGCTCCTGCCTTCTCTGCATTGATAATTTTAGATGTAAAATCATAGGTACCACGCTCAATTAATGCAACATTTCCTGCCACCTCTGCTGGGAAGTGCTCTGGAAGACCACCTAATCCACAATCTACAACTTTAAGTTCCTTACCTTTTAAAACTGATAATACATCTGTTCCTGAACTAGTATATGGATACACCTTATTTACTCCATCAATGGTAAATTCAACACCGTATCCAGTCATTTTACTATTTTCTATAGATGCCACTTGAAGTGAATCAGTAGCAAGCCCTGGTGCTCCAACTACACCGTAATCTGGATTTTCAGCATATGGATTATCATGTCCACTACCAAAAACATTAGAGTTTCCTGCAGATACAGCTACTACAACGCCATTATCAACAGCTCTATTTACAGCCATTTGTTCTGGATCTTCATCATTAACAAAAGCAGCCGTTGAACCTAAACTCATGTTAATAACATCTGCTCCAAGAATAACTGAATCGTCTATAGCTTTAATTATTACATCTCCAAAAGTTGATGGCATTGAAGGATTGTTTCCAAATACTTTCATGGCAAGGACTTGAGCCTCTGGTGCTGTTCCCTTTATACCGCCTTTTTCAACATTTCCATTGGCAGCTGCAATACCTGCAACATGCATTCCATGCTCGCTTGCATCTGGTCCTAAATCTAGAATCTCCTGGTTATTATCCATATAGTTGTATCCATATGGAACCTTTGAAGTTCTATAAGTACCTGGTAAATTCTTTTCTGCTACTATCTCTTCTACTTCGTCAATTTGAAGTTCAGCCTTTTTAGGCTTTGTAAGTGTCATATCTCTATGAGATGAATCTACACCTGTATCAATAATTGAAATTACTGTACCTTCTCCCTTATAACCAAGGTTCCAAGTAGGCACTGTATCAGTAATATCTCCACTGTAGTTCATTTCTGGTTCAGGTCTTTCATATTCGTTAGCAATAGTAACTGACTTAACCCCTGACATACCTTCAATCTTCTTAGCCTCTGCCAATGTAGTCTCAGCACTAAATCCATTAACTACATTTGTAAAACTATTAAGGACATTAAGACTTACACCCTTTGATTTAATAGTCTTTTGAACTGATTTCTGCTGACTTAATATTGCTTTTTGGAATCCTTCAAGTTGAGACGCACTCATATCTTGAATTTTTATACCTTCGGCTGTAGCCCTTTCTATTACTGGCTGCTCCTCTAGTTCAACTATAACTCTAACTGTGTCAGAGTCATTAATGCTCTGTAGACCTTCTTCCGCAGAAATCTGTGTCTCCAGTTTTGTAACCTTATTTTTCTCTGCATTTAAAGTTTGCAATAGCTTAGTTTCTGAAGCAAATGCAGATCCGCTAGACCCAGTTACTATTGAAAGTGCAATTCCAATAGCCATGACTTTTTTTAGATTCATTCCGTTCCCCCCTAAAAATAAAAATTAAAACAGTAAATCCAGTGTAAATTTTTACCATTCCGTTAATGTTATATTAACTATGTTTCAGGTATTTTTCAATTGAAAATTTCTGTCATAGAATATGATTTTTTTTATTAATTCGCCTTAAATCTGCTTCTATTATTTACACATGTAATTTCTTACCTTCGTCTACTCGCAAAAAGACAAAATTTCTTATTCATCAGTTACTAAAAACTAAACTTATTGACAGATATTTTAGAAAGTGATAGATTATTTATTAAGGAAACTCCTTTTCATATTCATTCTAAGGAGTAAGTTTCATTAACCAAATCAAAGATTTGGATGTTCACTTATAGGAGATGATTATAATGAGAAATACACTAAACGAATTACATATTCATCATCATAGATTAACGGCCTTATAATTATGGTTTAAAAATGAAGCCATAGATATAGGCCTATTTGCATGTGGCAAGGTATCTATGGAGATTATAGAAGTTTAAATCTCTAAGGATATCAGTCTTTAGAGATTTTTTATTTTTACAATATAATATTAAAAAATAACTTAATTTAAGTATAATTTGCTCCTTGCAATAAATAAGGAAACTCCTTTTCATTCAAAGGAGTAAGTTCGTGTTATCCTAATCATAGATTTGGACACTCACTTATGGTAAGGATTTTCAAATAATACGCCTTCTATTACTAAGAGGAAAAGGAGAGATAAACATGAGTATAAAAATTACTAAACCTAGCATACTACCTGGATTTATGGAGCTTACGCCAAGAGAGCAAGTAGCATTCAACCACGTTTCTGATGTTATTAGAAGAAACTATGAATCCTTCGGGTTTCTACCAATAGACACCCCAATTATAGAAAAAAGTGAGGTTTTACTTGCTAAAACTGGTGGGGATACTGAAAAACAAATCTATACCTTAACTAAAGGAAGTACTGACATGGCTTTAAGGTTTGACCTTACAGTGCCTCTAGCTCGTTATGTTGCACAGCACATGGAAGAGTTAGCATTTCCTTTTAAGAGATACCAAATAGGTAAGGTTTATAGAGGAGAGAGAAATCAAAGAGGTCGTTTTAGAGAATTCTATCAATGTGATGTTGATGTAATTGGAAATGGGTCTTTAAGTATAGTTAATGATGCACAAATTCCAAGCATAATCTATAAAATCTTTAAAGAACTAGGATTTGAAAACTTCAAAATAAGATTAAATAACAGAAAAATATTAGATGGTTTCTTAAGAAGCTTAAATATAGATAGCTACATAGAAGTGCTTAGAATTGTAGATAAAATCGAAAAAATCGGAGAAGAGAAAGTTAGAGAAGAGCTTAAAAACTATGTTTCTTCTGAAGAAGCAATGAATTCTCTTATCAGCTTCATTACAACCACTGGAAGCAATGATGAAAAAATCGAAATGCTTAAAAATCTAGGTGTTACTCATGAAAAATTTGTTGAAGGTGTTGAAGAGCTTGAAACTGTAAATAAGTATATAAAAGTTCTTGGAGTTCCTGATAAAAACTATATCATCGACTTTAAAATCACTAGAGGACTTGATTATTATACTGGAACGGTTTATGAAACATTCCTAGACGATTATCCAGAGTTCGGATCCGTTTGCTCTGGTGGAAGATATGATAATCTAGCACAATACTACACAGAAAAGAAACTTCCTGGAGTTGGTATATCTATCGGATTAACAAGATTATTCTGGAGCTTCATGGAGAGTAACATTATAGATTTAAATAAAAATTCTGTTATGGATGCTATGGTTATCCCAATGGATGACGATTTCGATTACGGTATTGAGGTTTGCAGCAAGTTAAGAGAAGCAGGCCTTAAGGTTGACATATATGTTGAAGGCGGTAAGTTCCCTAAAAAGATGAAATATGCTAATAAACTTAGCGTTCCAAATGTTATTATTATAGGAGAAACTGAAAAAGCTGAAAACAAAATAGTAGTTAAGAATATGGTAACTGGAGAGCAATCATTAGTTACTATAGAAGAAGGAATAAATATATTAACTAATAAATAGACTATATTAAATTAAATATATAAATAAGCTTTTTTCTTTGTCGCCGGATAAAGAAACTTATAGAAGCGTTCGGATTTCATACTGTAGGCCTTTGAAGGTATGAAACTTCCGTACGCTTTTTATTTTGGGGAGGAAAATAATAATGAAACAAAATAATATCTTTTACACTTTTATGAAATATTCAACTCTAAATGTATTAGGAATGCTAGGACTTTCCTGCTACATTCTAGCTGATACATTTTTTGTTGCAAGAGGTATGGGAGTTAATGGCTTAACTTCCTTAAATCTTGCTATCCCTATATACAGCTTTATTCATGGACTTGGTCTAATGATTGGTATGGGTGGCTCAACTCGTTACTCTATATCTAAATCAAGCCATAGGAAAAATAGTTCTTCAATAATCTTCACTCAAGCTCTTAAATTTACAATAATCCTATCACTGATTTTATTGACCATTGGATTATTCTTTTCAAGTAATATTGCAACATTACTTGGTTCTAGTGATACTACACACTCAATGACAGCTACATATTTGAAGACTATTCTAGTATTTGCACCTATATTTATGCTGAATAATCTCTTTATTTGCTTTGTCCGTAATGATAATAATCCAAAGCTCTCTATGTATGCAATGCTTATCGGTAGCTTTTCAAATGTTATTCTTGATTACATTTTTATATTTCCTTTAGATATGGGAATATTCGGTGCTGCACTAGCTACAGCAATTGCACCAATAATTAGTTTGATGATTTTATCTCTGCATTTTCTTAAAAAGAAAAATTCATTTATATATGTAAAGTCTAAGCTCAAAATGGAATCTATTAAAGATATCTGTGTCCTTGGTATATCAGCTTTAATTACGGAGGTTTCCTCTGGCGTTGTAATGATTATTTTTAATGGTATTATATTAAGTCTTCTAGGAAATATTGGAGTAGCTGCTTACGGTATCCTTGCTAATATTGCACTGGTTATAACTGCAATATTCACTGGTATTTCTCAAGGGATTCAGCCCATAATAAGTGAAAACTACGGTAGTTCAAATAAGAATAACGTGAGAAAAATCTATTCCTATGGAATTATAACTGCGCTGATTTGTGCTCTTATTATCTATATCATAATATTTGTTTTTTCTAATCCAATTGTATCTATATTTAATGGAGAGCATAACTTAGCCTTAGAAGAGATTGCAATAAATGGAATGCATATATATTTTACTGCATTCATCTTTACCGGTGTAAACATAGTTACTTCAATATATTTCAGCTCCATAGATAAACCTAAACACTCTTTCATAATCTCTATACTACGTGGATTTATTTTAATTATCCCAATAACCTTATTATTAGCTTCACTTTTAGGAATAAATGGAGTATGGATGTCACTACCACTAACTGAGTTTATCGTCTCAGTAATTATTCTATTTATGTTTTATTCTCTGCACCATAAAAATAAATAAAAAAAAGCTCCAATAAAATGGAGCTTTTTCTATACTTGTTATATGAAAATTCTTATTTTTTAATATGGGCAGTACAAATATTTTCAAAGAAGCTTCTATCTATTTCTAAATTATTATAATTATTTCATGATGTCTTCCATGAATTCTTGTACATTTATAGTTTTCTTAGAAAGCCTTGCTTCTTCTGCAGCCATTGCCATAGCATGGCTCATTACAGATACCTTTCCTGTTGTATACCTTTTTTCCGTAACACCTGTTTTTACAAGATTAAAGAAGTCTTCCATAATACCATTGTCGCCACCACCATGACCACTATCTGGCTCTTTAACTTCTATAGTTTTTACTTTCCTTGAATCAAAGTCATATACTTCGATTATATTAGTTTCAGTATTTGCTCTAACTTCACCCTTAGTTCCCATAAATCTTGTTATTCTTGAGACCTTATCAGTAAAAGCAGTCATTGTAAATGCTACTGTAACTGCATTTTCAAAGTTTAAACTTACAACCTGATTATCAACAACATCATTATCACAGTAGTAAACACATCTTCCATAAGGTCCTTCTTTTAATGCCTTTGTTATTCCTTCTAAAGTGATATCTTCAGTGATTGCACTAGTTGGCCAATGTCTTGTGGAAGTAACATTTCCTGTATCAGCTTTATTTATATTCTCCAAGCATTTAAAATATATTTTTCTTCCATCATATGGACAATCTTTTATCTCGCAGTCCAAACATCTTTTAGCAGCTCCTTCTGGTGCACCTTCTGGTTTAAAATGTTTCAAGCTTCCAAAGGATGATAAGCTTTCACATTTTGCTCCTGCATACCAGTACATTAAATCCAAGTCATGGCAACATTTTGCTAAAATCATTGGAGCAGACTCTTCTTTATTTCTCCAGTTTCCTCTTACAAAGCTGTGTGCTTGATGATAATATCCTACATTCTCAATATGTTGGATAGTAACTAATTCACCAATTTCTCCACTATCTAAAACCTTTTTCAGTTCCTTAAAGAATTCTGTATATCTAAGTACATGGCAGACCAACAGATGACGCTTCTTCTCTTCTGCTTTATTAACCATCTCAATACATTCCTTTAAACTAGGTGACATAGGTTTCTCTAAAAGCACATGATATCCTAACTCTAAGGCCTTCATCGTTGGCTCATAGTGCATTTGGTCTTGTGTTGTTACAATTGCTACATCACCTATTTTTCCAGCAGCTAAAGCTTCATCCCAAGATAAAAAAGCACTATCTTCACTTAAGTTAAACATATTAACTATGTTCTCTCTTCTTTCTTTTATAGGTTCGGCTACAGCTACAACATCGATTTCATCATTATTTCTCTTTATGTAATTTGCATAAATTGTCCCTCTGTCTCCAGCACCTAAAATAATAACTTTAATTTTTTCTGCCATTTTAATCCCTCCACTCATACTTATGTATACACTTATTAATTATTATCTTATAGCAATTTTTGTATATTGTCCACAAATGTACCATATTTTTAAAATTTTTATACACATTTTTCATCTATATCTATTGATTTTGTGAATTATTTTTCAAAAATAGACATAACCTAAATTAGCTTAAATTTAAGGAGGTATTCACATGACTAAAGACCGCAGTAAACAAAAAAATATCCAATCAACCGATTTGAAAAATAACCCAAACGGTCCCGATTATTCTCGCAGACTTAAAAGCAAGGCCAATGAACATACACCATATGGTGAGCCTGAGCCATCTACTAATACTACATTTAAATAACAAAAATTATCCATAGCTTCATGCTATGGATAATTTATCTATATTGCTATCTTGATTTACTAATTTTATTTAGCTACAGGACTTTTCAACTACTTATTCTGAAACTTTTTCATCAATACCGCTTAATGTTTTCTTATAGAAAAATGTAAATACTATTATTGTAGTTGTAGCAGCAAGAATATCTGCGATCGGCTCTGCTAAAAGTACTCCCTTAAGCTTATCATCCATAAAGTTAGGAATGATAAATATTAACGGCACTAGAAGAATAACTTTTCTTAACAGTGCAAGTACCAATGAGATTTTTGCTTGACCTAAAGCAAGGAATGTCTGCTGACATGCCATCTGTGCTCCAAAGATAAAAATTCCAGCGAAGTAAATTCTAATACTCCAGCAAGTAATCTCCATTAAAACAGGGTCATTATTAAATATTCTTACAAACATATCTGGCTTTATCATAAGCGCTCCACATATTACTGTTGTAAATGTTACTGAATATATAAGAACTAATTTAAATGCCTTTTTAACTCTATCTAAATTTTTAGCTCCAAAATTATAGCTCACTATAGGCTGCCCACCTTGACATAATCCCATAATTGGCAATGTTATTATCTGCATTATACTACTCATGATAGTCATAGCACTAACTGCTAAGTCTCCACCAAACTTCATTAACTGAGTATTTAAAGAAATTAAAACTAAGCTTTCTGTAGCTTGCATAATAAATGGTGATATACCTAAAGCCATAATCTTACCTACTAATTTTAAATCTGGAATCATGTATTTTTTTCTTATTTTTAATATACTCTTCTTACCAAATAAGAAGAATAATACCCATACTGCCGATACACATTGTGCTATAACTGTGGCAAGGGCTGCCCCTTTAACTCCCATATTAAATCCAAAGATTAAAATTGGGTCTAAAACTATATTGATTATAGCCCCGATTAATACTGTATACATACCAATTTTAGCAAAACCTTGTGTATTAATAAATGGATTCATTCCAACAGCTATAAGAACAAATATTGTTCCTATAAGGTATATTGTTATATAGTCATTTGCATAACCAATTATATTTTCACTTGCTCCAAAGGCCTTTAATATTGGAGTTTTAAACATTAAAAATCCTACTGTTAAAATAACTGATAAAATGATTAATACAGAAAAGCTATTACTTAGAAGCTTCTCAGCTCCGTCATTATCCTTTTCTCCCATTTTAATTGCAACTAATGGTGCTCCACCAAAACCTATAAGTGCACTAAATGCTGATACAAGTATTATGATTGGAAATGCAACCCCAACACCTGCCATTGCTAAATCCCCACTGGCCATTCTTCCTATGAACATTCTGTCAACGATATTATATAATACATTGACTAATTGAGCTATAATTGCTGGAACTGCTAATTTTACCAATAATTTACCAACATTATCTTTGCCCAAATCAAAATTTTTAGCTGACATATTAACCCTCCTTAGTAATTTTCAAATCATTAGTTTTTATTATGATTTTTCTCTTTTAATTTATTATTCATAATAATTCTTTTTTTTGTTCAACTCATACATTTTACCACAAAAATATAAATAAGAACATATGACATCATGGGAAGTCTATATGTCCTTATTATAAAGTATTATTTTATTTTTCTCTTCTGTAAATAGAAAATAAATCTTTTATTTTAACTCTATTTCCAGTTTGTAATATTACAACTGAATAAACTCTAGATGTAAATAATACAAGAAGAACTATTGTTGCGATTAATATCAGTAATGATATCAACATTGAAACTGTACTTATAGTACCTGATAAAATCACTGAAGGAATAAAGAATGCACATGAGAATGGCACGTAAGTCGCAATTGTTCCTACAATAGAATCTGGTGTCATTGTTCCCATATATGCTAAATAAAATCCAATGATTGAAATAAATGATACTGGCATTATAGCAGTATTTAAATCCTCAAGCTTACTTACAGTTGCTCCAACTAAAGCGTTAAGAACCGCATATACTACATATCCAAGGATAAAGAATAATATTATTAAAATCCATTGAATTGGAGGTACCTTACTAAAAATTGCACCCAAATTAAATATATTTGCATTAGGATCTATAACACTCTTTACAATTGCTCCACTTCCTACAAAGGAAATAAATGCTACAACTAAAATTGAAATAAATTGTGTTATGGCTAAGAAGCCCATTCCAACACATTTACCTACAACTAGTTCTAATGGTTTAGTTGATGTTAATAAAAGTTCCATAACCCTTGAGGTTTTTTCTGCAACTATTGAGTTTGCTACCCAATATCCATAGAAATAAATCAAATAGAATAATAACATACACATTACCATTGGAAGAATCATTTTGATTACCATGTCTTCAATACCTTGTCCCTCATCTCCTGCTATTACAACATGAGAATTTATCGGTAATGATAATTTTGTAACCTGCTCCTGTGATAATCCAGCTGATAATAATCTTCCATTCTCAAGACTAGATGCAACAATTTGTGAAAGCATGTACCCATCATCTTCTTTAACAACATCCTTATTAGTTGGAGTTACAACCTCAACATTATAGCCACCAGGATTTTGTGATATATACACTAGTGCCATTGCTTCATCTGTAGTATCAAGCTTCTTAATTAAATCATCCCTTGATTCTGACGCCTTCTCATATTTCATCCCTGGCAATGCCGTTGTAACTGTTGATGCTATATCTAATCCCAAGTCTGACTCATCAATATAATAAGCCTTTTCAATGGTAAACTCCACTTGATTCTGATTTCCTTGTCCTGCTGGCTCTTCTGCTTTTGATTTATTCATAAAAGCAGGTACAAAGTTTATAAGAGAAGTTAATATTAAAACAGCTATTAATATAATGGCAGTTGATATTTTAAAGGATTTTCCCTTCACTTGTTGAGCTACTGTAAACTTCGTTACCTTCCCAAAATTTTTCATATCCATTTTACTCACCTACCTTTTCAATAAATATCTCATGAAGTGTTGGCTCTCTTAACTCAAATCTAATTACTTGAATTCCCTTTTCTAAAATAGACTTCAGAAGATTTGTTGCTTCTTCTTCACTTGGAGCTAAAAGCTCCTTGTAATCTAAATTGTCGTTTATTAACTTCATATTTGAAGCCTTAATTAGATCTTCCACATCACCTTCACATTTTAATACTAGGTGATTTCTTCCGTAAGACTTCTTAATCTCATTTAAATTACCACTTAAAACTATATTACCCTTATTTAAAATCACAAGATTCTCACAGAACTCTTCTATGGTTGACATCTGATGACTAGACATTATAATGTACTTTCCTCTTGCAATTTCTTCCTTAATAACATCCTTAAACAAGTCCGTATTAACAGGGTCTAAACCACTTAAAGGCTCATCTAATATAAGAATCTCTGGATTTGATATAAGTGCGGCTATAAATTGAATCTTTTGTTGATTCCCCTTAGATAACTGCTCTGCTCTTTTATTTTTATATTCCGCAGCTTCTAATCTATCTAGCCAGTAATCTATACTTTTTATAGCATCCTTACGGCTCATACCCTTTAACTCACCAAAGTATATTAATTGATCCAAAACTGTAAACTTTGAATATATGCCTCTTTCTTCTGCTAGATATCCGATTGATACGGTCTTTGTGTTGAATGGTTTATCATTCCAAGTAACTCTTCCTCCATCCCTCTTTAACATACCAAGCATCATTCTTATTGTAGTTGTTTTACCAGCTCCATTTGTTCCTAACAGTCCAAAAACACCTGGTTTTTCCATTGAAAAGCTTAAATTATTTACTACTCTTTTATCTCCATAATTTTTAACTAGGCCTTCAACTTTTAGTGACATAATAATCCCTCCCTTTCTTTTATCCCATTCTACCACTTTACATTATACTAATCCCTTATTCAATAATTCATAATCATCTGTAAATTTTAATTATAAAATTAGCAACATAATTAAAATTTATATTGTTCTTGAATAATAAGCGTATAAACCTGCTCTCACTAATATTTCAACTAATGCAGCTCCCATTAAAGCAATGAATCCCTCCATGCTAAAGTATCCAACAATAATTGCTCCGGCTAATAAGATTACAATAACAAATTTATAGCTCTCAATTCCTGATCTCTTAGCAATTTCCATATTTCTTTCGTCATTCTCTTTTATATATAAGGTTCTAAGAGCCTTATCATCTTTTAAAATCGCCATATAATAAGCAACACGATATACAAGATATATTTCAATTCCTATGAACATTCCCACTTGAACACCACTGAAGAAATCTACATAATGTGGATTTTTAACAATTGGTGTAAACCAATGAAGCATATTTCCTCCGAACAATAAGCTAAATAGTAATATAACTCCCGTAAAAAAATTCAATCTTTTTCTAATTGTCTTTTTAAAATTTTCCATAATTAAAACTCCTCCACATCTGAAAAATCAAATACTTCCTCAATGCTAAGTCCAAAGTATCTTGCTATTTTATATGCTAAAACTAAAGATGCTGTATACTTACCACACTCAATTGAAGTAATGGTTTGTCGAGTAGTTCCAACTGCCAGAGCTAATTCTTCTTGCGATAATTTTCTGCTTTTTCGCAGCTCTTTTATTTTTGTATTCACTTACTCATCCCCTTTTGCAAAGTTTACTTTGCAATTTAAGTATAGTTTGCTTTGCATTTTCTGTCAAGCATACTTTGCAATATTTTTAAAATATTTTCCAATTGTGAAGGGTAGAGTTTTCCTATATCTACGTTTATATCTTAAGTGAAAATGTAAATCTTTCATTTAGTTATTCGAGCTTACTCCTCTGAGTAAAGCGAAGAGGAGTTTCCTATTGATAAACTTTTTCTATATCTCTCCATGCTATAAGAAACATTATCAAGCTGACAATTAAAATAAATAAGCCACACCAAGTCATCCACCATGGATCATGAGCTGTATCAATCTTCAATACTCTTATTCCTACACTGCATATAGCTATTAGTATACAATCAAAAGTAAATATTACACCTACAACCGTATAACCTTTAATTCCTTTGACTAAAGTAAAAATAATTCCTGAAATTATTTGAAACTGTATAATTGCTCCAAAACTTAATATAACTATTGGTGTAAATGTAATTACAAAAATTACTTCCTTTAAAGATTCTGCACTACTACTAAGGACTATATTCCCAAGAGCTCCAACGATTATAACTATTGGAGAAATTATTAGCCAAGGCTTAAGTCCCTTAAAGAATACCTCTTTCCTACTCATTGGAAGATTTGCTGTACTTAAATACAATTTATCACTGCCCATCTGTGGACATACAGCCTTAAATGCAAACATAGGATAAAAGGATATTCCAAATGCCAATATGGAATAAATCTTATTGTATACCACCACTCCATTTTCAACTGGCATTTTATTTAGAACCTTAACAAAAACAAGAATTAAAGCTGTAACAACAGTTAAAATTGTAAGTACTATTACACCTGTAATTTTTGCATCAAATAACCAATCCTTCTTTAAAAATTTCATTATAAATTTCCTTTCTAAACTCTCTATTTCTTATTACATCAATGCTTTATACTCTATTATTGGTGTATTCTCTCAACATCCTTCCAAGCCACAAGAAACACCCCTAAGGAACCTAAAATCAAGGTTAAAACCACACCTGCAGCAAACCAAATGTTGTTATCAGTATCTATTGGGAGTATTAATCCTACTAAAACACATAACCCAATTAAAACACCATTGAAAATCAGCATTGTAATAATAACCTTGTACCATTTAATTTTCTTAACTAAGCAAAATATAATTCCTGCTATAACCTGCACAGTCATTAATATCATAAATACAAAAACTGCTGCTGGTCTCACCAGTGAGAGTAAAAATAAAATTCCAAAGCTGTGAGTAGGTTCATTTAGCGCTGCCATCACGGCAGAAGAAGCTAAAATTACAACTGGATAAACTATAAACCAGGGTTTAAGTCCTTTAAAAAACAAGCTCTTCTTACTTAAGGGCAGATTTGTCGTATTTAAATAAACCTTACCATTTTTTATTTGTGGTGAAATTGCTGCAAATGCCCATAGTGGATATATACTCATGATTCCAATAGCCATGGTATACAACTCTTCATAGCCTTCCTTAAAATAATATCTAGACTCTGGAACCATCCGAGAAATCAATAGAAACATTATTGATATACCAGCTAAAGCTACGCCTATAATATAACCTGCGCATTTAAAATCATACATCCAATCTTTTTTATTTTTAATTAACTTCATTCCTGTACACCTCTTTATAAAGCTTTACTAGTGATTTCCCATTAGCTCTTAAATTTTCAACTAATTCATTGTGAATTATCTTTCCACTCTTTAAAAGAATAACTCTATCTAACATCTTCTCTATATCACCTACTAAATGACTTGAAATTATCATGGTGCTTTCTGGACTAAAATTTTCTAAAATCATTCCAATTATTTCTTCCCTTGCTATTAAATCAATGGCAGCTAAAGGCTCATCCATTATATAAAGTATCCCATCTATGGCAAGAGCTAAAGCCAAATGTAGTTTTTCATTCTGTCCCTTAGAAAGCTTTTTTACCTTATCATCCTGTTTTAATCCGAAATCCTTTAACATTGTTAAACATTTTTCTTTATTAAACTTCTCAAAGTATCTTGCATAATAAGCTACACAATCCTTAACATACCATCCACCTGGCATTAATGGACTATCGCTCATATATCCAATTCTACCTTTATCTTTATAATTAAACTCTTTATCTTCAAGGTAGTAGTTTCCTGAATCAAAAACAATCTGTCCACCTAATATTTTAAGTAGTGTACTCTTTCCTTCTCCATTTGGTGCTAAAATCCCAATAATCTCACCTTTATTAATAGTTAGATTAACATTATCTAAAATAACTTTTTCTCCATATCTTTTATTTAAATTAACTAATTTAATCATTCCACCTATCTCCCATCTATTTAAACATCTATATTCTCAAGAATTTTTAATGCTTTAGCTTTATCTATCCCTATACCATTCATATCTCTTAAATATTTTTCACTTATTTCTATTCCCATCTGCTCCTGCATCTTATCTGGTTCATTTTGCTCTTCACTTACAAAAGATCCCATTCCTCTTCTCGTATAGGTGATTCCTAATCTCTCTAATTCTCCATATGCTCTTTGAAGTGTATTAGGATTAACCCCTAAAGATGAGGACATTTCTCTTACAGATGGAAGCTTATCTCCTGGCATTAATTCTCCAGTTGCAATTGCTCTCCTTATGAGCTCTATAATTTGAAGATATATGGGCTCATTATCATTAAACTCAAAATCCTTTATATTCAACTTTCCTTTCACCTCCCTTAGTGCAAATATCACTGTATTGCAAACCGTACTACTGTACTACTTAAATAGTACAGTAGTATTATCCTATTGTCAACTGTTCTTACACATTTCTGAAAATAAAAAAAGAACTTCATAAATGAAGTTCTGTAAATTTAATAATTATTCATGTTTATTTCTTTATATGATTTAGAAGGCTTTTTTCGCATTTCTCTAATAATAATTCCCATTATACCAATACATATAAATACATCTCCAACACTAGCTATACCATTTAAAGGTCCAACCTTATAAGGAATAATATCTGCTAAAAAAACAAATAATGTATTGTTATTAACCGTAGAATATAAGCCTAATTTATTAATCTCACCACTAAAATTCAATAATTCCACAGCTTTAGCTCCCACAGGCATAGTACAGTTATTAGCAAATATAACAATAATATTTAACACAAATCCAATTCCTATTGTTAAAATGAATTTGTCCTTTATATTTAGGAATATAAAAGTCATAATGAGAGCATACATTATTACATTTATACCAAATGTAATTGCTCCAATTTCTAAAACACCTTTTGCAAGTAGTATCTTCATACCTATCTCCAAAAGAAATCCTACTACAATAAACCATATTCCTCTATAATTAAACTCCGTTATATTTTGCAACTTACCTTTGAATAAATACCCTATTATAATCGCTATTACTATTGAAACTGCAAACATCATGCCCTCCTATTGGGTTATACTACTTTCTTCCATTCCAGCTTGCGCCTTTGCTTTCATTTGTTCTTCTCTTTTTAGTATATTTAAATAAGCACTTGCAACCTTTGGATGGAACTGTGTTCCTGAATATTTTTCTATTTCTGCCTTAACAACTTCCTTTGACATTCCTTTTCTGTAAGGTCTGTCTGAAGTCATTGCATCAACAGTATCAGCAAGATGAACAATATATACCTGTATATCTACTTCATCCCCCTTTAATCCGTGAGGATACCCCTTTCCATCATATCTTTCATGATGATGTTCAACAATTTTATGTACATAATCTATATGTTTAATTTTCTTAAGAATTTTCACCCCTATAGTTGGATGCTCCTTAATTATGTTATATTCTTCTTCAGTAAGCTTTCCTGGCTTATTTAAAATATTATCGCTAATACCAATCTTTCCAACGTCATGAAGCATTGCCGCTATATGAAGCTTCTCAATTTCCCACTGACTAAGCTTTAATTCTCTTGCAATCTCCACTGATATTTCTGCAACTCTTCTGGAATGTCCTTCAGTATACATATCCCTAGCATCTATAGCATTCATTAAGGCATCAACTGTATCTGCAAGCTGCTCCTTTGTATTAGAATATAAAAGCAGGGTATATCTGAGTAAAATAATTGTCAACATTACAAATATTAGTGCCCAGTAATTATATTCAGCAAATACTATTGCTAAAAAAATACCTATTGGTAGCATAACTACTGAATTTAAAAGCCCAATTTTTATATTTCCTATAAAACAAAATGTAACACTCTTCTTTATTTTTAAAGCCATTAAAATAGACATAATTCCGTTATTAATAATAAGATATATAAATACAAAAACAATAAGTTGAAAAATGCTGTTCGATACACTATCTATACCTGAAACTCCACCTAACAACTTATAAAAATAATTTGCAATAATCATTGGTAAAATTAAAGCACAGCAATTAAAAATTGTTCCAAACCATGGAGTATTAAAAATGTGTATATAACCTCTTCCATCTACCTTTAGTACTCTTATTAAAAAACCAATCGTAACTATTATAATTGAAATTACTGGTCCAAACAGTATATACGATGCAATTGTTACTGCAAAACTAGTGCTAAACGAAATACTCCTAAACGCAACAGTAAGAGATTCTGTTAAACTAGTAAGCACTATAAATAGTATTATGTCAGCATAACTTATTTCGTTAACATATATATTGGTACTACTAATTAATCTAATTATAAAGAAAACTGTCAATACATAAACTGACAATACATATATTCTTTGTTCCTTAGGTAACCTCTTCATCCTTATCCTCCTAAAATATTTAAGACCGATTATATATTTTAAAGAACGTTTTAATTAAAACGTTCTAATTTTAGTTTAAACTATAAATTACCAAATCCAAGTCATGCTTGAACCGCCAACCATAGCTAATGCAAATAAAGCAACTATAGCAGGAACTAATTTCTTCATGTTTTTCATTGAAAATTCCCCCTTATAAGTGAATTAACAACGTTCCGCTAAAAAATCGTCATATTTTCCACTCCGCTTAAAGGAAGAAAAATTTAATATAATCGGTCATTAAACCAAAGTTATTGCTTCATTACCCTTCTATTAAGGGCATCCAGTGTAGCCTTTGCTATAGCTTCATTTACATCACTTCTTACTATAGCCGTTCCAATAAGTATTTCTTCATTATCTCTTGTAATCATATTTGTAACTACATTAACAAAATTGATGTCTCTACTCTTATTTAAAACTACATCTTCTATATCAAATATGGACGCTCGTCCAATTACTTTTTCTACAGCTGATATGGTTGCTCGAGCTACTACTTTTTTTCTATTTGCACTTGTACTTATTGCACTCTTTGTTGATACAAACTCTTCATCTCCGCAGGATAACCTTACTTCACACTCAACATTATTATCTTCTACATGTACTGAAATTCCTTGATAGATTATTCTATTTATAGTTTTTTTCATCTCTCCAGTATCTATTTGCGCAATACTAATTATTTTTCTATCTACTCTATATCCAAAAATCGCAAAAAGCGCGGATTCTATATCTCTTACAATTTGTTTGGCTGATCTTGAAGTACCAGCAATTACGTGAACTTCTCTAAGACCATTATCGTCAGCTACAACCTTAGCATGAGTAACCCCTTGTATTTTCATTATAACATCTTGAAAAGACCTAAAATCCATATTTTAACACCTCTACCTTACTTTTTCAGTTAAATTATACCTCAAAATGGTGACTTAAACAACATATTTAGTGCATTATTTACCAAAACACTGCTTTTTCCCATTTCCTTTAAGATATCGACTTAATCTTTAGAAACTTTATACCTTATTTGTTAACTTCTAATAAATTTCATGAAAAAATCTCCCTAAACAAGCTTACTTATTTAGAGAGATAAGAATTATATCAATCTATAATTTGCTGATCCGGAGATGCATAATCTTCAGTTCTTGTTGCCATACCTTTCTTTTCCAAACTTATCTCTACAGCTCCTCTAATAATAGAGTAAATAACCGCAAAGGCTGGTACACCAATAATCATACCAATGAATCCAAATAGTCCATTTCCCAATAGAATTGCAAACATAACCCAGAATGCTGAAAGACCTGTTGAATTTCCAAGTATTTTGGGTCCGAGAATATTCCCATCAAACTGCTGCAATAAAAATACAAATAATATAAACCATAGAGCCTTAATTGGACTTGCAATAAATATTATTACAACACTAGGAATAGCACCTATAAATGGTCCAAAAACAGGCACAATATTAGTTATTCCTATAATAAAACTTACAAGAAGTGTGTATGGCATATTAAATATATTCATACCTACAAAGCAAATAATAGCTATTATTAATGAATCTAATAATTTCCCACTTAAAAACCCTTTAAATGTTCTATTACTATGATCACTAAGTTCTATTAAATAATTAACTGTTTTTTCTGGTAACACTGCATATAATACTTTTTTTATTTGAGCGAAAAATCTCTCTTTGCCGGAAAGCATATATATAGAAATAATCGTTGCTATAAATAGATTTAAAACAGATTGAGTCATACCTGCTGAGAATTGTAACAAACCCCCAACAACTGCTCCACCTATTGATGTTATATAGCCTGAAATACTATTAAAATCCTCTATTATCTCATTAACCATATTTGTGTCTAACTTCAACTTTGTAACTAAATCAGTAAAAAACATTTCTAAGGAACGAGCGTAATCTGGTATATTTTCAATTAATGTTCCTATACTTCTAGCTAACTCAGGTATTAATATTGCAATTACAATAGCAATAATTATTCCAGCTAAAATATATGTAATTGTAATAGCCAATGTTCTTTTTAATTGATATTTTCCCTTTTTATCTAAAGGTTTCAAAAGTGTTCTCTCGCAAACCTTCATTGGAATATCTAAAATATACGCTATAGCAAATCCATATACAAATGGCATTAATATTCTCATAATCTCTTTTGCACCTACAAAAAATATACCAATATTCTTTATAACAAAATATAAAATAATGGCTATAGACAATACTATAATGTTAGAAATAGTATTCTTAACAGTATTGGAGCTAAAATTTAACTTCATAGTACCCCTCCATAAATTTAGTTAATAAGCCATTTAATTATACTATTTTTAAAGTTAAGATACTACTGCTAAATGTGGATGTAATATGTATATATTATTAATTCTTATCGTATTGATGAAATAACCCATTTCCCTTGCTCTTCTACTATGGTTAACTTATTAAACCGCTCTTTTGTTTCGCCTTGTGAATTAATATAATCAAATCTAACCTTATAAATTTTCACCTTTTCGCTTACATCTATATTTTCAACAACTTCATATTTGTCTATATTCAACCCCTCAACCCGTGTATCCCAAGAGATATTTTCTTTATGCTGAAGAAATGTTTTAAACTCTTGTTGAAGCATTGAATCCATTACTGAATACTGAAGAACTCCATTTCCACTTTTCGTACCTGCTAACCATAAATTAAGAGCTTCTTCTGGGTCGGTTATTTTAAATTTACCTAAAGCTTCTTCAGCAAAGCCAATATGCTTCAAGAGATTATTCATAGTTTCTTGATTAGAACTATACTTTTCAGTTTCAATTTCTTTTGAAGTGGCTTGTTCATCTGAAATATTACTTGTGTGAGGTTCTCCATTCTTTGTGTTAAAAACCACTAAAACTCCAACAAATATTAAACAAGCTAAAAATAGCAATATAACGTATTTTTTCATAAGCATTTCCCTTCTGAAATAACATCTTGTAAAATAAAAACCTCTTATTCTAGGATGCCCTGTCCAAAAACAATAAATGCAGAATAAATAAAAGTACTTTTAGAGAAATACTAAAAGTACTTTTATTTATTTTCTATTTACCTGTGCTTCCGAAGCCTCCAACTCTTTCTTCATTAGAATTACAGTTATCACTTACTAAGAAAGGTATAAACATAGCTTGAGCTATTCTATCTCCTTTTTTTATTACATATGGCTCTTTACCTAGGTTTAAAAGATTTATCCCAAGATTACCATCATTTTTAGGATTATTATAATAATCACATTCAACCCATCCTTGGGCATTTCCCATTATTACTGGATGACTTCCCATTGAGCTTCTTACATTGATAAGTAAAGCCTCACTTGGTTGAAAATATGCTTTAACATCAGTCCAAATTAACTCTTTCTCCATTGGCTGAATTACAGTATCTATTGGTGAATAAATATCATAAGCAATAGCGTGCTTGCTTCCTCTTGTTGGCAGCTGAACATCTACTTCTGGATGTTTTCTTTTTTCATCTGTAACTATTTCAAATCCTCTTACTCTCATTGTGTATCTCCTATCTACTTATACTTTAATGTCCCTATTTATTATATCACCTAAATAAATTTTAAAAATAAAAAATTAATAGGAATATTTTTTTCATAGCGTGACATAATAATATTGTAATCAAGTTACTGAATCGATTAAATCGAAGAAGTTATAAGATTACATGGAGCGGGAAACCGCTATTTACCATTATTTAATTATAAGGAGGGTACACCATTGGAAAATTTAGCTGTCAACGCAGAACTAGATTTAGGAAAGGTGGTTGGACCAAAAGTAATTTAACTTCATTAAATTCATTCCTTACAAATTAATATGGTTAAAAAAGGGGCACTAAGCTGTACTAAGCAGCTTAGTGCTTTCTTATGCTTTTAAATGTTTAGAAAACAAAGCATAAGAATATAGTGTTATTCTTATGCTTAATAAAAATATAATAATATTATTATGAAACTCCTTCTCTCTTTGTTCGAAGGAGTAAGTTCTGCTTACCAAATCATAGATTTGGAGCATCACTTATGAAACTTATTTATTAAATGGATTAATATGAACCATACAGTGCTTCACAAGTGGATTTTCTTCTATAGAATTATGAATAAGTACGGCTATATGGTGACCTTCCTCTACAGTTAATATAGAATCAACGGAAACTTCCACATCTACATAAATTTTATTAGCATGTTGTCTTGTCTTAAGGCTGTCTATCCTTCTTATTCCATCAATCCCTTTTAATCTACTATAAAACTCTCTTACATTCTCTTCTTTAGCTGATGAATCAATAAGCTGACCTATACTCTCTTGTATAACATCATAAGCAACTTTCATAATGATTGTGGATATAATTACAGCTACTGCAGAATCAAATATAGGAAAGCCCATTCTCGCAGCAATTATTCCAACCAAAGCTCCCAAAGAAGATAATGAGTCTGACCTATGATGCCATGCATCTGCTCTAAGTGAAGAACTATTCAGCTTCTTAGCATATTTTATTGTGTAAAAATACATCCATTCTTTAACGATTATAGAAATTATAGCAGCCAATATTGCTAATACACCTGGTTTTTTAACATCTCCATTTATAATACTTACAATGCCTCCAAAGCCGATTCCTATAGCAACTGCAAATAAAATCATAGCTAAAAATAAAGCTGATATACTTTCTATTTTTTCATGGCCATAGGGATGACACTTATCGTCAGGCTTATTAGAAAGTTTTAACCCTATAATAACCCCAAAGGTAGTAATAACATCCGAAAAAGAATGAACTCCATCTGCTATCATAGCATTGCTACTGGCAATAATTCCAGCAATAACTTTTATTAAACCTAATATTATATTGGCGATTATAGTATTTATGCTTACTTTAGTTCCGACTTTAACTCTATCCTTCATAGTTACCTCCATTATCAATTGAATTTACCTTATAATGTTTTTTATTAAGTTTAATAACATAATATACAGATTACGCCAACTTGTGAGTAACCAAATAAACTTTTTAAAAAAAACACTTTCTCAATTGATAATTAAAGTCACATGTAAAACTCTAAATCTAGATAAACTCCAGCTTCCAATTAAAATATCCTGTTTCTTCATCTTTTTCATATCTTAAGTAAGCTGCAAAGGTATTTCCCTTTTTACTTTTTAAATTTCTAAAGCCTACCTTGCCATTTTTAAGAAGCAGCTCTACCATTTCCTTGGTAACTGTTTTCCCTAAGGACTCTATATACTTATCATTTTTCCATATAGTATACTTACAGCCATTTTTCCAGTTTGAGCAGCCAAAGCCTTTAGTGCCTTCTATTACTGGATTGCCACATATAGGACAGTTCCCTACACTTTCTACACCTTCAGGCAATTCAACCTTAATTTTAGAAAGCATGGAGGTATCATTTTTTATGGCTTCAACAGAGCTTCTTGTAAAATCACAAATATGATTAATGAAAGTTTCCTTTTTTACGGTACCTTTTTCTATATCCGATAGAGTTTTCTCTAGTCGTCCTGTATATTCAAGGTCAAAGAGCTCTCTCACTGGGAACATCTCTACCATGGTAGTTCCAAGCTCTGTACAAGTTAAGTTTTTACCTTTAGTTGTTATATATCCTATATCCTTAAGCTTCTTAATAGTTTCTGCCCTTGTGGCAGGAGTTCCTATGCTAAATCCACTAAGGATTGCCTTCATTAACTCTTCTGAAGTTTCCTCTTGTGATTCCGATGAAGTATTTTCTTCATCCTCCTCATCATTAACCGTTTCTTTTCCCATACTCTTACCACAAGTCTCCATAACCCTAAGAAGCGTTTTCTCTGAATGATACTTTGGCGGCTTCTTTGTAACTGTATTAACCTTTGTTCCAACTACGTCTACCATTTCCTTTTCCATAACTAGAGGAAGAATAGTATCCTTTGTTTCTATCTTTTCAACCTTACGCCAGCCTTCCACTATCTGAACCTTTCCTTTAGAGACAAACACACCTTTAACTTTTTCATCATAAACCTTAGATGTAATCTTTGTTTCCTCAAACTCTGCAATAGGCATGAACTGCATTATAAATCTATTTTTAACTGCTTTATATACAATAGTCTCATCTGGCGAAAGTCCCTTTGGAATAATATATGTAGGAACTATGGCACTATGGCTTTCAACTTTTGAATTATCAAAAATTCTCTTAGTCTTGGCAAATTTTATTTCATTTTCATAAGGCAAACCTCTTTTTAAAGTCTCTAAAACCTTTTTAGTTCTATCTACTAAGCTTTCCTCTAGAACTATACTTGCAGTTCTTGGATAGGTAATTAACTTTTTCTCATATAAAGACTGAGCAACCTTTAAAACCTTATCAGAAGTCCATCCCTTATACTTACTTGTAACATATCCCTGCAGGTTTGACAGGTTGAATAGATATGGAGGATATTCCTTTTTCTTCTCTGTCTGCTTCTCAACAACCTCTGCTGACTTTCCATCAAGAACCTTTGCAATATTTTTCAGATAGTCCTTTTCATCAAATTTCTCATCCAGCTTTTCTTCGCCTTCAAAATTCTTTGTTTCATAATACATCCCATCATACTCTTCATTGTTCTGAGTTTTAAAGGTTACATTAAGTTTGTGATAGGTTGTTGCTACGAACTCCCTTATTTCTTTATCCCTATCATAAATAATCTTTAATGTTGGAAGAAGAACCCTTCCAATGTTAAGTAACTTAACATCCTCAAATTTATATCTTAGAGTTGCTACAGAGGTAAGATTAATTCCAATAACCCAGTCTGCCCATTGTCTTCCTATTCCAGCATCTTGAAGAGACTGCATTTCCTCATTTGGCTTTAAATCAGCCATTCCCTTTTTAACCTCATCAGGTGTCCATTCATTTAAAAGCAGTCTATAAACTGGTTTTTTCTCATTAAAATATATAAAGAGTTCATCGGCAATAACTTGTCCTTCACGGTCAAAGTCCGTTGCAGATATAACTCCATCCACATTGTCTCTATCTATTAAGCTTTTTATAATTCTAAGCTGTTTTTCAGCACCCTTATCAACTATATTTCTATTTAGTGAGTCACTTTTGATCTTATACTTAAAATTATCTGGTATAAAAGGAAACTTAGAAAACTCCCAGCCCTTCATACTTTCATCATAATCCTTAGCATCATATAGCTGTAATAAGTGACCAAAAGCCCATGTAACTAAATAATCTTCACCTTCAAAATATCCATCTTTTCTAGTTTTAATGTTTAAAGCCTCTGCAATATTCTTTGCCACGGATGGTTTTTCCGCAATAATAACTTTAGCCACTATATCTCACCCTTACTCATTTATATTTACGCTCGAAAGCCTCTAATAAATATATCACTTTTTCATAAAAAATAAAAATCTAACTTTCTTTATTATATCCTATAAGCGAAACTTCTTAAACAAAATGTTAAAAAACTCTATTGATTATTCATTTAACTTTCTATTTTTTATATTATTTTTGCTTTCCCTATTATCTCCATCATTTTATTATTAATGCAATATTTCATCTACTAAATGTAATATATATTTGACATTATGCAAATTATATTTTATAGTATATTTGCAAGGAGGTTTTTCCATGAAAAATAAACGTATGAAAATAGCAAGATTAGAGCTAGACATGAAACAGGACGATCTAGCTAAAGCCGTAGGAGTTACAAGACAAACCATAGGGCTAATCGAATCTGGAAACTATAATCCAACACTTAATCTCTGCATAGCAATATGCAAAGCACTAAATAAAACCTTAGATCAATTATTTTGGGAGGAATAGAGATATGAAAAGAAATGTTATCCATGATGAAAGAGAAATTAACGAAAGACGTAAAATAACTAATGAAGCTTTTTCTTTAGTAATGTTTTTTCTACTAGCTTCAATGTTAATACAACAGTTTATCTTTAAAGCTGCCCCTGAAGAATATGCAACTGAAATAGTGTGTTTCTTTGGTGCCTCTGCGTATATCTTAATAAGGAATATTTCATCAGGTAATAACTTCACGCCAAACCTTTCTAAGAAACTTCTAATAACAAATAGTTTAGTTAATGGTGTTGTTATAACTGCAGTTACTGCATTTCAAATGGTAAAAGATTCTATGAATCTAAAGGAGAAAATTTTTACCCTAGTATTGATCTTTATTATTGCCACTGTGGGTTCTTTCTTTAGCCTATATACAATAAGGAAATTAAACCAACGTAAAATAAAGAAAATTGAAGCTGAACTTGATGAAGAAGAAATTGATGAGTAAATAAATTCCACATATTTTTTCTCTAATAAAAATAAGTACAACCCTCTGTTACTAATACAGAAGGTTGTACTTATTTACCTTTACCTTTTATCCTCATCTCTGCTAGCAATTATACCTTTTAAAATTATGTAAACATATTCCTTATAGGAAGATTCGAAATCAAAATTTATTTGGCATAACTCATCTGCCTCAGGCATAAGCTCTTCAATTGGTTCTCTAATCATAGTTTGATAGGAGCTCATTGAAAATCGGAATTGATATTCTCCAAAAAGACATATTTCACGGAGACTTAATTCTGGAATATGCTTTTGAAGTAAAGATAAAAAGTAATCCATTTTTGCAGAAATCTTTTCTTTATAAACCATTAAGTCTTTTATATCAACACTTTTGCTTAAAATTGGTGGCAGAAATGTCATTAACCCAATCATCCTCATATGCCTTGCAGTAACTTCCGCTATAAAGGCACATAAAGCCCTATGAGACATCTTTTCTTCCTTTTCTAACCTAGTGCATAATTCATCAGTCCAAAGGAGAAAATCATCATAAAGAATGTCAGTGAAAATGAGCTCTTTAGAGGTGTAATATTTATATAAATTTGAGCGTGAAAAGTCCAATTCTGATGAAATTGATTTCATGGAGATTTTATCATAACCATGAATTTCATATTGTTTTATAGCAATATCCTTAATCTGCTGTATTCTAAGATCCTTTTGTGCATCACTGCGGGCTCTTACAAATTCCATACTTTCACCTCCAAATATTAATAGATTTTAACGGAATTATAACATTTTTTATTTTTATTGACAAGGAACACTGTGTCACTTAAAATTAATTTAGCAACAAGGAACACTGTGTCACTTAGGTGATACAGATGTTAGGGGGGAATAATTATATGCTTAAACTTAGTAATATTAAAAAAGAATATATTACAGGTGATACCAAGGTACACGCTTTACGCGGTGTTAATATTGAATTTAGAGAAAATGAATTAGTTTCAATCTTAGGACAATCTGGATGTGGAAAAACTACCTTACTAAATATCATAGGAGGTCTTGACCAATATACCAGTGGAGACCTAATTATCAACGGTAAGTCAACAAAGAAATTTAAAGATAGCGACTGGGATACCTATAGAAATCACTCTATCGGCTTTGTTTTTCAAAGCTACAACTTAATCTCCCATCAAACGGTTTTAGCCAATGTTGAGCTGGCAATGACACTATCAGGAGTATCAAAGCAAGAAAGAAGACAGCGTGCCATTGATGCCTTAGAAAAAGTAGGTCTTGGAGATCAGCTTAACAAAAGACCTAATCAAATGTCTGGTGGACAGATGCAAAGGGTGGCAATTGCCAGAGCCTTAGTTAATAATCCAGATATTATCTTAGCAGATGAGCCTACGGGAGCTTTAGATACAAAAACAAGTATTCAGATAATGAATATTCTAAAGGAAATCGCAAAGGAACGTCTAGTAATAATGGTTACCCATAATCCATCCTTAGCAGAAGAGTACTCTACTCGTATTATAAAGCTATTAGATGGAGAAGTAATTGACGACAGCATGCCCTATGATAAAAATTCAGAGGCAGTAGTTAATTATGAGAATAAGAAAAAGAAATCTATGTCCTTTACTACAGCCCTTTCCCTAAGCTTAAACAATCTTATGACTAAAAAGGGAAGAACCTTCTTAACTGCCTTTGCAGGTTCCATAGGGATAATAGGAATTGCCTTAATTCTTTCCCTATCAAACGGGGTTCAAAATTACATTGACAGTGTTGAAGAGGAAACACTAGGAAGTTATCCTCTACAAATAGAACGAGAAAGTGCCGACTTAACAGGTTTCATGACTAATATGATGGAAAGCCAGACAAAGCAAAATGAAGCAGAATCAGGAGACAATGAGATTATTTCTAATAACATGATGTCTTCTATGATTTCATCTATGGCAGCAGGCACAACAACTAATGATTTAAAGGACTTTAAAGAGTATCTAGAAACTAACAGTGATACACTAAGCCAATATACTTCTGGTATTGAATATCAATATAAAACACAGCTGAACCTTTATAAAGCTGATGATAGTGAAGACCTTATACAGGTAAACCCTTCACAGGTTATGGATTCCATGGGGGTTTCCATGGGAAACATGGCAGAGATCGCACCAATGAGCCCAATGGGTGGCACCAACTATGACATTTGGAGCCAGCTTCCAGCTGAAAAGAATCTCCTTGATACACAGTATGAGCTTGTAGATGGAAGATTCCCTGAAAGTCATGATGAAGTTGTTCTAATTACTGATGGTAACGGAACAATAAGTGACTATGCTTTATATGCCCTTGGACTTCTTGACCAAACAGAGTTAAAAGATATGCTAAAGAGTGCTATGAATGGTGAAGAACTAGAAGCTAAAGAAATAATAAAATATAGTTATGATGATTTAATGAATCTTAAATTTAAGCTATTACTTAATACTGATTACTACGAAAAAGATGAAAATGGTACTTGGAAGGATATGTCCGATAATGAAGATTATATTTTAAATAAACTTCAAGATGCTTTAGAAGTGAAGGTCGTAGGTATTATAAAACAGAAAAGTGGAACCTCCTCTAGCAGCGTCGCTGCCTATGGTGGAGTTGGATACTCAACAGATCTTACTAAATACGCTGTAGAAACTATTCAAGAAAGTGAAATAGTTAAGGAACAGATGGCAGACCCTAATACAGATATTTTAACAGGTATTGCCTTTGAAACTGAAAACAAGGATGAAGATATGACTATGGAGGATTTACAAGCCTATATAGCAACTCGTCCAGAAGCCGAGCAACAGCAAATGCAGGGTGCTATTCAACAAATGAAAGCCCAAGGTGCTACTGACGAAATGGTCCTTGATCAGTTTAAGGATTATCTAAAGGCTTTAAAAACTGATGCTACCTATGAAGAAAACCTAGAATTACTTGGTGTAGCCCATATGGATGAACCATCAACTATATTAATTTATCCAAGCGATTTTGAAGCTAAAGAGAAAATTGCAGACTTTATAGATGAGTATAACAGTGGAAGAGATGAAAATGAGGCTTTAAGATACACAGACTTTGTAGCCTTAATGATGTCTTCAGTAACTACAATTATCAACGCCATAACTTATATATTAGTAGGCTTCGTGGCTATATCCCTAGTGGTATCTTGTATAATGATAGGAATTATAACCTACATTTCTGTACTTGAAAGAACTAAGGAAATTGGTATCCTTCGTGCAATTGGTGCTTCTAAAAAGGATATCTCAAGAGTATTTAACGCTGAAACCTTCATTATAGGCTTATGCGCAGGGTTACTTGGAATTGGGGTAACAGTACTTCTTGATATACCAATTAACAATATCGTATATAATGCCTTTGGTATAGAGAACATTGCTTCCTTACCAGTAAATGCAGCTATAATATTAGTTGTAATAAGCATGGTATTAACAGTTATTTCTGGATTAATTCCTTCAAAAATGGCTGCTAAAAAGGACCCTGTGGAAGCATTACGAACTGAATAAAAAATATTTTAAAGATAATTAAAAGGGAAACGTAAAATTTAACGTTTCCCTTTTAATATTTCTAAAGAAATCCATTCTATGGGATTTGGATAATCTATAAATATTATACCCTGTACATAATCTGTGGCTACCCCTTCATTATTCTTAAAGGCTTCTTCCCATGTATAATTAGTATCATATTCACTAAATGGTATTTTAGACATTTCATTTTTAAATGGACTATTAGTCTTATTTAAATCTATTATGAAGCTTTTCCCTTCTAAGTTTGACCCTTTAATTATACCTTTCAACTCCTCTGAAATAGTTGAAAATGTTTCCTTTGAGCAGGTATTATGCTGGAATATGCCACCCTGATTATAGACTGTGCTGAAAGAATAAATCTTCCCCTTCAGCTCTTCATCTTCATTCATATATGCTGCTAAAAACTTTACACCATTAAACTCTTTCTGATAGGCATGAGCTACTCCATAATGCATATAAGACTTGTCTAAATTTAATTTGTCATCTAGCATTTTATAATTATCATAGGTATACTTATCCCTTATTTCATAGAATTCTTTATCGTCATAAACAGTAGTTAATGGTTCTCCTCCAAAATCTTGATCGTTTTTAATATTATTTAAAACAACCTGAAGATCAAAAAGTGAATCTCCTAGATTAGCTTCATATAGAGATTTATTTGAAGCAATATGACCTTCTAATTTATTAACTGCATTCAATACATTCTTTTTATTTTCTTCCACATCATAAACTTGAGTACTATTAATTATTTCAGTTTCTCCAATTTCAGCATTGAAGGTATTTAATGCATTTATTTGTTCAGGTGACAGATTAGAATTATTTTTAATAAGTAAGTCAATAAACATTTTAACACCAGGACCACTTTCCATGCTATCAATTCCAATTAACCTAATCTTATTCTCTTCTGGCAGCTCCTTATTCTTCTCATATAATGACTTTAGATAATCATAATATAAATCATAATTAGCTTTGCTCATCAAATGATTATTCTTATATTCTTCTAGAAGTTCTTCATCTCCTGTTTGAATATAAGTATTCAAAATTGTACCTGCGGCATAACCAGCTTCAATTAAAACATTTTTTAGTTCCCAATTATCAATTAAATACTGTGCCATTTTAGTTTGAATTGTTGCATTCTCCTTAACTCCATGCATTTCATTTGTAAATATAATCTTTTTATCTTTAATGCTTTCTTTAATTGAGTCTAGCTCTGAATTATTCTTAATTTCGTCTATATTGAACTCTACTGCATATTTTTTTATATACTCTGCTTCAGACAGTGGTTTAGCTTCACAGCCCACGGCAATTAATAATATTGAAGATACCACTGCTATCATTGTTATTATTTTATGCTTCTTCATTGCATCCATCTCCTTACCTTTTCTTTTATCCCCTGGAACTTATTCTAATTTGATATTGTGCTATGTTTAAGATATATGTTGATAAAATAATAAAAGTTTAGAGAGAGAACTAATAATCTAGTTCTCTCTCTAAACTTTTATTATTTAAAGCATATATAAAGCACTCCACAAGCTAAAATAGCTATAATTCCAATAGCTATAATATTCACAATAACCGGATGCTTCCTTGTATATTTTTCTGTATCTGCACCTTTCCCATCAAATTCAGAATCTCTGCTACTAGCAATTTTAAATAATCGTAATCTTGATGCCATAATTTACACCTCCATTTAATATAAAAATGCAATTTCATTAAAAATATTTACATGTATAAAATACTTTATTTACTATATTTATATTATATTCCTTTTTTTTGCAAATATCAACATCTATACATTTTTTACCAAACAAATTACAATACAAATTGAAGCTGAATTAGATGATGATAATATTAATGCTTCCTTAGACACCAACATACTTTTAAATTCTTCTTCAAAACACTGTAACTCATTATCTGGCCACAATAATAAAGCAAGTTTTGTGACCTCCTTATAATCCTTCACTTCAGCTTTTTTTTAATCCATCTACTTCACCAAACTTTCTTTAAAATAAAAGCCAGAATAATTAACTATTATCTGACTTTCACCTATCTTTATTATTGTGGTTTTCAATTTCCCTTTTCATTGATATAAATATCCAAAGCCTTTATGCCTCTTCTAGCAAGCTTTATAAATAGTATTAAGGAATATATCCCAAGCCCAACTATAACTGGCCATATAAGAAGCATTATAGCTCCCGATAAAAAATAAATTGCACTAAAATCACTCATAGTTCTAATCCCCCAATCATTAATTTAAATATACGTTACATAATTACATTTATTATATTGTAGTACTAGTTATGATATTATAAGAAAACCTGTTATAACGTTACATAATTACATTTATTATATTGTAGTCCAACAAAACAGTACAATTCCAGTGTTATACATTAATTTGTAAAGTCTAAATTATAATACATTATCTAATTTCTATGATAATATATTCATATATATGAAGTTTCTTCTTATATTCATTGGAAGGAATACTCGAGGAGTAAGTTCAAGTAACTAAACCATATATTTGAAGCATCACTTTTAGACTCTAACTTAATTTCAACATTAACCAAATCAAAGATGTACTCTATGGACGTTCATTTAAGGAGGATATTATGGATAAAAAAACACTTAAAATCATCATCGGTCTCTTAGCAGCTATCATAATAATTGCAGCTGGATACGTTGGCTTTATGATTATTACCGACTATAAACCTGAGGAACAAGTTTCACTGGAAGTTAAAAATAACAAAGCTGAAGTATTAAACACTAAGGATGAAATAAAAATTACTACCTTTAACATAGGTTATGGAACCATGGATGAAAATGTGGACTTTTTTATGGATGGTGGCGTAATGTCTAGAGGTCTCAGCAAAGAAAAAACTCTAGAGAATATGGATGCTATTATAAACGCTCTTAAGGGCTTAAACTCTGATTTAATACTTTTACAAGAAGTTGATATTAAAGCAACTCGAAGCTATAAAGTTAATGAACTTCAAATGATTAAAGACGAGTTTAGAGATTACAGCAGTAACTTTGCCATAAACTATAAGGTTCCTTGGGTTCCAATTCCAATTTTAAAACCCCATGGAAATGTTCTGTCTGGTCTTTTAACTTTATCAAAATATGATATTGCTTCTGCAACTAGATACGACCTTCCTGGTAAGTCTTCCTTCTTTGTGCAATTAGGAGATTTAGATAGAGCCATGACTGTTAATAGAATGCCTGTGGACAATGGTAAGGAGCTTGTGGCAGTAAATGCTCACCTTTCTGCCTATGATAAGGGTGGCGCTGTTCGTAAGGTTCAACTTGGTTATATTAAACAGTTTCTTGAATCAGAGTACGCTAAAGGTAACTATGTAATCATTGGTGGCGATTGGAATCAACAGATTCCTGGTACAAATGCCTTTGATTTCCCAACTACGGAGCAGTGGCCTGAGTGGCTTCAGGATATACCACAGGAGCTTATTCCTGAAAACTTTACCTGGGCATATGATAAAACAGTTCCATCAAATAGAACCGTTGAAAAGTCATATACTCCTGGTGAAAATCTTCTTTCTGTAATTGATGGTTTCTTAGTATCTGATAATGTTGAAATTATATCAACAGTAGGTTCAGATTTAGCGTTTAAAAACTCAGACCATAATCCAGTAACAATTACCTTTAAACTAAAATAAATTTAGTATTTTTATTAATAAAAAAAGAAAAATCTATAAGATTCCATCTGGAATTCTTATAGATTTTTTAATATAAACCCCTAAGGAGTTTTCTTCTTAATTCTTAATTTAAATTTACACATTCATTCCTTTTAAATCATGATAAAGCTGTGCAGCATAGGAATCCGTCATACCACAGATAAAGTCTGTGACTAATAAAATCCTTGAATATTCCTCACTGCATTCCTGCTGTTCTAAATTATTCTCACAAACAAATCTATAGTTTTTAGAAATCAAAGAATACAATTTCCCATCATATCCCTTAAATGGCTTAACCTCTTTGTTTAAAGCAGCTGGTATAAATATATCTAATAAACTATGGATAATGTTATATCCCACTATTTCATTTGAAACTATCCTTTCATTGGTATATACGTACTCTTTAGATATTTTTCTTAAGAATAAGGAAATATTATTAGCCTTAGAATTTCCTATTATATCGCCCTTATATTTACCATTCATTATTGCTTCATAGGAAGAAATAAACTCCTCAATAACAGCTTCCTTTAAATAGTTATTAAGCCTTATAATAAAAGATTTTAAAGCATATTCCCCTGGATCTTCATATCCATACTCTTCCTTAGCTATATCATAATTCTTTGATAAATAGAAAGATAAACTTTCCTCTAAGGTTTTCTCCTCATATCCTTCTTCTTTTATAAAGGCTTCATATCTTTTTTTGAATATATCATGGGATATTATATTTTTATTAAAAGCATCCTCTAAATCCCCTAAAAGATAAGCTATATCGTCCGCTGCCTCTAAAATATAAACTAAAGGATTTCTACAGCAATAGATATTTGTGTTTTCTGCAATATCCTGAAAAACCTTATTTTCCGATTTAAAGTATCCAATTTTCTTTAAGCCACTTTTCTCAAGTTCTATAGATGATATAGGATATTTAATAACTGAACTTAAAACTCCAGTGGTTAAATTCATTCCAAACCTATCAATTACAAAGTGGAGCTTAGTCAAAATTCTAAGTCCTTGGGCATTTCCTTCAAAATTTAATAAATCTAGGCCCTCTTGCTTATCCAATTGAAATTCATATTTATCATCTTCAAAGGTAAAAGAACCATCGGCATTGCTTTTTAATCTATCCTCAAACCATTCCCTAATTGCCACTTCACCAAAATGACCAAAGGGCGGATTCCCAAGATCATGTATCAGCCCTGCACAGGCTAATATATTGCTCATATCCTCCACCATTTCCATGGTCAGCTTATCTTCATTGTTCTCCGTAACTTTTAAAAGTCTGCAGCCAATGCTTTTTCCAAGAGATTTTGCAATGGATGAAACCTCTAAGGAATGTGTAAGTCTTGTTCTTACAAAATCTAGTTTCTCTAAAGGAAAAACCTGTGCTTTATCTTGAAGCCTTCTAAAAGATGCGCTAAACAAAATCCTGTCATAATCATTTTCAAATTCATCTCTGCAACTCACAACTTTTCTAGAGCCTTTATAATCTCTAATACGATTTTTATTTAAAATTTGTTTCCATGTGAATATTGCCATTATTAAACCTCGCTTTCGAGCTTCATACCTTTATTGTTAACATGGTTATTTTTCTTATTCAAGATAAGTTTAGATAGTAAAACTATTTTCTTCTTTTTTCTGTTGCATCTACAACTTTTGCAACAACTGCAGCTCCTGTAACATTTGTTGCTGTTCTCATCATATCAATTACAGAATCAACAGCTATAATCATTGCCATTCCCTCAACTGGTAATCCTAATGTAGATAAAATTACAGTTGTTGACATGGTGGCGGCTCCTGGAACCCCTGCTATTCCTAAGGATGAAATCATAGTTGTTAAAACTATTAAGCCATAATGATATAGCGATAAATCTATGTTGAACATGTTAGCAACAAAAACTGCTACTATAGCTGGATATAATCCTCCACACGCATTCATTCCAACTGTCGCTCCAATTGGTGCTACAAAGCCTGCAACTTCCTCTGAAACCTCTGATCCATCTACAAGGCTCTCTATGGTTACTGGTAAGGTTCCATAGCTGCTTTGGCTTGTAAAAGCAACAACCTGTGCTGGGAAGATAGCCTTAAAGAATTTTAGTGGATTTACCTTTGCAACAAATGCAAGCAATGGTGTGTGAACTAACAGCATTTGTAGAAGACATGTAAGATACACTGCTATTATAACAATGGATAAAGAACCTAGTGTATTAATTCCATTCTGGCTTGCTGCAGTTGCAATTAAAGCAAACACTCCGTATGGCATTAACTTTAAAATCCATCTAGTTATTTCTTGAACTATCTCGCTTGCTCCTAATAAAAAGCCTTTGAAGTATTTAACTTTCTCTGGTTCTCTGTTATCTAAAATAACTAAAGCTATAGCAATAAATACTGAAAAGATAACAACCGGGATTATTTTTCCATCCACAATTGCTCCTGCTGGATTTGCTGGTAGCATGTCCAATAAAACCTGTGAAAATGCCGGTATCTCTTTAGCCGTGAAATCCACTGCTCCATTAAAGGCTAATCCAGCTCCTAAATTAAATAAATTTGCAACAATAATTCCAAGTAAAGCTGCGATTCCTGTTGTTCCTAAAAGTAGGCCAACGGTCTTAATCCCTATATTTTTTAAAGTTCTTAAATCCTTTAATCTAGCACTACTTGTAGTTATGGCCAGTATTACTAAAGGCATAACAATCATCTTAACTAAAGACATATATCCCGTTCCAACTGTCCCTAAGAAACTGCTATTCTCCTTAAAAATACTCCCTATCCCTAATCCTAGAGCTAAAGCTGATAAAGAGGCTAGTGATAGTTTTCCTGTTTTTTCTTTAACCTTAAAAATTATAAAAGCTGATGCTATCGATAAAACTATAGCTAAAATTAATTGTGTATTCATCTTTTTTCCTCCTTTGTAAATAACGATCCAAAAATTTTGCTCAAAAGTGATACTCCTATATATTAATTGCCAGCTAGCAAAATCTTTAAATACAAAAAACCTCCTACCCCTGTACAAACACAGAGGCAGAAGGTATAAATCTTCCACGGTTCCACTCTGATTAAGCATCAAATGCCCATCTCAATTCTGGTACTTAAATACCATATCTCTATAATGGGAGACTCCATAAAAACCTACTTAAGTGAGAATCTAAATCCATACCCCTAGGGCACCCGTGATTTAATCCTTCGAACTCACTACCCCAAACGAAGAGGGCGGAGTTTCATTAATTTCGGCTTTTCAGCTCAAAGGCGCACTTCACTAAAATTTGTCATAGGTTATCTCACCAAACTAACCTTCTCTGTGAAAACTCCTAATAGTTACTTTACCTCATCAATGCTTTATTTTCATTTTGATGTTTTTGATTTTAATATATTTTATTTAAAACGTCAATACTTTTATGATAATAATTGTTTACTGATAATTTAACAATATTATCCTATTATATCCCCAAAAATGAATTATCGCGCCACTTACATAAAGCATTAATACTGAAAAAGTGATCTTTTAATCCCCCCCAAATACTAGGGAAATAGCTATTTTGCGGTATAATATAAGTGTAAGATTAACCAGAAAGGAGCTTTAAAATACAGTATTTAGATGAAAAAATCAACTCAACATATTTATTGTGGGTCTGATTCTTTTAGCCACGGTGTATGTTCCACCGCTTATCAATTTAACTTATAATACTTTATAAACTTTTTAACCTTATCGAGGGAAGAGCTTGAATCCACTAATATATCAGGCATAAATCCATTACAATCAAAATGTTCACTGTATGGTGATAAATATAATCTGTTTCCAAAACTCACATCTATATTAGAATTCCTTAAATTATAATGATTTAAATCAAAGCATAATGTTGCTCCATAGGTATTAGTACCCACTAATATCACATTGTCTAGCTCCATTAAATCTTCAATAAAAAGCTCTGCAGCAGAACAAGTATACTTATCCATTAAAACAAAAATATAATTATCATTTTCAATTTTTTCTCCTATCTCACCTATAAACTTATTATAAGCAAAAATCGAAAAATTAGTGTTGCTACCATAAAGCTCTTCCTTTACTTTTTTCATGAGACTACTATTTACATATTGAAAAGCTCCTCTGTTAGTAACTTTTGTACCAGTATAGTTTTCTATCCAGGTTTCACCAGCATCAGTTCTTCCACCTAAATTACCCCTAAGATCCATAATTATAGCTTTTTCATTCTTTAAATCTATAGCTGATGAAGCAAAATCCTCAAGAGATGTGTCTACTTCACTAGAAATAGAAAACATATTTATTTTTATTACAGGTATATTCTCTTCAATATTTAGTTCAAAGTTCTTAGAATAATCCTGCTTCATTGGCTGTGAACAAATCAATGTAGCATCCTCACTATATTCTTCATCATTGAACTTATATAGAATGTGAAATTGTTTATGAGAATTACTTGAATAATTATCTAAATCAGCAATTTTAAAAATTAACTTTCCATTATTATCAATGCCTGGATATATATATTTTTCAAAAGCTTCTTCTTCATTTATTGCTTTAATATAATATTTATCCTTATTCTTCACCTTGTAATATCCATTATCATCCCTATAAATTTCTTCATCATAAACATATAAATAATTAAATCTTTCATCGGTATAATTTACATGAGATGAATCAGTTTCAAACTTAAGATGTCCATCTAGAATAAAGGAAAGATTTTTTTCTAACAATCCTTTTAATTCTGAAGTCTTTATTGAATTATTATTGTTAATATCCTTGATTATTTCTTCTTTTGCTTCATTAAATACTGTATCCCCTCCAAAGTATCCATATCCACCATAACAGTATCTAAAATACTTAAATAGTTGATTTACATCATCAATAGCTTCTTCTACTGTAAGACTTTTATTGTTATCGCAGGTATTGGTATTTCTAAACATTAAGCTATCTTTGTAGTAGTTTTTTTCATAATCTATAACTTCTAATATTTCTTCTTCTGAAAAATCATCTTCCCCCTCTTGAAACCAATCCAAATATTCAGGTTTCAATTCTGACTTAGTATTTCTAAATTCTTCTCTTTCCATAGCTATTTTGTCTTTTAATTCATTAAAATCATTTGTATCCCTGAGCCCTATGCACAAATACAGTATTACAATAAAAGATATGATAGTTAATCCACTAATTAATATTTTTCTCTTCATACATATACTCCTCCGATTTTAATAGCTTGTACTCATAGTATCTAAATCTATTTTTATATCCATTATCTTATCAAAATAATCATCATGAGTAATTATTATTATAATCCTATCATGTTTTAAGGAATTAATTAAATTTACTAATAATAATATCTGCCATTTTATTCTCCTTTCCTGATATACATATTTATAATTTACCGGTAATTACATATATATTCTAACATGCATTATTTTACTGTAAATATTTCCATTTGAAATTTTGTAAAAAAAATTACTTTTTATTAAAATATCAGTATTCAGACCGTAAGATTAGTTTCTTAAGAATTTAAAATGTAAAAATCAATGTTACCTTTTGATTTGCATGATTAAACAAATATCTTCTTTTTCGGTAAATATATATACATATATTTTTTTGGGAATTGTTAGCGTGATTATATATATTTTATATAATCACGCGAGAATTTATTTTTTTGATAAAGAACTAATAAACTTAGTAACGTAGATGGTGTAAAGGTAGATTCAAAAACCGCATACACAATGGCCAATTTTTATATTAATAAAGATAGGGAAGCAAGGTTTTCACATAAGTGATACTTATGTTGGGTATAAAAAGGCAGAAGGAATTACATGATGTCTTTGCTTCAGTCATTCAAGACAATATTCTCTTGAAACCATTCCTCTGGATTTTAGTAAAAATAAATTCTCTGGTCATACGGAGTCATTGGACGAGCTATTGTGATAAACTCCTTAAACTAGAACCACAATGGAAAAATCCACTATCTAATAATTTATCAAAGCTTGCTGTAAATCCTGTAGCAATCTCCCGAAAAAATTCATTATTTTCAGATTCAACTGATAGAGCAAAATTATCCGCTATTATATTTAGCATTATAAATACAACATCATCTAATAATTGGATACGTACAAATATATTGAATATATATTTGAAACATTGCCAAAGAGGGATTCTATAAAAAAATCAGCTTCACATATTTATTGTGAGGTTGAATTTTTTGTGCAGTAGGTGTTCCACGTCTTACCACTTAACCAATGTAATCACTTGCCAAAGCAGCTTATTGTAATATATTTCTTATACTTTATCATAGTTTTTTTAATACAAAAACACTACCCCTTCAAGAGTAGTGTTCTCAACAAATTCTATTATAATTTATTAATTCTCTTTATATCTATATTCTCTTCAAAAAGCTTTGCTAGTTCATCATACTGGCTCATTTTATATTTTCTATAATCAAGGACTTCACTTTCAACAACAGACTGCCCTTTATATTTTCTTAAAGCATTTATAAAATCTTTAGCAAATTCACCTTCATCAAATATCCCATGAAGATAGGTTCCAAATACATTTCCATCTTTATTGCAGACACCTAATGGTTCACCTTCAGTACTGATTATAAAGCCTTCTGCGCCTTCTAAAACTTCAGTTACACCATTATGGATTTCATATCCAGTAACTGTCCTTCCAGAGCAATCTTTAATAATATCACTGCTGCATTCTACTATTCCTTTAGCCTGACAAGTTCTTTTTGCATCGTTAAATATAGTCTTTATATTTAAAAGCCCCAGTCCTTTTTCAATGATTGGATCACCTTCAACCCCCTGTGAATCATCAACTAGCTCACCAAGAATTTGATATCCACCACAGATTCCAAAGATGATAGTACCACTTTTTTGAAGCTCCAATACTTTATCATAAAAGCCCATTTCTTTAATTGCCTTTAAATCATAAATAGTATTTTTGCTCCCTGGTATTATTAATAAATCTGGATTATTAAGTTCAGAAGGATCTGATACATACCTCACTGATACGTCCTTCATAAGCTCAAGGGCATTAAAATCTGTAAAGTTAGACATATGCGGCAGTCTTATAACCGCGATGTCAAAGCCCTCTGTCTTTGACTTTTCTTTTATTCTTTCAGTAACGCTATCCTCATCCTCAATATCAAGATTAAAGTAAGGTAGCACTCCTAGAACTGGCACCTTAATTATATCTTCAAGCTGCTTCATTGCATCTGTAAAGAATTCTGCTTTTCCTCTAAATTTATTGATGATTACACCTTTAACTAAAGCTCTTTCTTCTGACCTTAAAAGCATTAAAGTTCCTACCACTGAAGCAAAAACTCCACCTCTATCAATATCCGCTACTAAAATTACATCTGCCCCTGCAGCCTTAGCCATGGACATATTTGCAATATCAGTATCTCTAAGGTTAATCTCTGCACAGCTTCCTGAACCTTCAAGAACCATCACATCATAATCCTTAGAAAGGTCATGAAAGCTTTCTTTAACAATCTCTTTTAACTCTTTATTCAAATCCTTATATTTATACGCATCCATAGTGCAATGAACTTTACCATTAACAATAACCTGGGTTTTATTATTTCCACCTGGTTTAAGAAGTACTGGATTCATTGTAGCTAAAGGCTTAATTTCACAGGCCTCTGCTTGGACCACCTGTGACCTTCCCATTTCAAGTCCATCCTCAGTTACAAATGAGTTTAATGAAATATTCATGGCTTTAAAGGGTGCAACCTTAAAACCTTTTTTTCTATAGTATCTGCAGATTGCTGTTGCAACTGTGCTTTTTCCAACGGAAGATGCCGTTCCCAGTACCATAATCTTCTTCATCTTACTTACCTCTTATATCTAAATAGCCGTGAGTTTCAGTTTTTACTATACCAGCTGTTTCAAAGTCTATTGGATTTTTAAATAGTGGTCCATCATAAACAAAGCTATGATATTCACCATTTTCACCGCAGGCATCTGAACCTGTAGCCTTAATATCCTGAACTAGGTCTCTTGTTAAAGTTTTTCCTAAGAAATCTTCACCAAGACACTCTAGCTTAACATTCTTAATAACTGTTTTGAATCCTAAATCTATAAACTCATAAACTAAGTCTTCTCTTCCTTCCTGCCATAAAGGGAAAACAGCCTTTATGCCAGCTTCATCACATCTTTCTGTGCACCACTCTCTATGTCCTTCTAAATCTATATCTCCATAAACACAGCTGTCTATGCCTAAGTTTTCCTTTGCATCGATTAAAGCCTCTCTAAAGGTTGCTTCATAATTCGTTCCATTAGATTCAACTATCATTAGTGGAATCTCCAGAGCCTTTGATACCTGATCTAAAAGCTGCTGTGGAACTCCATGGAACCAAGACCTTCCTGCATTTTTATCTACTGTAACTAATAGTGCAGCAGGCTTATGCCCAAGCTGTACCATTCTATATAAGGCTAATGTACTATCCTTGCCGCAACTATAGGACATTATAAATTTTTCCCCCATACCATCTACCTCCATTTTTCAAGAGTCTCTACCATAAATCCTTTTACATCTATCCCATAGACCTCTTCTAGCTTTTTATCTCTAAAAACAACAGATGGAGGACCTTCACTTACAATCTTACCGTCATCTATCATCACAACTTCTTCACCAAAAGCTTGAACTAAATTCAAGTCATGGAGTACCGCTACTACAATTTTATCATTTTCTTTTGTCCATTTATTTAAGTATTCTAGGATCTCAATTTGACATTTCAAATCTAAATGATTTGTAGGCTCATCTAATAGAATTATTTCTGGGTCCTGTGCAAAAGCTCTAGCTAAATATACCCTTTGAAGCTGCCCCCCCGAGAGCTCACTTATGAGTTTATCTTTTATGTCTAAGACTCCTGCATTCTTTAAGCTCTTTTCTATTATTTCATAATCTTCTTTGCCTAATTGTGCAAATACACCCTTAAGATGTGCATATCTTCCTAAAGCTACCGTTTCATAAACAGTGTATGGAAAATGAATTGAACTTGATTGAGACATTAAAGCTACCTTTTTTGCCAACTCTTTTCTATTTAACTTTTTTACTTCTTTAGAGTCTAAGGTTATGCTTCCTCTATAATCAAGAAGGTTTGCAATGGATTTTAAAAGTGTACTTTTCCCACATCCATTTGGACCTACTATACAAAGATTTTTACCTCTAGTAATCTTAAAGCCAACACCCTTAACCACGTCAACTCCATCATACCCACAGCACAAATCTTTAACTTCTAACATATGTCTCACCTACTTTGATTTCTTAAAATATATATATGCAAAGAATGGACCTCCAATAAGAGCCGTTACTGCCCCAACTGGTAATTCTGAAGGCACCACAATGGTTCTTGCAATTAAATCCGTAATTATCATCATACATCCACCAAAAACTACAGACATTGGAACTACATAGGAATGCTTTGATCCGAATATCTTTCTCACTACATGTGGAGCAATTAAATCTATAAATCCGATAGTTCCACTAAGGGCAACTGAACTCCCCGTTAATATGGCAACAAAAATAAATAAGCTTCTTTTAACCTTAACAGTATCTACACCTATGGCCTTTGCCTGCTCTTCTCCAAAGGTCAAAACATCCATCTCTTTAAGGTAAATAAATAATCCTATAAGACCTATTATAAAAAATGGTGCTCCTGCTTTAACATAAGTCCATCCTCTCATTGAGAAAGACCCCATAGACCACATAGTTATACTTTCAATTTTGTCAGTCATTAATGCTGATAAAGTTGTTAATGCAGCACTAAAAAATAAGGAAATAACCATCCCTGACAAAATGATAGTTGTATTAGACATGGTTCTGTCTACCTTCTCTGAAAACTTCAGAACCATTGCCATGGTTGCCAAACTAAAGATAAATCCAACTACAGGCATTGTTAAATTTCCTAAGAAAGGTATGGATATACCTGAAACTATTACAAGTCCAACTCCTAGGGATGCTCCTGAAGATAACCCTAATGTAAAAGGTGAAGCCAGCTGATTCTTTAATACTGACTGCACCACTGCACCACTGGCTGCAAGTGATCCTCCCACAATAAATGCAAGAAGCACCCTTGGCAGTCTTAAATTCCAAATGATTGCTACCTGCTTCGAATCAATTCCTTCTGCTAATGGGACTCTTAAAATCTTATGAGCTAATATTGAAAAAACATCAAATATGCCAATATTGGAACTTCCAATGGAAGTTCCAATACAGATTATTAATAAAACCAGTGGAATTGATAAAAGTGCTAAAATTTTATTCCTGGATGTCTTTGTATTCATTTGGATATACAGCCTTAGCCATTTCCTTTAACGCTTTTACTATATGTTGAGATCCTCTTGAAGAAGCATTTATATCTATCGGATAAATATCTCCATTCTTAACAGCAGCGATTGTGTCCCAACCATCACGGCTCTTAATATCTTCAATTGCAGTTTTTCCTGCTGGTGTTAAATTAGGATCATTTGATAATATTACATCTGGATTTGCAGTTAAAACAGACTCTGGTGTAGCTGTGATCCAAGATTTTTCATTACCAAATATGTTTTCAGCTCCAATAACTTCAATCATTTCATTTAAGAAAGTATCATTACCAAAGGTATAAAGTCCACCACCTGAACCAATTTCAAAATATACCTTTTTCTTATTTTCAATCTTACTTCCTATTTCTTTAATAGCATCTACTTCTTTTTTCATTGTTTCAACTATTTCTTTTCCTTTTTTCTCTGTTCCTGTTACCTCAGCCATAAACTCAATATCTTCATAAATTCCATCTATGCTAGAGCTGCTTGGAATATAAACAACAGTGATTCCAGCTTCCTTCAAAAGAGCAAATGGATCTTCTTCCCCTGCTTTGTTATGTCCTGAAGCTATTATTATATCTGGATTTAAACCTATTAAAGTCTCCGCATCTGGGTTTCTAAAATCTATCTGCGGTAAATCTGAATTGATTCCTTCCACATCTGATGAATATTTATCTATAGCAACAAGCTTATCCGCTAAGCCTAGCCCTACTAACACTTCAGTATTAGATGGTGCTGTTGAAACTATAGTTTTGATATTTTCTGGAAGTGTAAATTCATTTCCCTCTCTGTCCTGCATTACAGTAGGCTGCTTTGAACATCCTGCCATAATCATCATAGCCATTGCTGCACTTGCAATTAATGATAATAATTTTTTTGATTTTTTCATGTCTTGTTCCTCCTAAATAGAAATTATTTGGGGTTAGCCTCATACATATCTGTATTTCGACATAAAAAAGACACCTTGACGGTGTCCACAATACACATTAATCAATTCAAACAAATCAGAAATTATAAATAATTCACACAATTCCATAATTTGTACTTTAAAATCAATTTGTATTTACTATCTCACCCTCAGAAGATAATAAGCTTCATAATATAATTGGCAGGTCTCCCGGCTCTACTTCATTCTACTCTCCACGCCTTCCCACAAAAATCTGCAGTGGCTTTTTAGGATTTTGTCAGTATCACGGTTACTGGGGTAGCTTAGGTTCATCCTAATTCCCTATTAAGTTACAAACACCATTTATATTGAATTTTCAACTTAAATTATATTCCTTACTTGTTTACTTGTCAAATGAAACAGTTTTCATTACAGAAATTAACTTTTCATTTTCCTTGGCTGTTCTAACAGCTACTCTATAAAAATTCTCATTTAGCCCTTCATAATTTTCACAGCTTCTAATGAGAATTCCCTTTGAAATTAATTCTTCTTTTAAATCTATATTCTTTAATATTTTAAACATGATAAAATTTACGGATGGTTTAAAAACTTTAATAAATTCAAGTTCATTTAACCCTTTATATAGAACAGTGCTCTGCTCTTTCACATATTCAATACTTTTTCTTTTATAGCTAATCTCCTTAAGTCCAGTGCATATTCCTTCTGAAGCTATAATATTAACAGCCCAAGGCACCGATACCTGATTAATTCTATCTATTACCTCTTTGCTTCTGCTAATTCCATATCCAATTCTTATTCCAGGCATTGCAAAGAATTTAGTTAATGACTTAACTATAATTAAATTATTATAAGTCTTAGTTAATTCCATTGAAGAATATTTATTTTTATCTTCAACAAAATCTAAAAAGGATTCATCTACCACAACCTTAACATTAAACTTGTTGGCTTGTTTCAGTACTTTTTCAATGAATTCTTTTTCAGTAAGAACTCCTGTGGGATTATTGGGATTGCATATAAATATTAAATCAATTTCTTCATCAATCTCATTAATAAAGTTATCATCAATTAGAAATTCATTTTCTTCCTTTAAATGATAATATTTAATTTTCCCATCTACACTTCTAACTGCTTCTTCATATTCTGAAAAAGTCGGTGCTGTAAGTAATACTTTTTTAGGTCTTAACGCTCTTGCTATATTAAAAATCACCTCTGCAGCTCCATTACCAATAAATATACTAGATAACTCAACATCCTCACTTCCTGATATAGTATGCTTCAAATTATAATAAGTTATGTCTGGATATCTTTCTACTAAATCTAATGCATGAATCATACTTTTCTTTACTTTTTTATTTATTCCTAAAGGATTAATATTTGCAGAAAAGTCTATGATATCCTCTGGGTTTATATTATACTTTCTTCCTACTTCTTCAATATTTCCACCATGTACTGCCATTTATCTTCCGCCTTTTTAATTTTTCATTTAACATAACCAATTATATAAACATATAAATCAGTTTATTTATAAGCAATGCTACAATCAATCCCATAGTTGAAGCTCCATATAATAATTTATTGGCTGCATTAACTTTATCAACAGTTATTTCCTCTATGTTATCCCCTATGGTTGGTTTTTCTACTAACTTACCAAAGTAATAATTAGCTCCTCCAAGTCTTACACCTAAAGCTCCAGCAAAGGCCGCCTCTGGATGCGCACTATTGGGACTGCTATGATTGAACTTATCCCTATTATAAATTTTTAGTGATGTTGCTCCATTAAAACCTAAAAGATAAGCTGCTACCACTGTAAGATATCCTGCAATTCTTGCTGGAATATAATTAAATACATCATCAAGCTTTGCTGGAAAATATCCAAAGTCCATATACTCTTCATTTTTATACCCAAACATAGAGTCCATGGTATTTATCGCTTTATATGCAAAAGCTAATGGTGCTCCCCCAATTCCTGCATAAAATAGCGGTGCTATTACTCCATCTGCCATATTCTCTGCAATTGTCTCTATAACAGCTCTTAAAATTGCTTCTTTATCTAAGTTCATTGTATCTCTTCCTACAATATAAGATAACTGCTTTCTTGCACCCTCTAAATCATCTTTTAAAATATAAGACACAACCTTAAGTCCTTCTACCTTTAAAGCTTTAGCAGAAATACAAAAGTAAATCATTATTCCAGCAGTGATTGTTGCCGAGATCCAGCTAAAATATCCAACTATCCATAAAAAAATACTACTTAAAGCATATACACTGAACACAGCTATTATCCAAGTTAATAGCCCTGCAATCTTTAAATTATTTTTTAACTTATCTCTGAAAAAAATCTCCAGTCTCTTACATATAGCTCCGATAAATCTTATTGGATGATATGGGTTTTGCGGGTCGCCAATTATTAAATCCAATATAAATCCAATAGTAATTTCCTTCACCTTTACACCTTCTTTTCTGGTTATTATTTAATTGTCTTTGAGTACTGTAGGTATACCACAGAAAATCCTATATACCTTGGATGCTTCTTTACTTAAAAATTGAAGACATCGACCTGTATCCTCTCTCCATACTCTTTCCTCTTTTTTTAATGGAACTATTCCACTGGAAATCTCGTCGCAAATTATTATCTTATCTTGAAGTAATTCTAAATTTGCTTTAATAATTTCTAATGAATTTTTCCCATGAACTGAATTTACATAAGTGAATCTATGAAGCCCAGATATAACCTTTTTTGAAAAATCTATATTTCCTTCAGTGCAATAAAAAATATCACTTTTCTCTATTCCATAGGTTTCTTTTACAAACTCTAACTTTCCACTGTAAGCACCACCAACGACTAAAATCAAAACTTTACACCTCCTTTAAATTAAAGCTAATACTAAAATACCAACTGTCTCTGCCATAACAAGACCAAAACCAGCTGTATCCCCTGACATTCCATCAAATTCCTTACAGCAGTTATCCACCAATAAAAGAGCAGTAACTATCATTACAGAAACCATAATTCCCGCCTTTACATTGACAAATATCATAGCTATAACTGTAGCAACAACTAAAGCTGCCATAAGTATAATCCTATCCATAACTCCTGTACCCTGCTTAAAAAAAGCACCTAATGAACTGCCCTTCATAGATTCCTTTGATAATAAAAGATATCCAATAATACTTCTAGACATTATAGGAATAAAAATAAGCCCTATAAGATTACTATTCATATCTACTACAGTATAAGTTGCAGCAAAATTTACTATAAAAAGCATTGCAAGAGCAATTACTGCAAAAGCTCCAGTATGAGAATCCTTTAGGATTCTTAACTTTTCCTCCTTGCTTCTTCTAGAAAGAAGAGCATCACAAACATCCATAAAACCATCAAGATGAAGCATTCCCGTAAGTATAAATGGAGTAACCATTGTAATTGCTGCAGTTATCATAGTTGAAGCACCTAAAAACTGAAGCAATTTAAAAACTCCATACCATATAAGTCCAACAATGAAACCAACCACGGGATAAAACTTCATAATATGTCTTCCGCCTTCATCATCCCAAATATTATGGGGCAAAGGAATAACTGTAAACATACTTACTGCCATTAAAAATCCTTTAAAATATTTTTTCATAATATCTCCTTAAGTGAACATCCAAATTTTATATTTAGTTAGTGAAGCTTACTCATTTGAATGAATATGAAAATGAGTTTCCTTAAGTAAGCATCCAAATCTTTGATTTGGTCTATGCGAACTTACTCCTTCGAATGAATATGAGAAGGAGTTTCCTTTAATAACCCCTGTCCCTTATGGCAAATCACATTACCATAGGAACACTCAATCACAACATCAGAAAGCTCAGACAACCGTCTATTTACTGTGCCAAGCTCCCTTCTAAAAGCTTCAGTGTAAGAATCATACACTATGCTATCACAAAATACATAATCTGAAACAATAACTATACTCCTAGCTTTTTCACAAATACTGTTTACCCCTTCAACGGTTTCCTCTACAATTCTATCAAAAAAATCCCCTCCTCTGAACATAGAATTTGTAACAAGAGAGGTTATGCTGTCCAAAAGTACTGTATCCTCTGAGCCTATTTCCTGAGATACCTTTTTCATATCCAAACTTTCTTCTATAGTTGTAAATCCATAGCCTTCCCTATCCTGTAGATGATTTGCAATTCTATTTAAATCCTCTTTATCATAGGGTTTCATGGTGGCTAAATAATATAGTTCACCCTCCTTATTCTCAATGGCTTTTGCAATATCCTGACCAACCATAGATTTACCACTCTTAGAGCCTCCTATAACTAATACCTTCATTGGCTTATTTCACCTCCTTCACAAACTTCTTCAACTCTATCTTATATCCTACTTAAATAATAATCAATTTGAAATGAAACCTTTTTTTGCTATAATGAAGCTTAAGTGAGTGTCCAAATCTCCGATTTGGTCACACGAAGTTAAGTGACAGTATAAAAGTGATGCTCCAAATCTACGATTTGGTCAGCAGAACTTTCACTGCGTGCATCTATGATTTAGTTACTGGAACTTACTCTTTGAGCACTCCTTCCAATGAATATGAGAAGGAGTTTCCATTAATTTAAACTGGCTAAATTCTAAATTCAAAAGGGTGAACAAATATGAACTTATCAGCTGAGGATTTTATAAAATACAACTTAAAATGGGAAGCTTCCGGCATTCAGTCTCTTGAAAAATTAGGAGGTCTAAGCAGCGAGAATTATAAAGTTATTTACAATGATAAACACTACTTTTTAAGAATATGTCCATATACATATATTCATACTAACAGAACCCTTGAATTTGAAATTATCAATAAAGCTGCTAACATAGGCTTATGCGAAAAACCTTATTATTATAAGACTAAAACAGGAGCTATGGTAAGTCCTTGGATTTATGGTAATATGCCAAGTGAAGAAGAATTTGATTCCTTTAAATTTATAGATATGGTCACTGAAAATTTAAAAAAGCTCCACTCTTTAACCTGTAATGCTGAATTTCATCCTTATAATCATATAAAAACTCGTATAGACTTATGTAAAGAATATAAAATTTCACTTCCTACTTCAATTGATGCTATTTTAATTACTCTAAATAAGCTGGAAATTAAATTAAGCAAAAATAAAATCCTAGGTCTTTGTCACAATGATTTAAATGCATCAAATATGATTTTGTATAAAGATAAGCTTTACTTTGTGGATTATGAATATGCATCCATGGGAGATATCTTTTTTGACCTTGCTACTGTTGGGTGGTTCATGGACTCTAGATGTAGAAAATATCTTGTCACTAGTTACTTCGGAGAGTATAAAAATGAATACTATGAAAAGCTATTAGATTATCTTTACATAGTTAAGCTATATAATGCTACCTGGTCTCTTTTAAAATCGAAGGACTCAACTAGTGAATATGATTATTTTAAAGGTGCAAACATGATATTTGAGGATTTGTTAAACTTTGAAAGCATAAGAGCATAGAAATGAAACACCCACGTAGCAATAGAAGCTACGTGGGTATTATTATCTAACTCCTTTAAAAATCAGTGCATTCATTTAAAGCTTTATCTCTTATATAGATATATTTATCCATTTAAACTTTCATCATTATCATGAAGATATATAACTCTTCTTGGTCTTTTAATTAAAGGGATTAACATTAAAGCTACTATGCCTAGTGAAGCTGCAAAAAACAATGTAAAGTTTACGTCTTTCCATTCCGTAAGCACTCCACTTAGGTAAGGTATTAAAAGGGAGGCTCCACCTGTATATATACTCATTGCCACTAATTGTCCTGTTGATTTACATGCATCACTGGTTAATTCATCAATCATTACCTTTGAAGCAATTATTAAACATGGATTAGTGAGCATTTGCAATCCTATTAGCCATAGAAGTACTGATACAGTATTAGTAAATCCAAATAAAATAAATTGAATTGTATAAGCAATAGCTGAAACTACAAGTAAAGCCTTTGCTTTATATTTTCTAAGAAGCATTGGTCCTGCAAAAAACATAGGTAATTCAGCTAATCCCTTTATAGTAGCAGTTATACCAACATCTTTACTTGTGCCACCCAAGATCATTATCTTATCTATAAGCGTATAGTTATTAAACATTTGTATACAGCTGAGTAAAAATAAAATTATTATAACTAAAATATAAGATTTATTCTTTACAAGCTCTATAACATCCTCTTTAGTTATCCCCTTCGTTGTTGGATCATTGCTTTTAGACGCATCTCCAAGAAGAAAACATCCCCCTAATGTAACTATTGTAAAAAACAACACCGTTACACTTAATGATTTATATCCAAAGGAATTAATTAAATATCCCAATATGATTCCGCCTATAGCCCATCCAAAAGAACCAAATGCTCTAATAACACTAAACAAATCTCTTGTTCTTGCATCTGTTTCAAGGACCCAGTTATCCTGTACTCCCATGCCCAGATTTGAAAAACCCCCACATAGAGCTACCAAAATTAAATGTAAAATAAACTGTCTTGAATCTACAGTATAAAATATCCAGCTAGAAGCAGCGAAAACTATCATTATTACAATAAATATTTTTTTTACTGTCTTATACTTATCTGAAAGATACCCAAATATAAGCTGAACAATAATAGTTACAATTGCTATGGATGAAATTAAAATTCCTCTCTCAACTGGTGAATATCCAATACTAGTCAGATAGGGGACTATCTGTACTGTACCAAAGGCAAAGGCTAAATAGGATATTATATATATCCCAATAAAAGTAGTAACTGTTCTTTTCTTATTTTGTTGCTCTTGTGTCATTTTTTCTCCTCTTCATTCTACCTTTATTATATAATTTTTATTTCATCACCTGGCTTTATCCAGCCATCTTTAATTACTTTAGCAAATATTCCTTCTCTTGGCATTACCCAATCACCTGCTGTTTTCATAACTGTACAGCCTTTATGACACTCTTTCCCTATTTGGGTTATCTCTAAAATAGACTGTCCAATGGAAAGCCTTGTTCCAACTGGCAATTCATATAATATAATTCCCTCAGTGGTAATATTTTCAGCAAATATCCCCGGTGTTAATTCTATTATTGCTTTTTCTCTAATCTTATCAACACTTTCAATCCCTAGTAAACTCACTTGCCTATGCCAATCTCCACCATGAGCATCACCTTCAAGGCCAAAATCCACCTTCAAAAAACCCTTTTCTATAGGAGTTTTTACCCCCACCTTAACTTCACTTAAGTTAATACCTAAAACTTTTGCCATAATTATTCCACCTTATTTTAAGTTTACTAACACTTATTTTCTTCAAAATTAAGCTCCCCTGACTTTCCGCCAATTTTCCTAAGGAGTCTAATATCTGATATGGTCATGGTTTTATCTACAGCTTTACACATATCATAAATGGTTAAAGCTGCAACAGTCACAGCTGTTAAAGCTTCCATCTCAATTCCAGTTTCTCCAACAGTTTTAGCCGTAGCTGTAATAGAAATTTTATTATTTTCATAATCAATTTGAAAGGTTATATCACATCCAGTCATTAAGATAGGGTGACACATTGGAATTATATCTGATGTTTTTTTTGCTCCCATAATTCCCCCAACTTGAGCTACTGATAAAACATCACCTTTATGTATATCTCCTAACTCAATTCTTTCAAGGGTATTTCGTTTCATATAAATTGATCCACAAGCAACCGCTTCTCTTATGTTTTTCTTTTTTTCACTAACATCTACTATTCGAGCCCGTCCTTGTGGATTAATGTGTGTTAACTGTTCTTGTGTCTGTTTATTAATATCAATATAATCTCTGCATTCTTCATTATTCACTTTGTTAACAATATTTTTAGCTTCTTTTTCTTGAAACTTATCCATATAATCAGCCACTTTACCCTCCAATCTGAAACATAGCTCTATGACTTTTACTTTCGCCATCCTTCACCAATGTATGTTCTAATGGTTTTTTATATATAATCTTTTCTATTTCTATTTATATATACAGAAACTCTTTCTCGCATTTCTTCTAAGGAGTATTCAAAGAGTAAGTTCGACTTAACCAAATCATAGATTTGGAGTCTCACTTATCTTGCACACTCAAAAGCATCTCCTGTCAAAATATCAATTCCATGTTTTAGCGTTGGTAAAACACTCTCTAAATTTTCCTTAGCTCCCTTTGGACTTCCTGGAAGATTTACAATAATGGAATTTTTTCTAATTCCACATATCCCTCTGGACAATATGGCCCTATCAGTCTTTTGTAAATTTTTCATTCTCATTATTTCTCCAATTCCTGGAACGTACTTATCAATAACCTTAAAGGTCACTTCTGGAGTTATATCTCGTTTTGCAAAGCCTGTACCACCATTTGTAACTATAAGAGGAAACTGAAGAACATCACTTATATATTTAAGCTCTACCTCAATATAATCTTCCTCATCTGGAATTACCATATAATATTTAACTTCATATCCATTGTCCTCTAGATAGCTTCTTAATATTTGTCCTGTTTCATCAATTCTTTGACCTTTCGATCCCTTATCACTCACTGTTATGATCGCTGCCTTTACCATAAACACACCACCTAAAATTATTATTTTTTATTTGTAATTTTAAACTGTTATATATGTTATAGGAGACTCCGCCTCACATTCGTTCAGTGGAGTAAGTTCGAGTGACTAAATCAAAGATTTAGACTCTCACTTAAGTTCACATTAACCAAATCAAAATTTTGATGTTCATTTATGTTATAATAACTAAATTTTAAATTGAATCCTATTCAAGTTCTCATGTAAATTATACCATATATTATTTATATTTTCTTTAAATGTATAATCTTTCTTTAAAACATTCTACGCCATTATTTTATATACCTAACCAGCTTCATTTTACATTTTATTCAATTTTATATTGATTTTTACATATATTTGCTGTATGATTATTATATAGCTACTACATTTGTAGAAGGATGTGTATTTAAATGATACAAACTATTAAAAGACTACCTGATTCAGAATTAGATATAATGCTAATTATCTGGGAGGCTAATGAACCTGTATCCAGAAGTTACATTGAAAAGCAAATTAATGAAAAAAAGAACCTTGCTAGTACAACTATTCTTTCTTTACTCACAAGACTTATAAACAAAGGTTTTGTCCATGCTGAAAAACAGGGTAAAGGTAATCTATACTCTGCTTCGGTTAATGAAAACAATTACATTCAAAACGAAGGAAAGTCAATGCTTGAAAAGCTCTATGGAAACTCTTTAAAAAACTTTGTTTCTGCTCTTTATGATGGAAAAAAAATTGATGATTTAGAGTTATCAGAGCTTAGAAATTTTCTTAATAAAACTCAGGAGGGATACAAATGATTGAAAAGCTGTTTCTTAACATCATTGAAATTACAATCTCAACCTCTTTAATAATAATTCCCTTATAGAAACTTCTCCTTCTAAGATCTTAAATACAGCACCACTAAAAATGGTGTCACTTGCATGGATTATAGGTGCAATTCTATTTTTAATCTATCAGTTTCTTGGTTATTTTAGCTTTAAGAAAAACTTACTTCGTTGGAGTAAGCCTTTAAATGATAACTCTACTTTAATAACTTTCATCGAAGTATGTAATGAAATCAATATTAAGAAGCCCATTAAAATAATGAAATGTAAACGAGCATTAAGTCCAATGGCCATTGGCTTATTCCATCCAATTATACTTCTTCCTGAAGTTAAAATTCCTATAGATGAATTAGCTTTAATTTTAAAACATGAACTAATTCATATTAAACGCCATGACATCTCATACAAACTTCTTTTAACTATAGCTAACAGCCTTCATTGGTTTAACCCAACAGTATATATTATGGTGAAAGAAACTAATAAAGACCTAGAATTTTACTGTGATGAGATGGTTATTAAAAATATGGATATTGAATGCAAAGCCAAATACAGTAACGCTATTCTTTCTGTAATGCATAATAAAACAAATTACAATTCTATTTTATCAACCAATTTTAATGGAGGTGTGGACACCATGAAAAAAAGATTTAAAAATATTTTTGATAACAGAAAAAAACGTGTTGGAATTCTTTCCCTTACTTTTATTTTTGCATTAGTTCTATGTGGTTCTTCTTTAGTTGCATGCCAAAATTCACAAAAATCCTCCACTGCGGAAGAAACAGCTACTGCCTTTTTAAAAGGCTATTATGAAGTTGATAATATTCTTTTATTAAAGGATCTACATGCCTTATTTGAAGAGGAAATGTCGAAGGGTGTAGTACACGAAAGTGATAATGGTACTTTAATTACAATGACTGAGGAAGGAGAAAAGAGATATTCTGATGCTGTATTAAGAAATATTAGCGAATATATAACTCCCGCCTTTGGAGAACGCCTTATTGCAAACACAGACATACTAAGAAATCTTCAATCCGCTTCTGAATACAGCTATACTTTACAAGTAAGCGATATAAAATTAACTCTTAGAAATAATTCAACTGAAAACAAGTTATCCTATGATTATTCTTTAAATGCTAAATTAACTTATCAACAGGATGGTACTTCTGAAACTCA